>NZ_JAOPFU010000070.1 GCF_025515275.1 Catenovulum sp. 2E275
GAATTGGTTGCGGGAGCTGGATTTGAACCAACGACCTTCGGGTTATGAGCCCGACGAGCTACCAAGCTGCTCCATCCCGCGTCAATAGTGCCGCTGCAAGCTATTTGAGTTTGCTGCGTTAACGAGGCGTGCATACTATAGTATTTGTTTTAGATTGCAAGTATAAAATGAACTTTTTATTTCGTTTGTTGGTTTAATAATCAACTTGGTTAAAATATTCTCAAATCCATCAAAAAATCTCTCTTTAGACTAAGTCAAATTGATTAACTGAACTATATTTAGCAAAATTGTAAAAATTAATTTTTTTGAATATCAAAAAAATAAGCTCTAAGTTTTAATGATTTAGCTGGTAAGACCACTATCTTGTGTTAAAATATTGTAATTGTTGAATCGAAAAATGTTCAGTTGAGCGCAATCAAACCGCTTTTTGCTGCGTAGGAGTTGTTATGAATCGACCTGAGGCTCTTGGATTTTGTAAGTCAGCTATTGCTGCTAGCTTATTAAGTTCTCTTTCTGTTTCCGCTTTGGCTTCACAATTTGAAGTTGCCGGACTTGATATTAGTTTTGACTCTACTTTTACGGTGGGCACCAGTTATCGGGTTGAAAACCGGGATTGGTCTTTAATTGGTAAGAATAACCAGCCTAATGTGAACTGGCAAAATAAGCAGGGTCCTTATAATGCGGTTTTAAATCCCGTTTATACTCCTAGTGATGTGTGGAGTCAGCCGGGTTCTTATTCTGCAAATGGTGATTTAGCGAATCTTAATCATGATCCCGGTAAAGCTTTTTCCCGCATGATCTCCGGCTCGCATGAGTTAGATATTAATGCAGGCGACTGGGGATTTTTCAGCCGGTTTATGTATTTTTATGATCAGGCCGCTTCGCAGCATAAAGAATGGAAACATCCACTCACTGGTGAATATTACGATTTATGTGCTGATAAAAAAGCAAAAGAGCGTATTTGTCAGGATTTTCGCTTTTTAGATGCTTTTATTTATGGCCATTTTGATATTGGCGATATGCCTGTTTCGGTAAAACTGGGTGATCAGGTGGTTAGCTGGGGTGAAAGTACATTAATTGCACATGGCATTAATGAGATTAATCCAGTCGATATTGCCAGATTAAAAGCGCCGGGGGCAGAGTTAAAAGAAGCTTTTATTCCGGTTGGTATGTTGTGGGCATCAATTGGTTTAACCGATAATGTTTCGTTAGATGCCTTTTATCAATACGAATGGGAAGAAACTATTCTACCCGCCGCAGGCAGTTATTTTTCAACTAACGATTTTGCGGGTTATGGTGGTTATTATAACAATGTGCAAATTGGTTTTACTCAGCATCCGGACATTAATACCGAATATTTAGTTAATCAGATGAATACTTTTGCTAAGGGTTATTTATCCAACAATATTGATGATATTAACACATTAGTTGCGCAGATGGGCGCAGCAACGCCTGAGCAGCAACAAGCGTTAGCGCAGCAGTTTTATCAGATTACCGCACCTTATTATTTATTTGGTACTAAAACGGCCATTCGTGCACGCGAAAGTAACGGTGATATAAAACCAAGTGATGGTGGCCAATATGGTTTAAAATTGGGGATTTATGCGCCTGATTTAAACGATACTGAATTTGGCTTGTATTATATGAATTATCATAGTCGCCGTCCGGTTATTTCGGGGCGAGCAAGTAATTTTGAGGTTGCTAGTATTTATCAGGATATTCAATATTTATTAGCGAATAATATAACTGATAAAAACTTTCAGGATTTAAAAATATTTACTCAGGCCTATTTAGAATATCCTGAAGATATTCAATTATATGGTTTTAGTTTTAATACTAGTTTGAATGAAACAGCCATTGCTGGTGAGTTAACTTACCGCCAAGACGAGCCGCTACAAATTGATGATGTAGAGTTGTTATATGCGGGTATGCCGGAGCAACTAGCCAATGCAGGGTTAAGACCTGAACTGGCTGGTATTTCACAAATGGATTATGTGCCATCTGGTGGTACAGCCAAAGGTTATATTTTACGTGATACGATTCAGGCTCAGGCGACTGTTACTCATTTATTTGGCCCAACTTTTGGGGCTGACTCTCTAGCTTTGTTAGCTGAAGCCGGGATTGTGCAAATTCAGGATATGCCAGAGTATGATGAACTGAGATTAAATGGACCGGGCACAGCGAGAGGTGGCGTTTTACCAGTTAATCAAGGGTTAATCTCTGCAATTTCAAATGGGATTGAAACAACGCCGTTTCCAACTGAAACGTCATGGGGTTATCGAGTATTAGCTCGTTTGGATTATAATAACCTCTTTTATGGGATTAATGTTCAGCCTAAAATAGTTTTTTCGCATGATGTAAAAGGGATTACACCTGATCCTATGTTTTTATTTGTTGAAGATCGCCAATCAGCGGCACTCAGTGTGAATTTTGATTATCAAAAAACTTTGGGTCTTGAACTAAGCTACAATGCTTTTTGGGGTGGTGTAGGTCAGAGCAATGGTTTTTCTGACCGGGATTATGTTTCGTTAAGCATTAAGTATTCGTTATAAACCAGATTATCAAAAGGTTGTATTATGAAACGCAAAATTTCTATGGTAATAAGTTTATTGGCTTTAAGTGTTGCATCTAATGTAGCACAGGCTAAAGTTTCTGAGCAGCAGGCTGCACAACTCGGTAACAGTTTAACGCCAATTGGCGCAGAACAGCAGGCTAATAAAGATGGTTCTATCCCTGCATGGCAAGGTGGTATTACTCAGCCGCCGGCGGGTTATAAAGTAGGTGATCATCACCCAGATCCATATAAAACAGATAAAGTTTTATTTGAGATCACTAGCAAAAATTATCAGCAATATCAGGCATTTTTAACCCCGGGACAAATCGCTTTATTTAAAGCTTATCCGGATACTTTTAAAATGCCTGTGTATCAAACTCATAGGTCGGCTTCTCAACCTAGTTATATTTACGATGCAACAAAAGTTAATGCAACGCGAGCACACTTAATTGAAGATGGTGAAGGTGTATCTGGCGCTGCAATTGGGATCCCTTTTCCAATTCCACAAAATGGCTTAGAAGCTATCTGGAACCATATTTTAAGATTCCGTGGTACTGATATTGCGCGTTGGGGTGGACAGGCTGCACCTACTGCATCAGGTGATTACACCATGATTGGTTTTGAAGAAGAAGTGATGATGGATTACTCGCGTAAAAATGCAACACCACAAGAGTTGGAGCAGGAAAATGTTATTTCTATGCTCAAGCAAAAAGTTACCTCACCATCGCGTTTAAAAGGTACGGCATTATTAGTTCACGAGACTTTAAATCAAATTAAACAACCTCGCCAAGCATGGACTTATAACACAGGCCAGCGACGTGTTAGAAAAGCACCAAATATTGCATTTGATGCACCGGGTACTGCGTCTGACGGATTAAGAACAACGGATGAGTTTGATATGTTTAATGGCTCTCCAAGCCGTTATAACTGGACTTTAAAAGGCAAACAGGAACTTTATATTCCTTACAATAACTATGCACTTC
Organism: Catenovulum sp. 2E275; assembly: GCF_025515275.1. GTDB lineage: Bacteria > Pseudomonadota > Gammaproteobacteria > Enterobacterales > Alteromonadaceae > Catenovulum. The sequence continues at coordinate 3,538 of NZ_JAOPFU010000070.1, forward strand.
ATCAACAAGGTATTAGTTATGATGATATTTTAAAGCCGGGTCATATTAATCCTGATTATACCCGTTTTGAAAAGCATAGAGTTTGGGTGATTGAGGCAGAGTTAAAACCTAATATGCGTCATATTTATAAAAAGCGTGTATTTTATATAGACGAAGATAGTTGGCAGATTTCGGTTGTTGATACTTACGATAACCGGGATGAGTTATATCGGGTTAACTTTACTTATGTTGTGAACTATTACGAAGTACCTACTTTGTGGAGTACATTAGATGTTTATCATGACCTTAATTCACGCCGTTATTTGGCGCTAGGTTTGGATAACAACGAAAAAATGTATGATTTTAATGTTGAGTTGGATAAAGGAGATTTCACCCCTCAAGCGTTAAGACGTGAAGGCATACGTTAATTTATCATGCTTAACTATTTTAAAACCTTTCTTTTGCTTTGCATTAGCTTGCTAATGCAAAGCGCTTTTGCAACTGACCTAACTCAGATCAAATCCTCTTTATTATTAGATATTACCTCGTTAGATCAGCAAAACTTAATTGCTGTTGGTGAACGAGGACACATCTTAACCAAACAAGTTAACTCTGACTGGCAGTTAAAAAATTCGCCAACCGACAATACGTTAACTGCGGTTTATGCTATTAATAAAAATGATATTTGGGCTGTTGGCCATTTAGGCACAGTTTTACATAGCTTGGATGGTGGCGAAAGCTGGCAAATTAGTTTGCAACTAGAAACGAATTCTCCTTTTTTAGATGTGATTTTTTTGACGGCTGAACACGGTATTGCAATTGGCGCTTATGGTTTGTTTTATCGTACCCAGGATGGCGGTGAAACTTGGCAAAAAGAAATTCATGCCAGTATTTTATCGGTAGACGATCAAGCTTATTTAGATGAAATAAAACAAGATTCTCCTGAGTTATTTGATGACGAAGCGGCTGCGCTTCAACCCCACTTGAACCGGATTAAATTACTTGAAGATGGTCGCTTAATATTGGTAGGCGAATTAGGGTTAATTGCAATAAGCGATGATTTTGGTCATAGCTGGCAAAGGCTTGAGGATATTTACCAAGGTTCGTACTTTGAAGTGGGAGCAAATAATCAGGTATTGGTTGGTGGTTTGCGCGGTCATCTGTTTGCTAGTGAGCTTAATGCAGCGCAAGGTTTTGATTGGCAGGAAATTGAAATCACCGAACCGGTCAATATTAACTCTGTGTTAGCGTTAGATAATAATCGCTGGTTATTAATGGGCAACAGCCAAACTGTTTGGATTTGGCAAGCGCAAACTCAAATTGCAAAACCTTTAGTTAAGCTCAAAAGTAAAGCGGTATTAAACGGTGCAATTTTAAATGACCAGATTTGGTTTGTCGGTGATAAAGGGTTAGAAGCCATCAACAAATCTGTTTTGTAAGTTAAGAGGTTTATTTTGTCGCGACTTATTTTAGCTGTTCAGCAGTTTATTTTTAGCCAGCGTAAGTTGATTGTTGGCTTTTTTGCTCTATTAACCATTGTCTTAGCTTATTTTGCTAGCCAAATAAAACTGGATGCCGCTTTTACCAAAAATATTCCGCTTAAGCATCCTTATATGCAAACATATTTAGAGTATGCTGAAGATTTTGGTGGCGCTAACCGGGTGTTAATTTCGGTGTGTGATTCGTCTGGTGATATTTATCAGCCGGAATTTTTTGATAAGTTAAAAAAAATACATGACCAACTATTTTTTATTCCCGGTGTTGATAGGGCGCAGGTGTTATCTTTATTTTCACCAAGTGTCCGTTTCACCGAAATAGTAGAGCAGGGGTTTACTGGCGGGCCAGTTATTCCTGCAAATTTTGTGAATGACCAAAAAGGCTTACAAGTTGTAAAACGTAATGTTGAAAAGTCGGGTCAGGTTGGGCGTTTAGTCTCTAATGATTATAGCTGTGCTATGGTGGCTGCTCAGTTGCTGGACTTAGATCCCACTACTCACCAGCCGATTGATACCATTGAGTTTGCTAAACAGCTTGAGCAGGATATTCGCGGTCAATTTGAAACGCCAGCGCACACAATTCATATTATCGGCTTTGCTAAAATGGTTGGCGATGTAGCATCCGGCGCTAAAGAAGTTGTGATGTTTTTTGTTGTCGCAATTTTAATCACCTCAGTTTTGGTTTATCTGTTTTGCCACTCACTTAGGCTTATGTTATTCCCCGTTATTTGCTCTGTTGTTGCTATGATTTGGAAGTTGGGGATTTTATCTTTACTCGGATTTGGGTTGGATCCTATGTCTATTTTGCTGCCCTTTTTAATCTTTGCGATAGGGGTAAGTCATGGCGTGCAAATGATTAATGCAATAGGGAAAAACGTTGCCAGCGGAATGCAAAGCATAGAGGCTGCTAAGCTAAGCTTTAATAGTTTATTTTTAGCAGGATTTGTTGCGTTATTATCTGATTGTATTGGCTTTATCACTATTTTAAGTATTGATATTGGCGTTATTCAGGAGTTGGCAATTGCGGCTTCAATTGGGGTTGGGGTGATTATTTTAACCAATCTGATTTTATTGCCTGTACTGGTGTCTTTTATTCAGTTTTCACCGCGTTATTTGGAAAAGTCTCAACATAGCCGTAGCGAAAAATTTTGGCCTTATTTAATCAAATTAACTCACCCTAAAGTTGCGGTTGGGGTAGTGATTACGGCTGCCTGTTTATTTGGCTTTGGTTATTGGCAAGCTCAAAATCTTAAAGTGGGTGACTTACATGCAGGCGCACCTGCTTTGCATGAATCGTCCCGTTATAATCAGGATACATTTTTAATCACGGATAAATTTGAAGTTGGCGTTGACATTTTATCAGTAATTGCTGAAACCGAAGCCGATGCTTGTACTCAATATCCGGTGATGAAAAATATTGATGATTTTCAGTGGGCTTTAACTCAGTTGCCAGCCGTGCAGTCGAGTGTCAGTTTAACCTCTATCACTAAGGTGATTACAGCAGGCTATAACGAGGGGAATTTAAAATGGCAGATACTTCCAAAAGATAGTGCTACCTTGGCGCAATCTGTTTCTAGGGTATCAACCGGGACTGGTTTGCTTAATACTGATTGTAGCGCAATGCCAATCATTTTGTATTTGGCTGATCATAAAGCTGAAACTATTGAGCAAGTGGTAGACGCGGTTAAAGCACAAAAAAGCCAATATGAATTAGATAACCTTAGCTTTAAATTAGCATCTGGCCCGGCTGGGGTCATGGGGGCAACCAATGAGGCGGTAAGTGCAGCTCAGTTACCCATGATGTTATATGTTTATGCAGCTGTGTTTATTTTGTGTTTATTGAGCTTTAAATCATTGAGGGCAACGATTGCCGTGGTTTTACCTTTATATATAGTATCGACTTTAGCTCAGGCATTAATGACTTATTTGCAAATAGGGTTAACTGTTTATACGTTGCCGGTTATTGCACTAGGGGTTGGTATTGGTGTGGATTATGGCATTTATATATTGTCCACAATGTCAGCAAAATTAAAGCAAGGCTTTTCGTTAAATCAGGCGTATTTGGATGCATTAAAAGAACGCGGCAGTGCGGTTATATTTACCGGGTTAACGCTGGCGATTGGGGTGAGCACTTGGTTATTCTCTGCGCTGAAATTCCAAGTGGATATGGGGGTTTTATTAACCTTTATGTTTATTGTTAATATGCTGGCGGCGGTGATTATTTTACCTGCACTATGCCGGATATTTTGGTGGAAGCGTTAAGTGTAAATAGCTTTAACTATCGTAAGATTATACGGTTGGTTAGAGCGGTTTAATCATGCAGATTTTCTGATGTAGCGCTCAGATTTGGCAGCTAAAAAAACAGCTCAATGAAAACAAAAAAGGCTCGCATTGCGAGCCTTTTTGATTACTAACTTTTGGTTATTAACAACCAATACTATTCAAGACTACAAGCAACACACAGCGCATAATGACCTTTAGGATCATTCCACTGGCTTAATTCATTATAATCTTTAACGACTTTATTGATTTGTTTTTGCAATGCTGTTTCTACTTTGATTTCTGGTGAACTGCTGGCCCAACTGCTGACTTGACCAAAAATCTCTTTTATTAACTGTTGTTGTGGACTAAGTTCTTGCTCAATTAAAGTAGTAGAAAATTGATCTAAACCAGCAAGATCAGCAGCTGACTCAACAGCCTGATTTAAATTACCCAGTTTATCTACTAAACCTAACCCAAATGCTTGCTCGCCAATCCAAACTCGGCCTTGGGCAATTTTATCGGCATCTTCCAGCGTCATATTTCTGTGTTCAGAAACTAACTGTAAAAATCTTTGATAAGCTCGTTCTGTACTTTTTTGTAAAATTTGACCAACTCTTTCATCCAGTGCAATGGTTGGCGTTAGCGGTGGCCATTCTGTTGTGCTGACACCATCGGTATGAATTCCTAAATAATCTAGGGTATTTTCAAATGTCATTAACATGCCAAATACACCAATTGAACCTGTGATTGTGGTTGGATGCGCCCAAATTTCGTCTGCACTACTGGCAATCCAATAACCGCCCGATGCTGCAACAGAACTCATGGATGCAATAACCGGTTTATTGGCTGCTTGTAATAAATCTATTTCGCGGCGAATAACTTCGCTCGCAAACGCGCTGCCGCCTGGGCTATCTATACGTAACACCACAGCTTTCACTTTGTCATTTAAGCGGGCTTTTTCAAGCAATTTGGCTGTGCTGTCGCCACCAACTGTTCCGGGTTGTTGTTTGCCATCCAAAATATTGCCAGAGGCAACAATAATCGCTACCTGATTTTCAGTGTTTTGATTAAATAAAGGTTTGCTTAATCCCAAATACTGTTGGAAATTAACTTGATTATAACTGCGTTTATTGTCTGTCCAGCCCACTACATTAGCGATTGTTTGCTCTACTTCTTCACGGGTTTTTAAACTGTCCACCCAGTGATTATTCAGCGCATATTGGGCAAAATCATAATTAGATTGCTCAAATTTTTCGCTGAAAACAGACAATTCTTCATCAAAGTTTTTTAAGTCTATGTTTCTGCGTTTAGCAACATCTGTTTTATAAATATGCCACAGTCTTGAAAGCCATTCCTGATTAGCCGTTTTAGCTGCATCACTCATATCATCTCTGATATACGGTTCGACAAATGATTTGTAAGTGCCGACTCTAAATACATGGGTAGATACTTTTAATTTTTCGAGTGCTGATTTGTAATACAGACGGTAATTACTAAAGCCGTCAAGTAAGACAAACCCCATTGGATGCAAAATGACTTCATCGGCATAACTGGCTAAATAGTATTGGTTTTTAGTGTAGTAATCGCCAATTGCATAAACCGGTTTACCAGCAGCTTTGATTTGATTTAATTTATCACCAATTGCTTCAAGCTTGTTGACACCAGCGCCGGAGAGCTGTTGTAAATCTAACACCACGGCTTTAATCCGGCTATCTTGTTTGGCTGCATCTAAAACCATTAATACATCTGATAGCAAGGTTTCTGCCGGTTGCTCTGGTGCGCCACTGGCTTGCATCATTAAGTCATCTAACGGATTTACAATTTGTTTTTGCTCAACAATATTACCGGATAAATTTAAAACCAGAGCGCTGGAAGCCGGAACAGTAAATTGTTCTTTATCTGCGGATAACGCAATAATTACAACAATTAAAATTCCAAAAAAAAGTAAATTGATGATGAGTTTTCTCGTAAAATTAATGCTTCCCCATAAGGCGGAAAACATTCTTGAAATTCCACTTTTACTTGCCATATTGCCTCATATTATTTGATTTGTTTTTTGGCTATGTTAACTGGTTGTTTTTTAAAGTGGTAGTCTGGGGAAAGATTAAATTCGATTTTAAATTAATTTATGATGAAATAATAAATATCGCACGACTCTATCAGCTACAGGACTTTACAGCATGCTTAGTTGGCAAGAATTAACCAAATCTTACACTTTAACCTTAATCCGGCTTTTATTGGTGTTAATTTGCATTGTCATATTTTTATTTATATCGCCACAAGGCATGTTTAGTTGGTTGGTGCTGGCGGGTTATTTAGTTTGCCAGATTATTTTGCAGTTTGTTAAATGGAAACAGGCTTTGGTGATTTCTCACTGGGTTGATTTAATTGGCTTTAGTTTGCTTTTATATTTAAATGGCAGTGCAATGAACGGGGCTATTTCTATTTTATATGTGCCGATTATTTCAGCCTCTATTTTATTATCGCAGCGCTTGGCATGGAGTATTACCGCTGGTGCAATTGCAGCGTACTCTTGGTTAATCTGGCAGGCTAGTTTTCATTCACATCATCATGCTATGGCTGAACATTTACAAGGGATGTGGCTGACATTTGTTTTTTCTGTGATTGCAATGACTTGGTTTATGTCTGCCCAACGTTTGAGGTTAATTCGCCAGCGTAGTGAAATTTCTAATTTAAAAGAGCAACAAATGCGGGATGAGCAAATTTTGGCAGTGGCAACTTATGCCGCTAATACCGCACATCAGTTATCTACACCTTTATTTACGATTGGAATGTTAGTTGATGAGTTAAAGTTAATTTTGCAAGAAAAACAGCAAGACAAAGTATGTGCCGATTTATTAGTGCAATTATCCGGACAACTGGATAATTGCCAACAAACAGTTAAACAGATAGCTCAGCAAGCTAAGCTTAATACTCCCGAGCAAATTAAAGCTAATGATTTTATGTTGCACATTTGCAAGTTATGGTGGAATCGCCGTAATGAAATTCAACTAAATACGCAATTTGCTGATGAATTAAATGATTATACAATTTTGACTGACCTTAATTTAGAAATGGCAATTTTAAACTTATTAGATAACGCTGCGGATGCCGGGTTAGCTAAATCTAGTAGTCAGATTTTATTAACTGCGGAAATTATTGGAAATAACTTATTTATTTCAATTCAGGATTATGGCTCTGGTTTTGATATGAACAAAATGGCAGCGTTAGGTTTAGATACGGTATCCGAGAAAAACTTTGGCATGGGAATTGGGTTGATTTTGGCTAATGCGGCAATTGAACGGAATAATGGCGAGATTATTTTAATTAATAATGATGACGGAGCATTAACTCAAATTCGTTTGCCGTTAAGTGGGTTGTAAAATGAAAAATAAGTTATTGATACTGGATGATGATCTGGTATTTGCGCAAACCCTACAGCGCCAATTTGAGCGGGTCGGTTATTGTGCTGAGATAGTACACAACTGCCAAGCAGCACTCATCGCAGCAAATAAGTTAAAGCCGAATTTACTACTGCTTGATTTAAATTTAGGTACCGAATCCAGTTTATCTTTAGTTGAGCAACTCAGAACTCAATTGCCTGATAGTATCATTTTTATGCTGACTGGATATGGCAGTATCGCAACTTGTGTTAATGCGATTAAATCGGGGGCGGATGATTATTTAACCAAACCGATGAGCTTTTCTAAGCTTTTAGAAAAAATAGAGGCTGAGTTAAAAATGAAAACTGGATTTCAGCAAAATGAAGTTTTGGCTGATCTCAATGAAGATAAATTATTAGCGCCCATGTCTGCATCACAATTAGAGTGGGAGCATATTCAAGCGGTACTAACTGCTAATGCCGGTAATATATCTGAAACTGCTCGCCAACTTAATATGCACAGGCGAACTCTACAACGCAAACTGAATAAGAAAGCAGTATTTCGTCAGTCTGATAATATTAAAAAGGGGTAAACTTTGGAATCAGCATGCGATAAGTTAAACCTTGACCTGGAACACTTTCAACCTGAACTTGTCCTTTTAATGTTTGTTTCACTAAATTATATATTATGTGAGTGCCTAAACCGCTACCGCCTTGGTTAGCTTTAGTGGTAACAAATGGTTTGAAAAAGTTAGAAAGAGATTGTTTATCTATACCTTTTCCGTTGTCTTGGTAAATAATTTCGACTGTTTGAGAGTCTGAGTCTGCAATGGATATGTTGATCTCTCCATTAGGTTTTGATTCAAAACCATGAATTAAGGAGTTCATAACTAAATTCGTGAATATTTGTGATATGGCACCTGCGGGACAACTCATTTCAATTGTTTTATCGCATGTAAAGTTAATTTTATGCTGGGTGTTTTTAAATTTTGGTTTGAGTGAATGTAGTATTTCTCCTACATATTCCTTTATTTCTATCGTTCGTATCGCTTCACTTGCTTGGTCAACCGCAATTTGTTTGAAACTTGAAATAAGCTCCGTTGCCCGTTTTAAGTTTAGGTCTATCAAATCAACACTTTCATTTGCATCATCAATAAATTTTTTTAATTGACTTTGAGTTAAATTTTTATTGCTTAGTGAGCTATTTATTATATTTAGTTGCTCAGCTAAAAAACTATTAGCAGTAATACTTATTCCTATAGGAGTATTAACATCATGAGTTACTCCTGCAACAAGACTGCCTAATGTAGACATTTTTTCTGATTCTAATAATTTACCTTGGGTATGTTTGAGCTCATTTAAGTATATTTCAAGCTCTGATTGTTTAGCTAATAGCGCTTGTTCTGATTGTTTTTGACTTTCTATACCCATGGCGAGCTGGCTTTGATTTTCTTCCAATTGCTTCTTCTGCGTTTCAATATTTATCATCATCCGACTCAAGTGAGCCGTTTTTTTAGCAACTTCATGCTCTAACAATAAATTTTGTTCATCAAGTTTGTTATTGGCTTCTAATAATTGCTTGTTAGCTTTGTCTAATGCGTCCCCATAGCCTACTAGACGGTTAATGAGATTATTGTAGGCATTTTGTAAGATGGTTAACTCATTTTTTTCAACTGAATTAATCGTTAATTTTGATTCTTCTAAACGATCTATATCAAAATTTTGGACCTGTTCAGTTAGTTCATGCAATGGGCTACTAAGTAATTTTTTAAATGTGAACCAAATAATTGTAAATAAACAAATAGTAATAAAAATAGATTTAAAAATAAGTAAAATAAGAGGAAAGCCCATTCGAGCAAAAATAACTTTATTTGATGAAAATAAGCTGACAAACCCTACATCAACGGGGCGACCACCAAATTCAAAAATGAGTGGGGACTGATAACCAAATAAGCCTTTTTGATTTTGGTGAATGAATAAACTGCCACTGTAATTTAAATTATCTTTTTTTTCGACATGTTCGATATAGTTCCCTAATTGGATTATTGAATGTCTATTTTCATCTTCAATTTTAACTCCTTCAATTATAGGCATAGCTAATAAGCCTTGTGCTAAGGATATAGTTTGTTGGGTATTAAGTTCCCAAATTGACCGAGTTAAGCTACTGCTGATAGTTGCTTGTAATGTTTTTAGTTCATCTTGGATATGAGATTTTGTTGTATAATATTCACTGGTAATTTGGATCCCTGTGATTGAAACAGTCAAGATTATATAAATAGTTAAAACTTGAGTTAATAATTTCCTAGAAAGACTAATCGATTTCATTTGTTATGCTCAAAAAATGAATTAATACAAATATAGAATGCATAACAGGTTTAAGCGAAGATAAATGAAATTTGCTTTTTAAAATTCATTATTCAGCTTGAGCTGTTTAATTAATCGGCGTTTTTAATAGGTTTTGTACGTTAATTGACCGAACGATTAAAAAAAAGAAATAAATTCAAAAAAAGCGTTGACGGGGTTTGTTTTGTCCCTATAATGCGCCCCCACAACGCAGCGACACGCAG
>NZ_JAOPFU010000071.1 GCF_025515275.1 Catenovulum sp. 2E275
TCAAACCAATATGATGCAGTAGTGGAAGCGCTGTGAAGCTCCCGAAGGGCCGGGCTAAAAATGCCTGATACTGCGCCAAATTGTTTTGATGTAGAATGACTATACCTACAACAATTTGTTTTGTCTCATGCATTTTTTTCTCCGGCTGAAATCAAGCATCTTGAGATAGCACGGGTATAAATAGCTGCTTATTTTCTATATTAAGCAGCTCAAACCAGCCATTTGGGGTATTTACTAGCGTGCGCTCATTTAATTGAAACCACTGCACTACAAACCCTTGTGTTTGCCCTGCAAACCAAAATACGGCTACTTTATCCGGCTGCTGGTTGGTAAATGGCTGGCTTTGATCTGGCATTAGGGTTTTAACTTCAAGCGACTGCCAGTTAACCATAATTTGCTGAAGCTGCTCCGTTGATAAGTTTTTTTCCGGCACACTGCGCCAACCTCGGCCAACCCGTTCAATTGATATGCCAGGCAAATCTAAAGTTAATATGAGTTCTGTTGCGGGTAGCAGGTTTTTTTTGATCATTGATTTGTCGGTATTATCCAGCAGCTTATGGTGCAATCCATTAAATAAAAAGATCATAAACAAGGTCGAAAATATCAGAACATTATTCCAACCTCTGCGGCTTAAACTAAGCATACTGTTAACTCATAAAAAAGTGATATTGGTTAATGTAGCAAAATACAGGTATAAAAAAACCCGGCATAGCCGGGTTTTTCAAAACAGTTTTCTAAAAAAGCTTACTTGATTTTAGCTTCTTTGAAGATAACGTGTTTACGAACTACTGGATCAAATTTTTTGATTTCAAATTTGCCAGGCATGTTCTTTTTGTTTTTGTCGGTAGTGTAGAAAAAACCAGTACCGGCACTAGAAACCAATCGGATCTTATCGCGCATATTCAGGCTTCCTTATATTTTGATACCGTTTGCACGGATATCTGCTAATACTGTATCAATACCTTTTTTGTCAATGATACGCATACCTTTTGTGGATACACGCAGTTTAACAAAACGGTTCTCACTCGCTACCCAAAAACGGTGCGATTGTAAGTTTGGTAAAAAACGACGCTTAGTAGCGTTGTTAGCGTGTGAACGGTGGTTACCGACTACAGGCTTTTTACCAGTTACTTGGCATACTCTAGACATTGCTGTGTCTCCAATACTTAATCCTGAGCTTGCTGACTCAAGAAAAAATTGTTTGCGTACCCTGATTCAAGAGGGCGCATTTTATACATGAGACAGGCTATTGAGTCAATCTTTTTCTTGTTTTTGGATTAAAAATTGCTGTTTTTTACAACAATCCGTGTTCGGCAAAAGAAAGCACCTCGCCATCACCCACTATAAAGTGATCTAACACCCGAATATCAACCAAAGCTAAAGCTTGTTTTAAGCGCTCGGTAATGGCTTTATCCGCCTGACTTGGTTCGGCAATACCAGAGGGATGATTGTGGGCAAAAATCACCGCAGCAGCTTGTTTAGCTAAGCACTTTTCGACAACAACTCTGGGGTAAACCGATGCGCCGTCTATTGTGCCGTAAAACAAAGGTGCAAACTCAATTACTCTATGCTGGTTATCTAAAAATAAACAGGCGAATATCTCGTGTGGTTGATCGCGCAAATGCGCTTTTAAAAATTCGCGGCAGGCTGCAACCGAGGTTAACGCATCGCCTTTTTTTAGTACCTCTGCTAAATAGCGTTTACTCATTTCAAGGCAAGCTTGTAGTTGAGTAAACTTTGCAGCACCTAAACCTTTAGCTGAGCAAAACTGAGTGAGATCGGCCGCTAATAATTTACGTAAACTGCCAAACTCACTTAATAATTGCTGAGCAAGCTGTACTGCGCTACAGCCTGTCACGCCGGTGCGTAAAAAAATCGCCAGTAATTCTGCATCGGTTAATGCTTGTGCGCCTTTAGCCAGCAGCTTTTCACGCGGGCGCTCTGTTGCAGGCCAGTCTTTTATACTCATCTTATCTTCCTGATTAACTTGTGATCCCAAGCACATTTTAAAAAAGTATAGTAAACTGCGGTTTAATCGCAAAATAACCCTATTTTGAGCCTAAGATTATGAGCTTATTGCAAAATAAAAAAATATTGCTGGGCATATCCGGTGGCATTGCAGCCTATAAATGCGCAGAGTTAACTCGGCGGTTAGTTGAGCAAGGTGCGCAGGTTCGGGTCGTTATGACCCCCGCAGCGAAAGCTTTTATCACTCCATTAACCATGCAGGCAGTTTCTGGTCATCCGGTGAGTGATGATTTGCTTGATCCGGCTGCTGAAGCGGCAATGGGGCATATTGAATTAGCCAAGTGGGCGGATTTAATTTTAATTACGCCAGCTAGTGCAGATTTAATTGCCCGTTTAGCTCAGGGCATGGCAAATGATTTATTAACTACCTTATGCTTGGCAAGTGCCGCGCCTACTGTGGTTTCACCTGCAATGAACCAACAAATGTGGGCAGCACCAGCAACACAACGTAATATTGAGCAACTAAAAAAAGATGGTCGTTTTATTATTGGTCCGGGTGTAGGTGAGCAAGCTTGTGGTGATGTGGGGGCTGGGCGAATGCTTGAGCCTAACCAGATTATTGAGCATTTACCGGCATTCTTTTTACCTCAGGTTTTACAAGGTAAAAAGTTATTAATAACCGCAGGGCCTACCCAAGAAGCGATTGACCCGGTGCGTTATATTTCTAATCACAGTTCAGGCAAAATGGGTTATGCTTTAGCTAGTGCTGCAATGCAATTGGGTGCACTGGTCACTTTAGTGAGTGGGCCTACCGCGCTTGAAAAACCGGTTAATTGCGAACTTATTGCGGTTAAAAGCGCTAAACAAATGCTTGAAGCCTGTCAGCAAGTTGCTCATCAAAGCGATATTTTTATTGCCTGTGCGGCGGTTGCCGATTATCAAGTTGCTGATGTAGCTGAACAAAAAATTAAAAAGACACAACATCAGTTAAACCTGCAACTTACCAAAAACCCAGATATTTTAGCCAGCATTGCCCAACAGCTAGAAAAGCCATTTTGCATTGGCTTTGCAGCTGAAACGCAAGATGTAGCTCATTACGCTAAAGATAAAATGCAACGTAAAAATTTAGATATGATTATTGCTAATGATGTATCTAATCAGCAAATTGGGTTTAACAGCGATCAAAATGCGGTAACAGTTTACTGGCAAGATCAGGAACAGAGTTTTCCGGCGACAGATAAAAAAGAGCTGGCAGTAAAATTGCTACAACTGATAGCTAAACACTATACTCAACAAGTCTAATAATAACTAACCTAAGAAAGATACGACAATGCAAAAACGCGGTAACAGAAAACAGGAAATTTTAGAAGCTTTAGCCAATATGCTGGAAACGAATCCGGGGGAGCGGATCACGACAGCGCGTCTAGCTAAAGCCGTTGGGGTGACAGAGGCGGCTTTATATCGCCATTTTCCAAGCAAAGCCAGAATGTTTGAAGGTTTATTGGATTTTGTCGAAGATACTTTATTCAGTCGAATTAATAAAATTTTAGAAGATGATAAACAATCGGCTGGACGCTGCCTTAAAATTTCACAACTCGTTTTATTATTTGCCGAACGTAATCCGGGCATTTCCAGATTATTAAGTGGTGAGGCATTAATGGGCGAGCAAATTAGATTACGCACCCGGGTGAATAATTTATTTGACAGGATTGAAACTCAACTTAAACAAGTTTTACGTGAGCGCCCAATGCGCGAAGGTAAAGATCTGCCGTTTGCCGAATTAGTGATTGCAAACCAGATAACCAGTTGGCTTGAAGGCCAAATCAGACAATATGTTCGTTCTGATTTTCAGCATAAACCATCAACCCATTTAGCTCAGCAATGGCAAATTTTTCAAACTTCAATTTTTCAGCAGTAACTCGGCTTAGTGCAAGTTATTGTCTGAGCTTTTTGTTATTGGCTTGCAATGATCAGCCAGTAAATGAAGTGTTGTACCAGACTCATACCGATAATGGGGCGTACGCCGCAGATTTATCTGTGTATGGTCAATTTGCTGCGGTAAGCTCAAATCAGGGGGTGCGGTTTTGGGATATTAAAACCGGCCTGCCTAAATATTTATGGCAACATGAGCCTAACCAGACAAATCAGGTTGGCATTGTTAAAATCAGTTTTGATAATCAACTTGTATTAACCGCAGATAAACAAAGTTTTGCGTTGTGGAATATCAACACAGGGGCAAATAAAGGTTATTACAAAATAGATGATGCCAATATCGTAACCGCGGCAGTGAGTAAACAGGGTCATTTTGTTGCTTTGGGCTTACTGAATGGCAAAATATTGCATATCGATATGCAAACCGGTCGCAGAATAGAATACTTGTCCCATCAGGACAGAATCAGTGCGCTCGAAATGTCGGCCAACGGCCGCTATATCTTATCCGGTGATTATGCAGGAAAAGCGATTTTATGGGATACACAAACGGCACAAAGCCGATTTGAATTTAATCATAACGGACGAATTAGCCAATTAAGCTTAGATAATCAAGCCAGATTTGCCTTTACCGCCAATAGTACTAATGAATCTTGGATTTGGGATTTAACCACCGGCAAGCGCTACAGCCAGTTAAATTATATTGCCCGCCAGCAGATTTTTACCGCAGTTAAATTTTCTAATAACGGAAAATTATTAGCCACAGGTGCACCTAACCAAAAAATAAAAATTTGGTCGGTTGAATCTGGGGAGTTAATTGCCGAGTGGCCTTTTGATGCCGATCATTTTGCTGCCACTGTGCTCGACTTTGCATTTAGCGAAAACGATAAACTACTCAGTGCTGAAACCAGTTTTGGAGCATTGCAAACATGGGAGCTTAGCTTCTAAGCCGAATACTTTAAAAAATCGACTGATGGCGCAAAAAAAGCTGCGCCGGTTTCGGCTCTGGTGTAGTTTAACAGCCGATCAAAATATTCCGATTCAACCCCCAGCCTGCTGGCTAAAATTTGCTCAAACGCAATTGGCGTATGGCAACAAGCAATCGCAAATAAGCCCTGCATTTTCATCGTGCCATACGGCATGCTTTGATTTAAATACTCTATTGGCTGGTTATACTCGTCAAATAAATGAGTAGTTTTATAATGAGATGACGGTTCTTGATCGGCTAAGAGCTGATTATTTGTTTTTGACCTGCCAATAATTTTTTCTTGCTCTGCAAGGCTTAGCTCATTCCAACTACTTAATAAATGGCGGTATCTTTGAATATGGATATAACTGCCACCAGCAAAATCTGGGTCTTGGTATTCACTCACCAAAGCAACTTGCTGGCGCTTCACGCCATGTGGGTTATCTCCACCCTCAATAAAGCCGGTAAAATCACGGCCATCTAAATATCTGAAACCTTTTACTTGTTCTTGTAAATGTACCGAGTCGCCAAATAATAAACAAAGGTGAGTGCCGACGAGATGATTTACATCTACTCGGTCGGAGCGAATTTGAATAAATAAATCGTAAGGTGTTACTGGCGCAATATGATTGCCAGATTTAAAGTTTGGGAAGTCAGTTAGTTGTTCTGGTTTGTGGCTACCATATAAAGTGAACCAATATTCAGAACCTATTGCGGCAAAAGCAGTCAGCTCTGATTCAGAAAAGTCTTGAGAGAATTTTTCTATCGTGAGTTGAAACTCAGCTAAAATTTTTCTTATTTTATCTTCAAAACCAGCTTGTAATTTAAACAGCAAGTACAAACTGTGCAGATTTGCTTCAGCTAAAACTCCACGCTGAAATTTCGCCATAAAACAACACCTTAAAATCAAAAAGTATAATTAAAAACAGTTTTATTCAAATTAACATTCAAACAAAATAAAAATTTAACCAAATCGACATAGAGCTATCCTGAAAATTATGTATAATTTAGTTAACTCTGATTGTAAATTCTTCAAGGCCAAGAAAAAATGCTATTAAACCGAATCAATTCGAGCCTACTGCTGACAGGATTAAGTTTTTATCATATTTCCTCAGCAAATGCGTTTGGCTGGCATCATGGATTAGGATTTGGTTTTCATCAATACTCATCACAAGCAGAAATTAGCTTTGAAGATACAAACGGTCAACAAAATAGTCAAATTGATACTGAATTTTCATCTGAATCATCTAGCCAGCAACTTGATAGCTTATTTTCAGCTGAAGGCTACTCCACCAACCATAAATGGTTAATCGAATATTCCATTTCTCAATATTCGCTAGAAGATGAACGGTCTAACGAACTTAGCTATCGCTTAACGGGTTTTAATGCCAACCTTTTTGTAGGTCATAATATTTTTGAAGTGAATAATAATATACGCTTGTACGCTTTATTAGGGGCACAATATCAGAAACAAAATTTTAGACCTGTAATAAATGGTATGAGCGGGCAAAAAATTTCTACCTCTGAGTTTTCTCCAATGGCTGGGTTACAATTAGATATTCCATTTACTAAATACTGGGTTATGCATTTAAAAGGAAATGCGGGAATTAACTCTGACAATCATTCAGCGAGTTTAGGTATTAACTTTAGGGCTAGTCGTCATTGGACATTATTAGCTGAATATCAAACCCGCCAACTTGAGTTTATAAAAGCCAGTCCTACACAAGCAAATTATTATCATTTTGATGGTGATTTAGACCGCTTTTCGATTAAAGCAGTTTTAATTTGGTAATTTTTTAGGATTATTTACCATACTTAATTATTATCTGTTAAATTAGAGTCCATTAAGGCTTTTGACTACATTATTATAACAATATGTTTGTTACCAATACTCATATATTGTTTTTTCAAATAATTAATCAAAAACGCATTTGATATACAAACGCAGATAAATATTGTGCATTCTACTAGTCGCTTTTAGTAAAAGCCTTTGTAACTAAAAATAACATAATTTTTCGATACCAAATAATGTTGCTTGAACATCATATAAATCAATTAAAAAAAGCTCAGCTGTTGTCAGGCAAAAGCTTATCTACAATTCCTCCTATGGCGAGTGCTATTTCAAAACGTATAGCTAAATTTCGTCAGGACTATTCTAAACAAGTCGGAATGGCTAAAACTTTCTTTGCTGAATATCAAGAACAATTAACAGCAAAAGCCAAGTATAAAAAAGCGATTAAGGCGTATCAGGAGCAAATTGATTTAATTGAAAATTACCGCAAAGAAAAAGGAAAATACCCCAAAATTAAAAACCAACCCTCAACGGAGCGCTATTTAAGAAAGCTTTATCATTTTTATGATAAAGCTTTAAATGATTTTCGTGCTTTTGAAAGAAAGATCTTAGTTTTACAGGCAGAGCGTTATCAAAACTTAGATCATTTAGTTGATCAAATATTAGACTTATTAGATGGGCAGCGTATTTTCAGTCAATTTTTAGGAACGATTGCATTATCTGTCCCTTCTCCAGAAGAAAAGGTTCGCCATGTTCGTAATGAAAAAAACAAGCCCATTTTTATTACAGCATTAGCAATTGCCTTATTTGAAGAAATTAGAACCAAGCATAATGCAGAGCAAATCCACCCATACTTGGCTAAAAAGCTTCAAGAAATATTCCCACCAGAAAACCCGTTCAATCTAATGGTTGATAAGCACGAAGAAGAGCAAAAACCAAATGTGATGCCTATAGAGATTAAAATTGCTTATCGTGAAGAAATTTTAAAGCCATTAGCAAAAGCTTGCTTGTTGCAATCCATTGGAACTTATAGCCCTGAAGTCGAAGCGTTATTTGGGAATGATAGATATCGGATGCTTTCTCCTGATGAAAGAGAGTCTTTACTTAAATTAAATCGAGAAAAAACAGCTGACTTTATAAAAATTGGAATTGGTATACCCGCAACCCGTTTTGATACTAAAGAAGCAAGAGCTGAATTTATTCAAACCGAAGCTGAAAAAGTCCAATTTATTTTAGATATTCAGTCTAAGCTCAGCCAAATACAAGATCCTCTGGGAGATTTATTACGTATCCCAATGGTGTATACATCAATTATTTTGTCAACCAAACCCGAGTTTGATTATAAACAGATTTACACCGCATTTGATACTTTAGAACAAGGTGCTCAGGATAATATTTACCACCCTGAATATATCCATTTGTTTAACTGTATGGTTGGCAGGTTTCCATTGGGGAGTGGTATATATTTTATACAACAGGAAACTGGAGAAATAGAACGAGGGATTGTCTCTTCTTTATATCCACAAAACCCAGATGAACCTATTTGTAAACAAATTACTCGTAGACAACTTCAATTCTTATGCCAAACAGAAGTGGTTATAAGTAGCCCCAGTAATTTATATTTTGAAATTAGTAGAGCAAACTGCCATTACGAAAGCGATTATTTTAAAACACGTTTTCCAAATGGATTTATTTGGAATGCAAGTGAATTGTGGGAAGTACAAGTGCCGGCAGTCAACTTTTGGAAAAAAGATGGCACAATAAAGTATAATGAACTGTTTAAACCTTTAGATTACGACACATCCGAATAAATCTAAGCTAATATAGAAAGGTAACTCAAGCTTAATTCAAAGGATGCCAGTGGGTTTCACTTTTCAAACAAACTTCCATACTAAGCCTGAAAACGTGGAAGAAGAGAACTATCGCCGTTATTACATACTTGCTTTAGTCAGCTTGTTTGGCTTATGTGTCCATTTATCTCTTTTATTTATATTTTACTTACTAAATATAACACCTCTTACCGTTCTAAACATATTAAGCGTTTTTATATGGACTAGTGCTTTTATAACAAATAAAAAGGGTAAGCATGATCTTGCTATTCATTTAATTACCTTTGAAGTTGTTTTTCATTCTGTTGCAGCTGTTTATTATCTAGGGCTAGAAACTGGCTTCCAGTTTTATCTATTATCAATTGCAGCGCTTGTTATTATTTTCGCAAGATTTAAGCCGTTACTATCTATTGGTTATAACTTAATGATCATTTCCATATTTGCCAGCTTATACTATTTACCGGAACATACCTTATACAATCAAGGAGTAGAAAAATGGTTTCCGTATGTCCATTTTATTAATATTTTCATTGCTAACTTGCCTTTATCTATCACTTTATTGATGACACTTAAACTAACCTTAAAGCAAGAAACTAGGTTAAGGCACTTAGCTGATAAAGATGAACTTACCAATCTATATAACCGAAGGTTTGCTAGGAATGCTTTAAATTACCTGATTGCAGCTAATCATAGGAATAAAACACCACTTATAATTGCACTTGCTGATGTAGACTATTTTAAAATGGTTAATGATCAATTTGGGCATGAAGAAGGTGATAGAGTTTTAATCGCAATAGCTGATTTATTGGCTAATAATTTTCGACAGGCAGATCTTATTTGTCGTTGGGGAGGAGAGGAGTTTTTAATTATATTACCAGCAACCTCTTTACATGAAGCCCAAAAAAAATTGGACGATATACGTAAAAAGATCACGACTAACATTAAAACATTACCGGTTCAGCCCTACACTATAAGTATGAGTTTTGGTGTGAGTGAATATCATGCAAGTCTTGGATTAGACAAAACAATTAAGCTGGCAGATGATGCGCTATACCAAAGTAAAAAAAATGGGCGCAATCGAGTTACAGTAGCCAATCATTTAAGTTATGAGAAGGTCAACCCATACTCAAAATCCGCAGACTCAGAAGATAAGTTATCTTTATCCGGTAAAAGAGTAGAACAATGAATATACGTTTTTTTAAACAGTTTAACTTTAAACACCTTCCCAGCTCTGTGGCTGAAAGTGATATTAGACGCTTTTTTACTTTTTCATGGATTAGCTTAATCGGCTTAACTATCCATTTAACTCTTATTATTTTATTTTTATTACTAGGTGCATTATGGCTAGCAAAGCTTAATTTCATCAGTTCTATTTTTTGGATTTTGGCTATTATATTTAACCATAAAGGACAACATAAATTAGCTATTCATATAATAGGCTGGCTGATATTTTGTCATGCAATCATTTTAGTATCCCAACTCGGTTTAAATAGTGGGTTTCAATTTTATTTATTTACGGTATCAACTTTAATTGTATTCCATTCACTATTTAAACCAAGCTTATCAATGCTTTATAACGCTATTATCACTATTAGTTTTGCTAGCTTATATGTAGTATTCAAAAGCACAGAATTTCAATATCCTTATCCTGAAATACAGCCATACTTGCACTTTATTAATATTGTTTTAGCTGTTTTACCGCTCTCTGCTATTTTAATTAAAGTTGTACAATATACTAAAGATCAGGAAGAGCAGTTAAAATATCTAGCGAATAAAGATGAATTAACCGACTTATATAACCGCAGGTATACCAATAATGAGCTTAAAAAACTCACCAAATTAGCAGAGCGCGGGCGTAATGAATTATGTATTGCGATAGCTGATATCGACTTTTTTAAAAAGGTAAACGATAAGTTTGGTCACGAAGAGGGTGACAATGTACTGGTTGATGTAGCTAATTTATTTAAACAAGCATTTCGTCAGACCGATATAGTTTGCCGTTGGGGCGGTGAAGAGTTTTTAATTGTTTTACCCTCAACTCAAATTGATAATGCGCAGCAAAAAATTGAGCTAGTCAGACAAAAAATAGCGGATGATATAAAAGTAACGCTATGCAACCCGCCACATAATATAACAATGAGTTTTGGTTTAGCTCAGTATGATGAAAAGTTGGGGCTAGATAATACCATTAAGCTTGCGGATCATGCGCTTTATCAAAGCAAACATAATGGCCGCAACCAAACCAGTATCGCCACAGCCGAAGATTTAGCCGCGCTTAATCAATAATTTTTATAACCGCACTCAACTTGGTTTAATTACAACGTATTAATCAAAATACAACGCAAATTTAGGGGCAAAATAATGCAGTTACCACCACAAGTGGCAAACAGCTTAAAACAGGTATTTGGATTTGATCAGCTAAGAAGTGGACAAAACGAGGTGATTGCCAATTTATTAGCCGGAGAGTCCTCATTAGCCGTTTTCCCAACTGGTTCGGGTAAATCCCTATGTTATCAATTAACGGCTTTACACCTGCCTAATTTAACCTTAGTGGTATCCCCTTTGTTGGCATTAATGAAAGATCAGCTCGATTTTTTAACCGCCAAAGGCATAGCCGCAGCCAGTTTAGATTCTACTTTAACAGCTGAGCAATATCAGCAGATTATGGCAGATGTTAAAGCTAATAAAATCAAAATATTAATGGTTTCAGTTGAGCGCTTTAAAAATGAAAGATTTCGCCGTTTAATTGAATCTGTTCCCATTTCTATGCTGGTGGTTGATGAAGCGCACTGTATTTCTGAGTGGGGGCATAACTTTAGGCCTGATTATTTAAAACTGCCGCAATATAAAACTGAGCTAAATATCCCACTGACGTTATTATTAACGGCTACAGCCACCAACAAAGTTAAGTTGGATATGGCACAAAAGTTTTCGATTAAACCAGAGCATATAGTGCAAACTGGTTTTTATCGCTCCAACTTAAATTTACAGGTAATGGCCATTGCTGAGCGGGATAAAAAACAACAATTATTAACGATTCTTCAGCCAAAAATAGAGCAGCAGCAAGCCGGTATTATCTATGTCACCTTGCAGCATAGTGCAGAACAAATTGCTGAGTTTTTACAAAGTAGGCAAATTAATGCTCAGGCTTATCACGCAGGGATGGATAATGACAAACGAGCGCAAATTCAGCTTGATTATATGACTAACAAAATTGATGTTGTGGTTGCGACCATTGCGTTTGGCATGGGCGTAGACAAAGCGAATATCCGCTTTGTTATTCACTACGATTTACCTAAATCAATTGAAAATTATAGTCAGGAAATTGGCCGCGCCGGACGAGATGGACAAAACTCAGACTGTATTACACTGGCCAATTTAGATAGTTTAACTACGCTCGAAAATTTTGTTTATGGCGATACGCCAGAGCTAAGCGGAATTGAAATTTTTATCTCGCAATTAAAAGAGCAGGCCTATCCAAAAGGTATGGATACGCTTTGGGATATGCATATTTATGAGCTATCCAATCAAACCAATATTCGCCAGCTCCCGTTAAAAACTTTACTAGTTCAGCTTGAACTACAGGGAGTATTAAAACCCTTGTATAGCTATTTTGCTGAATACAAAATTAAATTGTTGGCTGAGCAAGCGGATATTCTTGCTCGATTTAACCCAGATCGTCAGGCGTTTTTAAGTCAGATTTTTAACGCAACTGAATTTAAAAAAACATGGGGTGTGGTTAATTTTGAAGCATTGCAAACGGTTTTACCCAATCAAAGAGACCGGATAATTGCCGCGCTGGATTATTTAACTGAACAAGGGTTAATTGAGCTGCAAACCCGTTTAATGACAGAGGTTTATCAACTCAACTTAAATGCGCTTAATCAACCGCAACTGGCTGAACAACTACACAGCTACTTTATTGATAAAGAACAAAAAGAAATAGCACGTATTGCAACCTTAATTCGCTTTTTTGAATTGGATAAATGTTTAAGTGCTAATTTGGCGGCGTATTTTGGTGATACTTATTTTAAACAGGCTGATGCACCACAAAGCTGCGGCCATTGTTCAGTTTGTCAGGGGCAAGTAGCCAAACTCAATTATTCACAGCAAAAAAATTGGCCGGACGATCAGCAAATCACAGATACGGTTCAAAACTTAAACGCTTACCTTGATGAAAAAGGCGAAACTGTGTCAGACGAATCTATCTGCCGCTTTTTAACGGGTATTAGCACCCCATTATTTGCCCGCACCCGAGTTAAAGCTAATGTAAAAGGTTTTGGCCTATGCGAAGCTCACCGCTTCGCCGACATCTTAAATAAATTAAAAGAATTAACGTAGGTCAAATAAGCGCGTAACTGACGTTTGAAGATATTAATTATTGATTGGGTGTTGGCTTTGCAAGTTAAAACGGTTTAATGTGAGCTATCATTCAGTTTTCGTAGGTTGGGTCGAGCGAAGCGAATCCCAACAATCGAATTTAATAGTGCACGATCTAATATTTATTCTATAACTATATAACAGGCTGATT
>NZ_JAOPFU010000072.1 GCF_025515275.1 Catenovulum sp. 2E275
GTTGAACTTGTTTTTCTGTATTTAAGTTTAGTCGGCTAACTGGCTTTAGCTGACGTAAATATCCTAGAGCTCAACTTCCGCTTCTGGCACAGAGCAGTTATAACCCACCAGAATTTGGCATGCCAAATTCTTGCGAGAAAAATGACTCTAACTACCAAGGTAGGCGTATGTAATTTTGAGCCTTTCATGACCTAACTCTTTACTGATTTGTAAGCGGGCTATAGTATCCTGTTCATACTCAATCAACGGTAAATTTCGTCTTTGTGGACCGCCATCAGCCGGACACTTCCAGCCGGTTAATTCTAAATAACGCTCTCTTGCGTAATGATGTCGTAATCCGTGATTTTTATTTAATCCAACGCGTATGGTTTCGCGATCATACTCCCCCATTTGTGATTTGTAATTCTTATCAGGTTCGATAAGTGCGCCTTTAGTAACAGCGGCAATATCACGAATAAGTTGTCGTTGAGATTCTTTTCGAATTGGGATCGTGCGGTATTTGCCACCCTTAGCCCATGAACCTTTTATTTGTAGAGTGTTAGCGTCTACCAAAGCATAAGATAAGCTGAATTTCATACATTCCTCTTTTCTAAGCCCAAACTCTTGCTGCAAACGCAGGGAAAGCTTGATTAAGTCACTCTTGATCTTGGCATGCTTATCCATGTCTAACGTTTTTGATTTGCCAATGGGGTTGTTGCGAACTCTTGGAATGCCGTAATCATCATTGCTACGTGAACAGATATTAGGCTTACCTATTTTTTCGGCAATCCAACGCAGTGCGGCCATTCTGTTTTTAATCGTTTTGGGTGCTAAACCTTCATCTTGCCAACGCGTTACAAGATGATTGATATGCTTGGTTTTAAGACCTGATGGATCTCTTAATCGATAGCCATGACTAAGTAGCTGTGCTGCTGCAAGGTTTAAAACTTTGTTTCGGGTAGCTCTAGTACTAAAGCTACTTTCGCGGTGTGTGTCGTTCACCATTTGGTGAAGACGATATCCTAATTGGCTCATTTCATGTTCCTCATAAATTTAAAAATTGATTTTGAAAATATTGAGAAAAACACCAAACCGAAGACCAGGAGGCGAAATGCCAAAATAGGTAAGTTTTAAAGCCATATGAACGGTGCGTAACCGAGCATATTGTCGTAAGACATAAAGGCTAACTGGTCTAAAGCAACAAAGCTGAGCCGTGTGATTTCTGTTGAAATACAGCGCGAACTACTGTGGTTTATATTTGTGTTGTTTATAGTGGGGTGGCCGTGTGACCCATAATGCTGCGAATGCAGCTCCTCAGGAACGTGTTGCGGGCAGCAGATACGCCCTTTTTCTTGATGCTCATTTCGAGCTAGTTCATAAATAAAATTATCACAGTGATCAGAGATTGCAACATCTTTTTGACACGCTCAAATCTCCATCCCTCTTCTGGCCCTGTAATTTTTTAAGGCGGATTGGGTGTCGAGGCATCATGAGCAGAGGCCTCGACGGGCGACTCTGCGAGTCGTCCCTACCTCTTTCGAGTAGGGACGACTCGTCGCCAATCCGCCTCAAATAAAACCCCTGAAATCTTACCAGGGTTTTTCCAAGCATTATTTTTAAAAGCGGTTTATCTTTGTAATTGGCAGCGCACACCGCGATTCGTTATCGATAATAACGGCCCACACCTGGGTGCATGAGACAGGGCTATGGTGCATCAGGGTGCGACCCTGGAGGCGTGTAATCCATCAGACGTTAGGGTTTATCGTCTGTAGCCTTCGAGGATAGTCGTGTAGTTCCTACACGCGCAGCCCATTATATTGGGCTGTTTTTCTTAAGAATTGGTGTGTGCTGCTTTTACTAAAGGTTTCCAATCATTTAGCTTCAATAGAAAATAACAAACACTAACGCACTTCGTTTGTTGAATCCCCTAAATATATTTTAATTGGTTTGGACCAATCCTTTAAAAATATATTTAGGGGATTGACGATAATAATTTAGTTTTATCAAAGTAAGCGTATGAAAAGCTCTTGGATACCCTTTTTCTATATGCCTTGACAAAATAGTAATCGAACTAATGAGCAAACTATTACTGGCTAGCTTCAGTCTCGAACCATCGCAAATGTGATTTAGACATTAACTCTTGCCAAATAATCACAATAGTATTTATTCTGGAAAGTAGCACAGGGGTAGCACAGAGTCGTTTTAGTTAGTGGTTGTTTACGTGGGAAAGCTTATGGAATGGTGGCCCCTCCCAGACTTGAACTGGGGACCTAACGATTATGAGTCGTGTGCTCTAACCAACTGAGCTAAGGGGCCATTCGATAAGTGCTGTTAGCTAATAATTTAACTAAGCGGCGCGCAGTATAATGGACTAAAAAAATCTTGTCACTTGTTTTTGTTAATTTCTTGTCTAAGTGGTTAGATTATAAACAAGATTATATTTTCTTATTTGTTAAATCGCCTGAGGTATTAATTTTACAAGACGATAAAATTTTAGAGCGGTGGCATCATTAAAGCTTAGAATAATATGAGAGCAATATGCTATTAAGCCAAAAATAAAAAAGCCCCGTTAGTGCTTTACTAACGGGGCTTTTAATTGGTTGGTTACGCTGTTTTATTACTCGTCTAAGAAGCTTTTTAATTGCTCTGAGCGAGAAGGGTGGCGTAATTTGCGTAAAGCTTTAGCTTCAATCTGACGAATACGCTCACGGGTTACGTCAAATTGTTTACCTACTTCTTCTAAAGTGTGGTCGGTGTTCATATCAATACCAAAACGCATGCGTAATACTTTAGATTCACGAGCGGTTAAGCCAGCTAAGACTTCACGGGTTGCATGTTGCAGGTTTTCTGACGTTGCAGAGTCAACCGGCGAGGCAATGGTGCTGTCTTCAATAAAATCACCTAAATGCGAATCTTCATCATCACCAATTGGCGTCTCCATTGAGATTGGCTCTTTGGCAATTTTCATCACTTTACGGATTTTATCTTCCGGCATTTGCATTTGTTCTGCTAGCTCTTCTGGCGTAGGTTCGCGGCCTTTTTCCTGTAACATTTGACGAGAGATACGATTTAATTTATTAATCGTTTCAATCATGTGTACCGGAATACGAATGGTACGAGCCTGATCCGCAATTGAGCGGGTAATCGCCTGACGAATCCACCAAGTTGCATAAGTTGAGAACTTATAACCACGACGATATTCAAATTTATCAACCGCTTTCATCAAACCAATGTTACCTTCCTGAATTAAATCAAGGAACTGTAGACCTCGGTTAGTGTATTTTTTCGCAATTGAAATTACCAAACGTAAGTTAGCTTCAACCATTTCTTTTTTCGCTCGGCGGGCTTTTGCTTCACCAATTGACATACGACGGTTGATGTCTTTAATGCTAACAACACTTAATTTAGTTTCTTCTTCAATTAATTTTAGCTTTTGAATACAGCGTAAAATTTCTTCTTCATGTTCTGCTAATGCTTTGGCATAAGGCTGACCACTTGAAAGCGCTTTTTCTAACCATGCAGTTGATGTTTCGTCACCAGCAAATGCTTTGGTAAACTCTTTTTTCGGCATTTTTGCGTATTCAACAGAATACTTCATGATAAGACGTTCTTGAGTACGAACTTTGTCCATCATGTCGCGCATGCCGCCAACTAATTTGTCGAATTGTTTTGGTACTAAACGGAATAATTTAAATACTTCGCTTAATTCTTCAATAACAACACGGGTATCTGGATGATTACGGCCTTTTTCATCAATTACTGCCATTACTTTTTCATAAGCATGACGTAATTGTGTGAATTTTTCACGGGCAAATTCAGGGTCTATCCCTGTATCTTCTTCTTCCTCGTCAGAAGAGTCATCATCTTCGTCGTCTAAATCATCTTGTGATAATTCAGAACCAACGTGAGTGGCAGTAGGCGATAAAATATCGTCATCTTCATCCGGGTCAACAAAACCAGATACAATATCGGTTAAGCGAATTTCTTCTGCTTCAACTTTGTCATATTGGTCTAATAAATAAGTGATGGCTTCCGGATATTCTGCAACTGAGCATTGAACTTGGTTGATCCCTTCTTCAATGCGTTTAGCAATATTAATTTCGCCTTCACGAGTTAATAGCTCAACTGTACCCATTTCACGCATATACATACGAACTGGGTCAGTGGTACGGCCAATTTCACTCTCAACAGAAGCGAGCGCTTGCGCAGCCGCTTCTTCAGCATCTTCATCAGTTGCTGTTGTTTCGTCAGACATCAATAAAGAGTCAGCGTCAGGCGCAGATTCAAAAACCTGTATGCCCATGTCGTTGATCATGCTAATGATGTCTTCAATCTGATCTGAGTCGACTATCTCTTGCGGTAGATGGTCATTAACTTCGGCGTAAGTTAAATAGCCTTGCTCTTTACCTTTCGCAACGAGTAGTTTAAGTTGTGACTGACGGTTTTGCTCCATACAGACTTCCGCTTACCTATGAAATGAAATTAAATACGATGCAGTGAACTCGACATTATAGCATATTTAAAAATTTAATATATATCTGAGTTGATATTACCCAGTATAACTAAATAATGGTCATTAAATGTCGGTTTTGCATTTTGCTTATTTTATTTTTAATAAAGCTAAATATTCCTGTTTTTCTTGCTCAGAAATCAGGTTCATTTTAGCTTTAGTTTGCAACATTGCTTTACGCTTAGTCACAAACAAAGATAATATTTTTTCAATTGAGTCTAAAAAGACAACCTCGATATTTTCGGTTTGAACATGGTGCTCCCACATCATCAGTTGTGACACAATTTTTTCTTTATCAGTTCCGCGCCAGTGCTCTAAAATTTGCGCTGCGCTACAGTTTTGTTTACTGCGAACAAATAATAATAAATCTACAAAAAAGTCGATTCCGGCTTCATCCATTTTAGCTAATGCTTGAAGCTGACTATCTGACATATTTGCCAGATGTTTTACTAAATGGGGTTGCTCAAGCAATAATGCAACCGCTAATCTGACCGGTGTTACTTTTCGTGATGTATTTGACGTAAATTTGGCTTGTTTTGCTTTGGCTTGTGCAATTTTATCGGCTTTATTTGAGCTCACCGAACGTTTTAGTTTAATCGATAAGGTTTCATTAATTGCGTGTTTATATTCGCTGTCTGGCATTTGATCAATTAAAGGCTGCGCCAGTTGGCTCAATTTTGAGCGGGCAAATTCCCCTTCACTTTGGCCTATTTGGCGATACAGTTCTTGGTAAAAAAAGCTTACAAAATCCTGTGCTTTATCTATTAACTGTTCAAACTTCTCTTTGCCAAATTGTTTAATATACGAGTCTGGATCTTCGCCATCAGGCAAAAATACAAATTTAATCTGAATACCATCCACTAAACTGGGTAGGGCGTTTTCAAGTGTTCGCCATGCCGCTTTTCGGCCTGCATTATCACCGTCATAACAACAAACAATTTCGCTGGTTGAGCGCATCATTAATTTGATATGATCACTGGTTGTTGCTGTGCCAAGTGAAGCCACCGCGTAAGTGACTCCGGCCTGAAACAAAGCAACTACATCCATATAGCCTTCAACTACCAATAAACGGTCTAATCCGCGATTTGCATTACGAGCCTGATATAAACCATAAAGTTCACGACCTTTATGGAAAATTCTGGTTTCTGGCGAGTTTAAATATTTAGGCGTGCCATCACCGATTACACGCCCACCAAAACCGATGCATTTTCCGCGCCTGTCTAAAATAGGAAACATTAAACGATCACGAAACCGGTCGTAGAATCCGGCTTTGCCATCTTTTTCTATTAACATGCCTAAATCGGCAAGCTGGCTCGCACTTTGTCTGCTTTGCCCATAATTTTTGAGTAAAGCATCCCATTCATCAGGGGAATAACCAATTTGGAATTGTTCAACAATATCAGCTGATAATCCACGTAGCTTGATATAATCTTTTACTTTTTCTGGAGCCTGTTGCAATTGCTGTTGGTAAAACTCAGCCGCTTGCGACATTACTTCAAAATCTTGCTTAATTTGAACGGCCTGCGCACGCTCTTGTTGAGGGTTAGCAACTTGCTCACGCTCAACTGTTACCCCATTTATATTGGCCAGCTCTTCAATGGCATCAACAAACTCTAAATTATCGTATTCCATTAAAAATGAAATAACATTGCCTTTAGCGCCGCAACCAAAACAATAATAAAATTGTTTATCGGGTGCTACCGTAAAAGAAGGGGATTTTTCATTATGGAAAGGGCAGCAAGCTGAGTAATTCTTGCCTGTTTTTTTTAATCTGACACGGCTATCAATTACGTCCACAATATCAGTGCGAGCAATTAAATCGTCGATAAAATGTTTAGGAATTCTGCCTGCCATATTCTTCTAATTTTTACGATAAACAGATAAAGCGAATCTTTAAAAGCTAATAGTGTATTAGCCAATAAATTAGATTGCACTATAGCGCAATTTACGTGTGAGTGAATAAATTTCTGCTTTTATAGCTAAAAATAGTTTGGCTATAAAATAACAAAACCGCACATAGGTGCGGTTTTGTAATACACAAGCAAAGTGGGTTTAAGCAGTTAGTTTAGCTTTTACAGTTTGGCTAACCTGACCCATATCAGCACGACCCTGAACTTTAGGTCGAATAATATTCATTACTTTGCCCATGTCCTGCATGCCTTGAGCGCCGCTTTCTGTAATTGCATCAGATACAATAGCAGCCAGTTCGTCAGCACTTAATGCCGCAGGTAAAAATGTTTCAAGAACAGCAATTTCGGCTGCTTCAATTTCAGCCAAGTCTTGACGACCGCCTTCAGTGTATTGTGTGATAGAGTCTTTTCGCTGTTTAACCATTTTGGTTATAATTGCTAAAACCTCTTCATCACTTAGGCTTTTTTGACCATCTACTTCTTGCTGTTTAATGGCTGAAAGGGCTAACCGGATTGTCCCCAAACGTGCTTTATCTTTAGCACGCATTGCCTCTTTCATTGCATCTTTCAGCTGTTCAGTAAGCGTCATTGTCAAGCTATTCTTAGTATAATTTTACGCGACGAGCGTTTTCACGAGACATTTTTTTAGCGTGACGTTTAACCGCTGCAGCTTTTTTGCGCTTACGCTCTGCAGTTGGTTTTTCGTAGAATTCACGGCTACGAACGTCGGCTAAAATACCCGCTTTTTCGCAAGAACGCTTAAAGCGACGTAGTGCAACGTCAAATGGTTCGTTTTCTCTTACCTTAATAATTGGCATTAAATATCACCTCAGGATAATTATATATACCGCTTCCAACATGATTTAAGCGGCCAGACTAAAAAATGGTGCGCAATTCTAATCCAATTATCCTGTGAAAGTAAAGTTATTGAATACAAAAACTGGTGAAACTTATATGAAATCGCTAAAATGCCGCCAAATTTTGATGATAGAAAGGTATTCTATGCGAGTTTTGGGCATTGAAACATCCTGTGACGAGACAGGAATTGCAATTTATGACGATGAAAATGGGCTCTTGGCTCATCAGCTTTACAGTCAGGTAAAATTACATGCAGACTATGGCGGTGTTGTACCTGAACTGGCATCCAGAGATCATATACGCAAAATCATCCCTTTAATTGATGAAGCATTAAAACAGGCAGGTTGTGATAAATCTAGCATTGACGGAATTGCATTTACCTCTGGCCCCGGATTAATTGGTGCTTTATTAGTTGGCTCAACGGTTGCTCGTGGTTTAGCCTTCGCGTGGAATAAACCTGTGATTGGGGTGCACCACATGGAGGGCCATTTATTAGCGCCTATGTTGGAAGAAAACGTACCGCAATTTCCGTTTTTAGCTTTATTGGTTTCTGGCGGCCACTCTTTAATTGTTGAAGTGAAAGGCATTGGCCAGTATCAGATTTTAGGTGAAAGCATTGATGATGCAGTTGGCGAAGCGTTTGATAAAACTGCAAAAATAATGGGATTAGATTACCCGGGTGGACCTCGATTAGCAAAATTGGCTGAGCAAGGTACAAAAGGTCGATTTAAGTTTCCTCGGCCGATGACTGACAGACCGGGTTTAGATTTCTCTTTTTCTGGTTTAAAAACTTTTGCGGCCAATACACTACGCGATCAAGGGGACGACCCCCAAACCCTAGCTGATATCGCTTATGCATTTCAGGAAGCCGCAGTTGATACCTTAATCATTAAATGCAAACGTGCGCTTAAACAAACCGGTTTAAAACGTTTAGTGATTGCCGGTGGTGTCAGCGCTAACACCGAGCTTCGCCAAAAAATGGCTGAGCTAATGCAATCTATGCAGGGTGAAGTTTTTTACCCAAGGCTAGAATTTTGTACCGACAACGGCGCTATGATAGCTTATGCTGGACTACAAAGATTAAAAGCTGGGCAAATTAATCAAAATATTGAAATTAAACCACGCTGGCCATTAAATGAGTTAGAAGCAGTATAAATGAAAAACTCAGAGCAATTTGATGAATTATTAGCGCCTATCCATACATTTTTACAGTGTAAAACACCAGATGCATGGATAATAAAAGCCAGTCAGCCAGAAAATTTACGCATGTTATTAATTGATCACATGATATGCGAATTAAAAGCGGCACAAACCGCTATGTGGCTGATTCGTAAATACGCAGTCGATAAACAAAGTGGCGATGCGTTATTAGCATGGCTAAAACCTTACGAAGATTTTATTTACCGTAAGCAAGGTGACTTTGAAACTTTATCTGGGCACAAAAATGCGTTATCCAAGCAAATTAAACCGCGTGCGGATTCACCTTATGGGCAGGATCTAATTGATAAAATGGTGCTATTAATAAAAGAAGAATTGCATCACTTTTATCAGGTATTAGAAATCATGCATACGCGTGGTATTGAATACGACAATATTAGTGCAGGGCGATATGCTAAAGGGTTAATCCGCCATGTTAAAACTCACGAGCCACAAACTTTAATTGATAAGTTAATTTGTGGTGCTTATATTGAAGCTCGTTCGTGTGAACGTTTTGCTAAATTAGCGCCACATTTAGATGATGAACTGGAAAAATTTTATATTTCATTATTAAGATCAGAAGCGCGTCATTATCAGGATTATTTAACCCTAGCAGAGCAAATTGCTGGTGAGGATATTTCAGCTCGAGTAGACTTTTTTGGTCAGCAGGAAGCGCAGTTGATTTTAGCGCCGGATGATGACTTTAAATTTCATTCAGGCTGCCCATAGCTTGTTGGTGGTTAACAAACAAAATAATACGGAAATATTTATGTTGAAGTATGTTAAAACAATCTTTTTATCCGCAGCTTTGTTTGCCAATTATGTGCAAGCACAAACCAGCGAGCAGGACGCCTGTTATTTAGAAGCGATAAAACAAGCTAAAAAAGAGACTCAGATTGCAGAGATTGTGAGCCAATGCGAAGATGAAAGTGAGCATGAGCCGCCGGGTGCGCTGAGTGAACGAATAGAAGCCGAGCGAGAAACATTTTTTAATCCTTATGTGATTACCCCACATAAAATGAATTATATTTTACCGGTTAGTTATACCTCAGGCTTTAATGATAAATTAGATATTCCGGCAGATGTGCGCGAATCAGCCCGTAACATTGAAGCTAAATTTCAAAT
This sequence comes from Catenovulum sp. 2E275, assembly GCF_025515275.1. Taxonomy (GTDB): domain Bacteria; phylum Pseudomonadota; class Gammaproteobacteria; order Enterobacterales; family Alteromonadaceae; genus Catenovulum. The sequence goes on from NZ_JAOPFU010000072.1 coordinate 9,580, forward strand.
TAGTTTTAAAGTTCCACTCAATCAAGAGCCTATTTTTACCGATGGCGATGCCTTGTTTTTTGGCTTAACCATGCAATCTTGGTGGCAGCTTTATACCACTGAAATGTCTAAGCCATTTCGTGAAACAAATTACCAGCCCGAGATTTTTTATTATTTACCGGTAAACTGGCAATTATTGGATACTAATACCAGTTTGGCATTTGGACTGGAACATCAGTCAAATGGGCGGAGTTTGCCTTATTCGCGTAGCTGGAACCGAATTTATTTAGCGGTTTTAGTTGAGGATGATCATTGGGCATTAACTTTACGGCCTTGGTGGCGTTTGCCTGAATCTAAAGATAAAGATATCGATGACCCTAACAGAGATGATAACCCGGATATTGCTCAATACATGGGGTATTTTGAGCTTTCTGGTGCATACCGGATTGACCAAAACATGCAGGGGCACTTTTTAGTCAGACAAAACTTTAACTATTCGCGCGGGGCTGTTGAGCTTGGGTTTACTTTTCCGTTATGGGGACGGGTGACCGGGTATTTACAATACTTTAATGGTTATGGTGAAAGCCTGATTGATTATAACTATGCCCAGCAAAGAATAGGTTTAGGTATTGCGCTAACCAGTTTGCTTTAATTTGTTTTATATTTTCAGCTAATAAAAAAGGATCTCAGTGGCAGTTGCTCAAGTTGCGTTAGCCGTTCCGCTGCGCCGGTTATTTGATTATCTTATTCCTGCCAATTTAAATTGCCGGGTGGGTATGCGAGTGAGTGTCCCATTTGGCAGACAAAAGCTGGTTGGCTTTGTGGTGAATATTACTGAAACCAGTGAATATCCTGAGCATAAATTAAAGCAAGTGCTTACTTGTTTTGATGACATACCTTTAATGAACTCAGCACAAATGGCGATGCTAAATTGGTTGTGCCAATATTATTTATGCCCGCCGGGCGAAGTTTTTATTAATTTATTACCCAAAAAATTAAAGCAGGGTGATGCTGCTCAACTAGTATCCGAGCCAATTTGGCAGCTTAATCAACCTCAGTCAGCAGACTTTTCAAATCGAGCCAAACAGCAGGCTGCGTTATATCAGTATTTACAAACGCATGGTGCAACTGCACAGAGCTTATTAAAGCAAGCCGGATTTAGCAAAGCGATTATTAATCAACTCGATAAAAAGCAGTTAATAACAACAATTGATGTTTTAGCTTTGCCGCCTAAAGCGCTTAAAATCAATCTGTCGCCATACCAGCTTCATCCCCAGCAAAACAATGCAATTAAACAAATTGAAAGCACAGAGGGGTTTAAAACTTATTTGCTAGAAGGCGTTACCGGCAGCGGTAAAACCGAAGTGTATATGCAACTTATGGCAAAAGTGCTGGCGAAAGGTCAGCAAGTGCTTATTTTAGTGCCAGAAATTGGTTTAACGCCACAAACTTTAAAGCGTTTTCAAGCACGATTTGAATGTGAAATTGCTATTTTACACTCAGAATTAAATGACAGTGAGCGGCATAATGCTTGGCTAAAAGCGAGTAAAGGGTTAGCGCCGATAGTTTTAGGAACGCGCTCAGCTGTATTAGTACCAACACCAAATTTGGGGCTGATTATTCTGGACGAAGAACACGACAGCTCTTATAAGCAACAAGATGGCTTAAGATATAACGCTCGCGATGTTGCAATAAAACGTGCAGCCAGTGAAAACTGTAAAATTATATTGGGCAGTGCAACGCCATCGCTCGAAAGTTTAAATAATGCTCAGCAAGGACGTTTTGTTCATTTAACCATGCTAGAACGGGCGCAAAAAAATCCACCGCCCAAACCACAATTACTGGATATTAAAGATCAACCTTTACAAGCTGGTTTAGCTTATGGTGTGGTGCAGGCAATTGAGCATCATATTAATCAGGGAAATCAGGTTTTAATTTTTTTAAACCGGCGCGGATTTTCCCCTGCTTTAATTTGTCATGAATGTGGCTGGGTTTGTCAGTGTAATCGCTGTGAACAACATTTTACTTTTCATAAAGCACTCGCGCAGGTGGTGTGCCACCATTGTGGTGATATGGCTAAACCGCCAATGCAATGTGCAGAATGTGGCTCAACTCAAATTATTGACTGGGGAATAGGCACAGAACAATTAGCCGATTGGCTTTGTGAAAAATTTCCGCAGGCGAAACCAATCCGAATTGATCGTGACAGTGTGCGCCGAAAAGGGGAGTTAGAAAATAAACTCAGTGCGATTACGCAAGGCGAACACCAAATAATGATTGGCACACAAATGCTGGCAAAAGGCCATCATTTCCCTAATTTAACACTAACCGTTGTGGTAAATATTGATAGCGCTTTGTATAGCTCCGACTTTAGAGCGGTTGAAAAAATGGCTCAGTTACTAGTGCAAGTGGGTGGACGAGCAGGGCGCGAAGAAAAACCGGGGCAGGTTATTTTGCAAACTCATTTTCCTGAACATGAATATTTACAAACTCTGATTCATAAAGGGTATCCGGCGCTACAGCAAAAATTATTAGCAGAACGCGAAGCTATGCATTTACCGCCTTTTTATTTTTGGGCAATTTTGCGATTAGAGTCTGTTAAACAAGATAAAATTATTGAAATAACCGAAATTATTGAACAACTATTTAGTCAGCAAATTCAGCCGCATTATCAAAATGTAGAACTTCTAGCTAGCATGCCAGCCCCACAAGAGAAACGAGCCGGAAAATACCGCTATTTAATGATTTTTCAAACCAATAAACGTAGCATGCTTAATGCAGCCATGCAGCAACTTATTATGAGCTTGGAGCAAAATAGTTTTAGCCAGCAAGTTAGATGGACTCTGGATATAGATCCACAAGAATTGAATTAATTGTTTACTCGCGTCATTCCTTAGATGAAAACCTCACGCAGGTCGGCTAATTTGTCATTCCTAAGATGGACGACGGTTCAGCATAACAGTCATTCCCGCGAACGACTGAATGGATTCAGGAGGTAGGATAACGCAAGGAGCAGTTATCGAGGCGGGAATCTCAGTTAGGCAACTTCGGTGTTTGGGTTTTATGCTGATGCTGTGTTGTCGGCAGGAGATTCCGTATCACGTTCGTTCCTCACTGTACGGAATGACGAGTTTTATAACCATCCCGATATGTTGTGAAGGTTATTCCAAGTTTTATACA
>NZ_JAOPFU010000073.1 GCF_025515275.1 Catenovulum sp. 2E275
GGAGTTAAAATCCCCTTCTTTAATAAAAAAATGCAAAAATATCGCAAAAAAAGTGCTAAAGTTTTTTTATCGCTGACGATATACAATCGGGGTTTGGTGAAGAGGAATTTAGAAAAAGAAAGATAAAATTAATAAAACTTTTTCCAACTTTACAAATAAAATTAAAATTCTGCTATCTACTGGATAATTTGCTAACTCTCAAACACAACCTTCATTGGGTAGGTTAACGGCTTAGGCTTACCCCTGCACTCTATAGATAGAAATGTATATTTTAATACTGCACGGCTATAGAGTTAAAAATATGAAAAATCCGACTAGCAACCGAAAGGTAATATTTATCATTTTTTGATATGAGAATATTTGAGTTTGTGATTACACTCGCAAATATAGAATATTTTATTTTGAAAATTTGAACTGTTTACTAAACTTAGCGGTATAACACTTCTAACTTAAATACTTCGAGTGGTAGTTCAATGAGTTCAAAATTGACTTTTCCATGGACGATCGAAGCGCATAGGACGTTCCAACCTTTTTTAACCTTACTGTTTATAATTTCTGTTATTTATGCCTTTTTTTATAGCACTTGGCTTGAGTTAATCATTATCGGGTTGCCTGCTTTGGTCATTCCGCTGTTGTTTATGAAATTTCAACCGGGTTCAGCTTGGTCACGCCATGCGGTAGCTTTAGGGGCGATGATTTTTAGTGCACTACATATACATCAAATGCAGGGATTAATTGAAATCCATTTTGGTATTTTTGCTTATTTAGCTGTTTTGGTTTTTTATCGGGATTGGCGAGTTATCGTCACGGCGGTTGTCACGGTGTTAGTTTACCACGTGGCATTTTTTGTAATGCAGCTCAATTCTGTTCCGGTATTTTTATTTGAAGCAGGACATTTACAGTTTAACTTTTTACTTTTACACGCTTTTTATGCGCTGCTAGAAGGTTCGATACTGGTTTATATTTGCCGCCGAATGTATTTGATGGGGTTAGCAGGTGCTGAGCTTGAGCAAAATATTCAACAAAAAATGTATAATGAAGATACCGTTAAACTTGGTATTAAAGCTAATACATACGGCAGTATTAAAGTGCTTGAGCAATATAATCATTTATTTATCCACATTGATGAGTTAGCCAAACAAGCTAAACAATCTGCTACCAAACTTGATTCACAAGCTGATGGATTAAAAAATAGCTGTGCCGAGATTTCAAAATTAAAGGTGTTAAGTCGCCAGCATACAGACTCCATTGCGGCATCTACTGAGCAAATGTCACTAGCAATAGCAGAAGTAGCCAAAAGAGCAAATCAAGCGAATGAGCGCACAACTCAAGCTTTACTTTTAGTGGAACAAACTGATCTTGCGATAACACAATCAAAACAGGAAATAACTACGTTTGAGCAAACCATTAACCATACTAGCCTACAAATAAGTGCTTTAAGTGAATCCTGTAAAGAAGTATCTACTGTAGTAGAAGCAATTCAAGCAATCGCCGACCAAACGAACTTACTTGCTCTGAATGCTGCAATTGAATCTGCTAGAGCCGGTGAACATGGCCGTGGTTTTGCTGTTGTCGCAGATGAGGTAAGGCAGCTTTCATTTCGAACAAAAGAGAGCACAGCTAAAATCACTGACATATTAAAAGCTTTACTACAGAAGTCTGAAAACTCTGTAGCCGCTATGCAATCGTCAATTAATCAGTTAGAAAAGATGCTACACAGCAGTGAAACAATGCAAGGCTATATAAATGAAACCAGTATGTCTGTAAAAGTTGTATCTGAAAATATTGACTTAGTTGCGATAGCTACAGAACAACAAGCATCGACAGCTCACTCTATTGCTCAACATGCAAACGATGTTAAAAAGATTACGGAAGATGAAATAGAATTCTTAAATAAAATATCTGCGAGCTCCGTACAGGTATATAAACTATCAGAACAATTACGTCATGCGCTTCTCAGGTTTGAATAATTATTTAGCAGGCAGCATTTTTATTGTTTGGCTGGGAGTAACTTGCGCAGCGTTTTATTGGTTTGCCAGTGATAATTTAGTTGAGTTTGATCCAAATGCTCAATTAGCAACCGTGCTGGCAAGTCCACAAGCTAAATTAAATTACGAGGCGCAGTTAAAAAGTAACCTCAAATTAAGTTACGCTACATTAGCTAATCAAGTATTTCAGCTTGAATCTAAACATTGTCGCTGTAATCAGGCTGTAACTACACATTTAGCTACATTAACGCCTTGGCTCACCCAAAAAGGATTTAATATCAACAAGCTGGATTATGATGTGTTAAAGCAACAGATTCCGGCTTCGCCAGCCATTATTATTTTTGATGAAAATGAAGATCTCGTTTATCTGGGACCTTTTGCTTCAGGTTATTTATGCAATACAGAAAATAGCATGATTGAGTTAACCGTTAAGTCTGCGCTGGAGTTTAAACAGGTACCTAGAGTTATTTTTGATAATGCGCAGGGGTGTTATTGCTATAGTTAACCTGAGCTGCACATAAGAAAATTTGCCCAACGGGCTATTTTTCCGCACCTCATCGTTATTTTTCTGACTAATAGCTCGCTATTAGGTACAGAAAAATGCCTTGATAGGCGAAAAATCATCCTCGTTGGTACGTAAAATAAGCTTGATTTAGCATTATTTAATCCAATTATTGAGGAATTTACTTCAACATTTCTTATACGCACCTCAGGTTAGTTAGCTCTAATACAGATACAAGTAATAACTTGATTTAAAGGCAATAAAAAAGGCGCTAATGCGCCTTTTGAAAAATCAGAAACTAATCTGCAAGGATTATTTTTTAGAGCTAAGTGCACCAAAGCGTTTATTGAAGCGATCAACACGACCACCAGTATCAACAACACGTTGTTTACCAGTATAGAATGGGTGACACGCTGAACATACGTCTAGGTTTAAATCTTTACCTACAGTTGAGCGAGTTTCGATCACGTTACCACAAGAGCAAGAAGCTTTGATTGTATTGTACTCTGGATGAATACCTTGTTTCATTTGGATTACCTCTGGTCGGCCGTATAGCCACCTGCGCCAAGCTATTGCTCGCCAAGTACCATACGTCATTTATATTAAGCTTTAATTTAATTAAAGCCACGTTAATTTGGTGGCGGATTCTAAGGGAATACGCGCCTTAAATCAAGTCAATTATATTGCTATTTAAGCGGTTAGATAACACCTGTAAGCGTAAGCACGGCGATCACACACAATAAAAATAATAAAGCTCGCTTAGCGAGTTTTAATTTTAGGCATGGCTCAGTTAAAGCGTCGTTTTCTGGTACATCGACAGGCTCAGCGGCCTTTGCAACTTTAATTAAATATGCCCGCGCATTATTAAAAGTTAATAATTCAGATAACCAGACCGGCAGTGCCTTAGAAAAATGGCCAACAAATAAAAACGCGAATCCAGTTAACCGAGCCGGCAACCAAACTAAAATAGCTAATAATCGATTTGCTGCATCAGCCAGCCAGTATTTATCTTCCTCTAGCTCACTGTATTTTGCTAAATTACGGGCAAATACATAAAACACCGCCCCTGCTGCGCCAAATACTACAAACCAAAAAATCACTGCAAAATAATGTCTAAAATTCACCCAAACTAAAGCTTCACCAAGGGTTTCGTTGTTTTGGTTATCATCTTCTAATTTTTGGCCGAGTTGATCTGCATATCTAAAACAAGCTTGTTTATCATCACGGCAAGCAGCTTCAATATAATGTTGATAAGACTGCCTGTGCTGAGGGCAGCCATAACAAACAAATAAAACAAACACACTGAATATGAGTCCGGTTAATCCATGCCCTAAACTATCTTGAATAATTGCCGTCAGCAAAACAGGCACAGCCAACCAAATTAATATAAATAATTCAGCCATGTACTTGGTTGATGAATCGAAAAATTTTTGAGTGAATCCCACATATTTTTGATAATAAAAGTGATAGTGAAATGCTTCGGTAGGTTTGGTTAACCTTTCAAGCAAAACTACTAAGATTAAACTCAGTAATGTCATGTTAGTTCCCTTTGTTTTGATTAATTAAATTGTATAAATGTTGCCAGTTAAAAGCTGGACCGGGATCCGTTTTTCGCCCAGGTGCGATATCACAATGCCCGACAATTCTAGCTTGAGTTATAGCCGGATATGTTTGCTGAATTTGTTGGCAAACTGCTGCCAGCGTTTGGTATTGAATGGTTTCATAAACAATATCATCCGCCCCTTCCAGTTCAATACCAATTGAATAATCATTGCAGTTTTCAACGCCCTCAAAGCTAGACACTCCGGCATGCCATGCTCGTTTATCAAAAGGAACATATTGAATAACTTCACCTGTTCGTTTAATCAATAAATGGGCGGAAACTCTTAACCCTTGTAAATCTTGAAAACTGCTATCGGCATTACAATCTAAACATCCTAAAAATAGATCATCTATATAATTTAGGCCAAATTGTTTAGCGGGTAATGAAATACAATGAATCACCAATAAATTAATTAATTTAGGATCAGGCCTTTGATTAAAATGTGAAGATGGGCGAAACTCTACCCCTGATATTTGATGATTAATTATTTTATAAGTTGTAGGAATACTCATGGAACAACCTGATTTAAATCAAAAAACGGGTAAATGGATGAATTATGCTGCATGGATTATAGGCTTTTTTTTGTTAACTTACTGGTTTCAAAATTTTTTAGACAATAAAGAAAACCCAAACCAGCAACCAATAAGTGAATATCAGGCTGGTGGTATTGAGGTGACTTTACAGCGTAATGCCTACGGCCATTATGTCACAAACGGATATATTAATCGCCAATCTGTTACCTTTTTATTAGATACAGGTGCAACTAATGTTTCGATTCCGCAAGAAGTTGCCGAACGACTCAATTTACCCAAAGGGCCAACTCAAAGTGTTAATACCGCCAATGGCATAGTGCAAGTTTATCAAACCCGTTTAGACAGCTTAAATATTGGAGATATTCAGTTACGTAACGTCGCTGCTAATATCAACCCCTACATGCAAGGTGAGCAAATTTTATTAGGGATGAGCGCACTCAAACGAATTGAATTCAGCCAACGTGGCGATCAACTAACGCTTAAACAATATTAATGTTAAAATTGCTTAATTGCCGGATTTTAAGAATATTTTAACGACTGAATTATGACAACTTTACTGACACCCGAATTAAAAATAAGTATCACCAAACAAATTGAATATGCGCTGTATGAAGATTTAAACGGTCTTGATGCCAATAATGATATTACGGCTCAGCTTATCCCAGAAGATGAAATAGCAACTGCGCAAATTATTACTCGGGAAAACTGCGTATTATGTGGTCAAGCTTGGTTAGAAGAAACGTTTAAACAACTTGGCTCTCAGGTAAGCATTGAATGGTTTGCCAAAGACGGCGAACAGTTAACCCCAAATCAATTAATTTGCACCCTAACAGGCCCTGCCCGAGTGATTTTAACTGGTGAGCGAACTGCCCTTAACTTTATTCAAACTCTGTCAGCAACGGCTACTGCTACCGCTTTGTATGTAGATAAAATAAAACATACCTCAACTAAGTTACTGGATACCCGCAAAACCATTCCCGGCATGCGTTTGGCACAAAAATATGCTGTTACTTGTGGCGGTGGCGTTAATCATAGAGTGGGTTTATATGATGCGTTTTTAATTAAAGAGAATCATATAATGGCCGCGGGCGGAATTGATAAAGCTGTCACCAAAGCTCGCCAAATAGCACCAAACAAACCCGTTGAAGTTGAAGTTGAAAACAATCAGGAGCTTACTCAAGCTTTGAGTGCTGGTGCGGATATTATTATGTTAGATAATTATTCTCCGGCACAAATTGCCGAAGCCGCAGCTATTAATCAAGCGAGTGAAAAACCAGCAAAATTAGAAATGTCCGGTAATATCACAATTGATAGCATTGCAGATTATGCACAAGCTGGTGTTGATTTTATTTCAAGTGGAGCACTAACTAAGCACGTACAGGCAATAGATTTGTCATTGCGGATTAGATAACCTGAACTGCACATAATAAAATTTGCCCAACGGGCTATTTTTCCGTCTCTCATCGTTATTTTTCTGACTAATAGCTCGCTATTAGGTACAGAAAAATGCCTTGATAGACAAAAAACTATCCTCGTAGGAACGTAAATTAAGTAGGTTTGTTGTTTAATCCAATTGTTGAAAAATTTACTTCAACATTTGTTATACGCAGTTCAGGTTAAATAAGATTTTAGATTTTTCTAAAATAGAAAAAACAAAAGGGTTGTCAGTGACAACCCTTTTTTAATCGTTAAACAAATTAATGTTTTATCAGCAGCGTTTAACCACCGACTAACGCAAGTAAAATACCGGCTGCAACTGCTGAGCCGAGTACACCCGCTACGTTTGGTCCCATCGCATGCATTAACAAGAAGTTATGCGGATTTGCTTCTAAACCCACTTTGTTAACTACCCGCGCCGCCATAGGTACAGCAGAAACCCCCGCAGCACCAATTAATGGGTTAATTTTACCGCCGGATAATTTGCTCATTAATTTAGCCATTAGTACACCACAAGCTGTACCAATACCAAATGCAACGGCACCTAATGCTAAAATACCTAAGGTTTCAACAGTTAAAAATTTATCCGCAGATAATTTAGAACCAACCGCTAACCCTAAGAAAATAGTAATTACATTAATAAGCTCGTTTTGTGCGGTTTTGCTTAAACGATCAACAACACCACATTCACGCATTAAATTACCTAAACAGAACATCCCTACCAGCGGAGTGGCTTCTGGTAAAAATAATAGAGTAATACCCAGTACCATTAGCGGGAAAATCATCTTTTCTTTCGCAGATACAGGACGTAATTGCTCCATTACAATTTTACGTTCTTCTTTAGTTGTTAATGCTTTCATGATTGGTGGCTGAATAATAGGAACTAACGCCATATAAGAATATGCAGCAACCGCAATAGCACCTAAGAGATCGGGCGCTAAGCGCGATGCTAAAAATATCGCCGTTGGTCCATCTGCACCACCAATTATCGCAATGGCTGATGCATCAGCCAAAGTAAAGTTAAATCCCGGAATTAAGTTTAATAAAATTGCACCAAATAAAGTGGCAAAAATACCGGTTTGCGCTGCTGCACCTAATAATAACATTTTTGGATTCGCAATCAGTGCGCCAAAATCTGTCATCGCACCTACACCCATAAAGATTAATAACGGAAATACGCCAGTATCAATCCCTATGTGATAAGCGTAATACAGCAAACCACCTTCGTCAGAAAACCCCGCTACCGGGATATTAGTTAAAACAGCACCAAAACCAATCGGTAATAATAATAACGGCTCAAACTTTTTAGAAATGGCTAAATATAATAATAAAAAGCCAACCGTGATCATAATTAATTGTTGCCAATGAAAATTAGCAATACCGGTTGATGCCCATAGCGTAGCTAAACCTTCCATTTGTCACCCTTACGCTAAACTTAACATTGGCTCACCAGTTTGAACTGAATCACCTGTTTTAACAAATACATCGATCACTTCACCATCTTTAGTTGCGCGGATTTCAGTTTCCATTTTCATCGCTTCCATGATGATAACAACATCACCGGCACTAACATGCTCACCAGGCTTCACATTTACTTTAAAAATATTGCCTGATAATGGCGAGTTTAAAGTTTCAGCAGCAGACACAGATGCAGACTGAGGCAAGGTTTCATCACCGCCAGCTTGTACATTTTGAATATCCACAATTGCGCCACTTGGTGCAACTTCAACCTGATAAACTTTACCGTCAACTCGAACGCTATAAGCCGCAGGCTCACCTGCTTTTACCGCAGGCGCTTGAGCAGCTGGCTTTTTATCATCTGTTTCAGCACTCGGTACAGGCTCAAATACATCTGGGTTATTACGGTTTTCTAAAAATTTAAACCCAATTTGTGGGAACAATGCATAAGTTAATACATCATCAATTTTTTCATCAGCCAACTTAACCGACTTTTCAGCCGCTAATTTGTCTAGCTCTGTTGTTAATGCCTCTAACTCAGGTTGTAGTTTATCAGCTGGGCGACAAGTAATGGCCTCGCCACCGTCTTGTAAAACGCGCTCTAACAGTTCTTTATTAACTGGAGCGGCCGTTGCACCATACTCACCTTTTAAAACCCCTGCGGTTTCTTTAGTGATGGATTTATAGCGCTCACCGGTTAATACGTTTAATACTGCCTGTGTACCTACAATTTGAGACGTTGGTGTAACTAAAGGAATAAACCCTAAATCTTCACGAACCTTTGGAATTTCTTTTAATACGTCATCCAATTTATCAGCAGCGCCCTGCTCTTTTAATTGGTTTTCCATATTAGTTAACATACCGCCTGGTACTTGCGCAGTTAAAATTCGGGCATCAACCCCTTTTAATGCACCTTCAAACTTGGCGTATTTTTTACGGACATCACGAAAATAAGCTGCAATTTCTTCCATTGCAGTTAAATCAATACCGGTATCTCTGTCTGTGCCTTCAACAATTGAAACAATCGTTTCTGTTGCAGAGTGGCCGTAAGTCATACTCATTGAAGAAACCGCGGTATCTAACATATCAATACCCGCATCAATTGCTTTCATATAGGTTGCAGTGCTTAAACCAGTAGTTGCGTGACACTGCATTGCAATTGGTACATTAACCGCTTCTTTTAAACGGGTGACTAACTCTTCAACTGTATAAGGTTTTAATAAACCAGCCATATCTTTAATACAGATTGAATGAACGCCCATATCTTCAAGTTCGCGTGCCATATCAATCCACATATCCATAGTATGAACCGGGCTTACCGTATAAGATAATGTTCCCTGAGCATGAGCACCAACCTGAATCGCTGATTTAATAGCCGTTTGTAAATTACGAACATCATTCATTGCATCAAAAATACGGAATACATCAACCCCGTTTGTATGCGCACGTTCAACAAACTTCTCAACAACATCGTCAGCATAATGACGGTAGCCTAATAAATTTTGGCCACGTAATAACATTTGCTGTTTAGTATTTGGCATGGCTTTTTTTAATTCGCGGATACGCTCCCAAGGATCTTCACCTAAATAACGAATACATGAATCAAAGGTTGCACCACCCCAGCTTTCAATTGACCAATAACCTAAATTATCTAATTTTTCGGCAATTGGTAACATGTCATCTAAACGAAAACGGGTTGCAAGGAGTGATTGATGTGCGTCTCTTAATACGACATCGGTAATAGCTAGTGGCTTGGCCATAAAAAAATCTCCCAATAGTTATTTATTATCCTGACGATATTGATGAATTGCAGCAGAAATAGCGGCTTTAACTTTTACATCGTCTTGTTTCGCCGGAGCAGGTCTTCGAGCTGCTTGATTAGAATTTGTTGCGGATGGAGCTGGTGAATCACCACCAACTAAACTAGACATTAATTTTACTAAAAAAATGAGGATGCCTAAAAACGCAAATACAACTACCATACCTACCAGAAGTAAGTTAGCTGCCTCTAAAAGGACTGGTCCAATATTATTTTCCATATTTAGTCTCAACTTATTCGTTCATGCGAAATACGGATAGCATGAGCCTGATTATAAATCAACCAAATTAAAAATTAACTTGTGATTATTGTCGTTTTCGCCGGTAAAAAACTGGCTAAAAGTTCATGTTAAAAGCAAAAGCTTTAGTTTTATGTGAAAACATAAACTTTTAGTCAACTTTTTTATAAAAGCTAATAAGGTAAAGACTTACAGAGAAGTATATCAGTTCAAAGTTTGAACATCACTCTAAATTAAATGAGTGAAAATAAGCTGTAAAGCATCAAAAATCCAAAGTTTTTGTATAGTAACAACCAAAAATGAATTTAAAGCAGAATAAATACAAAAAACACCGCTTTCACAAATAACAAGCAGAGGGAAAAATAAAAGTGAAATAATAGAATTTGCAAAGAAATGGCGCGTGTGGAAGGATTCGAACCTCCGACCGCCTGGTTCGTAGCCAGGTACTCTATCCAGCTGAGCTACACACGCGTTTTGAGAAAGTTTAAAGATAAGTGGCGCGTGTGGAAGGATTCGAACCTCCGACCGCCTGGTTCGTAGCCAGGTACTCTATCCAGCTGAGCTACACACGCGCAATTTTATCTTACGAAAGTGGCGGTGAAAGAGGGATTCGAACCCTCGATAGGGCTACAAACCCTATACTCCCTTAGCAGGGGAGCGCCTTCAGCCTCTCGGCCATCTCACCGTTTTCGTGGGGCGCATATTAATGATTCTCAGATTTTTGTCAAACCTTTTTATTAAAAAAAACCATCTTTTTTTTAATTAGTTAAAAAGCAAGCATATTTTGATTAAATACAAGTCAACTTGATTGGTTTTTATTCAAGCAAGTAAACTAGGCTATAGATTTTAGATTTTAGATTTTAGATTTTAGATTTTAGATTTTAGATTTTAGATTTTAGATTTTAGATTTTAGATTTTAGATTTTAGATTTTAGA
>NZ_JAOPFU010000074.1 GCF_025515275.1 Catenovulum sp. 2E275
ATCCATGGGGTCGTATTGCAAGTGAATTTAACGCAGTACCCGCGAAAAAAGGCCGTTTGAAACATATTCATTAAACCGAATTGAGGTTAATTATTGCAAGTAGATGCTTCTTAATTTTTGCACGTCAGCAGGGCTAACTTTAAGCTCTTTTTCCATAAACGCATTTATGCTGCCATAATCTTTTTCAATCCGCTGGAAAACAAGCGCTAATAGCGGATAACCACCATCGGTAAATAAAGGTTTTACCTCTGCCGGATCTTTACCTTTAGTAAAATGCAGCATAACTTTAGCAAAATCATTGGTTTTTGATTCAGCTTGTAAATCTACATTGCCTACTTCAACAAGCGGGTTACGGTATTCTGCGGTTAATACATAATCCTGAAAAATTTGTGGACGCGGTACACCTAACGCTTCAAGCATTAATGCTGAGGCAACGCCTGTTCTGTCTGAGCCTGCTGAACAATGCACAACCACAGGCGCTTTACCGTTTAAGGCAAAATCAAAGTAAGCTTGTAATTGAGGTTTAATTGAATAAGCAATGCCGGCATACATTTCGGCTAAATCAAACTTGGCTAAATTTTTAGGATCGCCCATCATTTGTTTAAAGCTGTAGTCGTACGAATAATAGTTAATGTCAGTGCCTTCAACCCAGTGATCCGGAAAAAGCTGGCGCTCTTCGTTAGTGCGTAAATCAACCACTGTATCAAAATCAAACTTAGCTAAATATTTTTGATCTTGCTCAGTTAAGCTACTCATTGCGGCTGAGCGAAATAACAAACCTTTTTTAACGCTTTTGCCGTCTTCGGTTTTGTATCCGCCGATGTCTCTAAAATTAGAGCCGCCTTCAAGCGGTAATACTTTGCTATAGCTGGTGGCTACATTATTTTTGGCCTGTAATGCTAACGCTTCTTCAATGCTTGCCTGTGCTTGGGTTGATACAAACATCGCCATACCTAAAGCTAAAACCAGTGGGGATTTTTTAATTAACATTGTTATTTAACTCCTTTCATCATCACAATTAGGGCTATTTAATTGCATATTGAGTTAGCTAAGTTGATAACAAATTTGCGCTAAAACAGTATGCGTTTGGTTTTGATGTAAGCAGTATTCGGCTGAATTATGACAAAAATGTGACGGATTAAAATTGAGAACGCCAAATAGACATCTATAAAAATAACCCGAATTAAAACAATTGGTTAAAGGTTTTAATTCGGGTTTTTAGAGATATCTAAATGATTCTTTTTTAATGATTTCTTGTGGTCATTTAATCAATTAAATCTTCCATTTTATAAGGCAGGCTTCTTTGTTTGGTTTGTATTCTAATTTGCTGGATAAAATCGGCAGTGATATGCGATTTTGTATCGGCGGCATTGCCCCATGAGTTACGGATATAAGTAGCAATTGCAGCTAATTCCTGATCGCTTATATCTTGTCTTTGTGCATAACCCGGCATTACCACACTGGTTTCCCAAGTTTGCCAGCCAATAGTGATTGGCCCTTGCATACCGTGTAATAAAATTTTAGCTAGCCTAGGTTTTGAGTCCAGCACCCATTCGCTATTCCAAAATGTTGGGCCAATACCTGAAAGGCCAGAACCATCCGCACCGTGACAACCTGTACAGCCACCTTTACCGTTAAATAAAGTTTTACCCAGATCATAAAGTGCTTTGCCAGATTCAGACAATTGAGCGCGGTTGGTGCGATCTGCCGGCTTTTTGCCCAGATTATTGATTAAATACATAAATTCATCATCTGGGTAAGCGCCATTTAAATGCGCTAAAAACTTGGGTGCACGATCAGCTAAGCCGCTGACAACTGCACTGCGGATATAAGGTTTATTTAAATGCTCGTCCAAAATACGTTTTAATAAATCCAGCACATTTGCTGAGTTTAAAAAAGCGCTAGTGGTCGCTGCTTGTAGCGCAAGTTCATAGTTTTTAATCTCCGGCATTAACATGGCTACAAAGCTGTTATGCTGCTCAGCCGGTAGTTTTTTGGCAACCGCGATAATCGTTTTGCGCACATTTTGAGTCGTATTCGGGTTATTAAAAATTTGCTGTAAGCTGGTTAAATCAAGCTGATTTAAGCCATATAGAGTCCAAAGCACATTGATTACACCGGTTGCACTTTGGTTAAGCTGGATTAATGGTTTGATTTTTACGCCAATATTGGGTTGATTCGCCTGAATAATCAGCCTGCGTGCTGTGTCTCTGTACCAGCCATTCGCATGAGTTAAATAAGGAATCAGCTGCTCGGCACTTAACCCTGCTAAATTTACTGTGTGTTCCAGTTTTTTATTTTTCCAGCTTACGCGGTAAATTCGCCCCATATTGTTATTATTTTTATCTAAATCGCGGGCAACAATTTGTTTGGCTAGGTAACTGGTTAAAAACTCTTTATGCTGCAAAATACCATGATACATATCAGCCAAATATAGCGAGCCATCCGGCGCTGTGTATAAATTCACTGGTCTGAATCTTTCATCGGTTGAGGTTAATAACTCATGCCCCGGAAAAGCCGGCTCGCCAGATAAAATACCATCCGCTTTTTTAATGAATCGTGCACTAATTAAATTAGCCGCAGGCTCTGGTGTGATAGCGAGTCCATAATAGTTCGCTGGAAAATTATCACCACGATAAATAACACTGCCGCTGGCGGCCGTAAAGTTAACTAACTTGCCATAATTTTGCTGATCGGTATGTAAAAATCCATCAAGATAACCACGGTTAACACCCGGATTCATCCTTGCTGGATAAATAGCTGATGGGCCAATTGAAATGGCATCTACTTTAGGCCAAAACCCCGGGTTGTGTTTTAATTCTCCGGGCAATAAATATTCGCCCTGAACCGGCGAGCTATTACCATTGTGGTATAAATACCCGCTGTCATCTATGGTTAAGCCCCACTGGCCACGATAATCTGTGGAGGCTCTGGCTAGCTTCCAATATTGATTGCGATAAATTTCTGCTGAACCCGTTTCAAGTGGCGCATCGTGTGGTAATACCTGATATTTTCTATCGCTTTTCGCGTTGTAGTACCAGTTGTCCATTGCATACAGCATGGTATTGGCTTTATGTTCAACATTGCCGCCTTCGGCGTAAGTTGGATCTACAATTTCTCTGATACCGGGTTTAATTTCGCCGTTTTCTTCAATAATTTCAGTAAAATATAGCTGTTGTTGATCCGCATAAAAAATCCCGCCTTTAACTAAAGAAATCGTACGCGGCAGGACAATATCGTTTAAAAACACACTGCGTTTATCAATTTTGCCATCATTATCTGTATCTTCCAGAATCGCAATGGTGCCATCGGCTTTATCTTCTGTACTGCCAGTTAAGTTTTCCATGTAGCGGGTCATTTCACATACCCAGATCCGGCCTTTTTGATCAAATGCCAGCGCAACCGGATTAAACAAAAAAGGCTCGGCAGCTACATTTTCTATTTTAAAACCTTTGGCTAATTCAAATGTATTTAAAGCTTGTTCAACGTTTAAAACCGGTGCTTGTGGTATCGCTTCAAACGGAATGACATCACGCATTTGATGATCGTCATAATCACCTTTAAAAGTCATTTCAGATAAATCAGTTTGAGCATCATCCGCAGTAGCGGTAAAAGCTGTAGCTAATAAAAACACAGCTGTAAGCTGACGGCTTAACAAAAAATTATTCATAATCAAAATATTAAAGCTCAGTAATGGTTATATTTTTAAACACTACTTTATTGCGTTTATCACCGGTTTTTTTAAATAATTCACTGCCGTGATGCTGAATGCCAATAAAACCTTCGGCTGATTTATTATCTATTACATGCGTGGTTAAAACGCCGTTTACCCAAATTTTAATCTCTGGACCAACTGCTTTTATTTTGTAATGATTCCACGCTAAATGCTGGTAAGCATTAGCTTGTTGAGATGACCATTCGCCTAATAAATTTTGTTTAAAATCGCTGTCTGGCGCGGAGCGGGTTGGGTGAAGTGGATAAAGCCATTGTCTTTGAGTAGCTTGCTCGTATAAACCGCCACTCCATTTTCTGTCGCTTGGATCTACCTCGGCCTGATACCCATAAGCATAAAAGCCATGGCCACTTTCAAATGGTTTGATTTGTGCCCGAAAAATAATACCTGAGTTGGAGTATTCTGTTGTATCTGGCATTTTTACATCTAATTCCAACTCAAAATCACGGTAGCTTTGTTTGGTTAAATAAAACCAATTATCGGTAGATATTAATTCAATTGTGCCATTAATAAATTCGGCCTGACCATAGGGATAAACATTTTGCCAGCGGGTTTGATCTAAACTTGGGGTTTGTGGCTTAGGGGTTGCGCAACTTGTTAATAATGCAACGAGCGCTATTTTAACTGAAAGTTTTAGTGGGTATTTCATCCTGCTCCCTGTTATTGGTTTTGTTAACCATCAATTAACAGGCAGGATACCTTATTCACACCCACATCTGAATATGTTTTAAAAATTAAACCATTTAACCTCAACTCTGGATAACAAATTGCTTTCTAGTGGTTATTTTCCCCGATAACTACGTTGAATTCGCTAGTAATAGCCAGCTATAACGTACGCAAATTTGCTTTGTTCTCACCTCACTAGAAAAAGAACTTAAACTAAAAACCAATAAATTTAAGGCTTTAGTTAACTTCTTATCCAGAGTTGAGGTTATTTAAGTTGTGATTGATGTTGATGCAGCGGTAACTCAGCTATTCTGGCATCAATTAACTGGGCAACTTGCTGATAAGCTTCTGATTCGGTTGAGCCAAAATCCTGATTAAAAGCATCTTCCGATAGCCCTTCAACCAAACCTTCAATTGTTGGGAAAAATACCGATTCAGCCTGATTTCCCGCCAATAAAGTCTGCGCATATTGTGGATGTTTAATAATAGTATCGGCAAATGCCAGCCCTGATTTATCCGCAGTTAAATCGGCAAAACTAAAACCAGAGCCACCTTTGTTGGTGTCTAATAACTCTTTTAACTCACCGACTTTTAACCCCATGTGCATTTTTACAACTCGTTCTAAAATTGCTGAATATAAAAAATGTAGAGCTAAATCATCACGTCCGGCTAATTGTAGGCTAGGGTGCTCCAGTTTATTTAATACACTGCGCTCTATTCCAACAAAGTGGCCAAAACGTTTATTGCCAAAGGTGGTAGCGAGCGCCCAAAGTGCAGCCTGATTCTCGGTTGAAGCGTCGCTTTCTGGTGATCTAAGCTGTGCCAGATAAAACATTTTGCCAATATAAAAAGCTAAGCTTTCTTTTTTATTTGGCTCCTTGGTGGTTTCAATTAAATTTTGTAGCTCAGTTAAATACACTGAAACCATTTCGGCATTTACATTTGATTTAATACTGCTTGAGATTAAATTGTCGCTGGCGGCATTTTTATGTAAAGCGGTTAATACTTCTTCTTTCATGCCTTCTTTTATAAGCAAAGTTAACCGGAGCGAGCGGTCTGACAATTCTGCTTTTTGAATTAAATTAAGCACGTTATTGGTGAGTTTATCTTCAAAGGTTAATAATAATGCGCGTTTAAATCCCCAGCTAACTAACCATTTTGGAAAAGGCAGTTTGCCTAATTTACAGCTATCAATTTCCAGCTTATTGTTGGCCGGTAATAAAGAACAATTTAAGTTTAAATACTGGTTGAAATACGGTGTTTTTATCTCGGTTGTGGCAGCCATTTCTATCGCAAAACGAGATAAGTTAGTTTGAAAACGAGTATTCGGTACTGTGTATGAAGCGACCGCCATAATGGCATCAACCTGAGCCTGACTAAAATAAAACTCAACTTCGCCAACACTATTATTTAATTTATGCGCAATTTTGTGTAGCGACTTTTTGGCTTTATCCACTCGTTGTGCAGAGACTTGCTGAGTTTCTTTAACAAGCGGATCATTTGAACGAGCGAGATAAATCAGCACCAACAGGCCTACGGCACAAAATACGGCCAACCAAACCAATTTACGCACTGTTGAAAAGATAAACTTCATTCTAAATTCCGCAAGATTTTCAAATACTAGGAGACATCAATATCTTAATGTTGAACGATAATGATTACCAGAGACACAGTTCAAATTAAGATAATATATTTGGTTTATAATGGTTTAGCTATTTAATTAAAGGTGGGTATTAAATTAATGAAACCTCAATTAAAACAATTTTTGGATTTGTTTTTATGTTTTTTAAAACTGGGTTGTACTGCATTTGGTGGTCCAGTTGCTCATTTAGCTTGTTTTAGAACAGAGTTTGTTGAAAAACAAAAAGTATTTACCGACAGCCAATTCACAACCTTAATTTCTATTTGTCAGTTTTTGCCCGGTCCGGCTAGTAGTCAGGTTGGGTTAGCTATTGGGTTAAAACAAGCAGGCCAACTGGGCGCTTTTATTGCTTGGTTTGCGTTTACTATGCCGTCTGCCATTTTATTGATTTTATTTGCGCTGAGCCTAAATACATTGGATAACCAAGTATTGTTTAATTTAGCTCAAGGTTTAAAGCTGGCTGTAGTTGCTGTGATTATTCATGCGTTGTGGCAAATGGCGAAAAGCTTTTGTACCGACAAGATCAGTATTGCCATTATGTTGTTATCAACAATGATTATGGCGATATTTGCTGCTATTTGGTTACAGTTTTTAGTTATTATATTGGCTGCGCTGATTGGCATTTTGTGTTTTAAATCACGCACTCAAACCAAACAAAACCAACTTGATCTGCCAATTAAATCTGCCAATGCCAAAATAAGTTTAACTTTATTATTAGCTGGTTTGATTGTTTTGCCGCTACTGGCTGGCATATTTCAAAATCAGTTTTTAGCGTTATTTGATAGTTTTTTCCGGATAGGCGCAACCGTATTTGGTGGCGGCCATGTAGTATTACCCATGTTAAAAAATGAGGTGGTCGCGGCTGGCTGGGTGAGCGAGCAAAACTTTTTGGCTGGTTATGGGGCAACTCAGGCTGTGCCCGGCCCTATTTTTACGTTTTCTGCTTTTTTAGGGGCGGCTAATGCATTAAATATTTCACCAGTGTTGGCTGGGCTGGTATGTTTATTTGCGATATTTTTGCCCTCTTTTTTATTGGTTAACGGCTGTTTTTATTACTGGCAATTTGTGCAAAATAATCAAACCTTAAAAAATGCCATTACGGGAGTCAACGCTGCGGTTGTTGGTTTATTATTAAGCTATTTGGTTAACCCGATTGCGTTTGATTTATTTGAAGCGCCGCAGCAGTTAGCGATTGTATTTGGTTTAACGTTATTAGTTTTTAGTCAAAAAATTCCGGTTTGGGTTATTGTTATTTTAACCGGGGTGATTTCAGCTTTAGTTAACCAATTTTTTAGCCAGCTTTTTAGTTAACAATGTAAGTTGATTGTAAAGTGAATTGAATCTTAAATTTAGCCGGTCAATACTGATATCAAAGGGTTTAAAGGATGAATAATGCGTTTATTTAATCGCTGGATTTTAACTGTTTTTGTCGCATGTTGTGCGCTATTTAATGTCGCTGCTAATAGCAGTGAATTGAACGATGGATTAGCAAATAAGCTGTCGGTTGAAAACGCAAGTTCAGTTGCAACTGGGCCGCATATTCAAGTTGCTTTAATTAGTGAATATCAAGATTTAAACCCTGATCAGCAAAATTGGATTGGTATTTTATTAGAGCCAGAAACTCACTGGCATACTTATTGGCAAAATCCGGGAGATTCTGGCGAAGCGCCGCAAATGAGTTGGACTTTACCGGATGGTGTAAACGCTGGCGAAATTAAATGGCCATTGCCGCAAAAAATTAACGTCGCGCATTTGGTTAATTATGGTTATGATGGCCAAAATTTATTAATGTTGCCGCTTAATTTTGATAATCCTAAACAATATAAAAACGGTGATACCCTGCATGTTTCGGTTGATTTATCTTGGCTGGTTTGTCAGGAAGATTGTATTCCCGGCTGGGCTACGTTAAATAAAACCTTTGATATAAATCGTAATAATACCCCCTCAGATTCGTTCGATTTATTTGCTAAAACTCGCAAGTTACACCCACAAAATAAAACCTTATCCGCCCAATACGAAACCACAGATCAACATATTGTTGTGTCGGTTAAACCGCCTGTTCAAAGTGACTGGCAATTGTTTGCACTAAAAAGCAGTGTTATCCAACATAATCAAAACCAGCAGCAATTAACTTCAGAATCAGGCAATACCCATTTTACTTTAGCTAAATCTGATTATTTTATTGATGAGAATAAGCCGCTTAAATTTTTATTATCAGATGGTACAAAAGGCTATTACCTAACGGCTGCTTTTAACTCGGTTTCAGCAAATAATAATTCGCCAAATCAGCTAGAGTCGCAAACTTTAGCTGCGCTGCTATTATTAGCGCTAATGGCTTTTGCCGGTGGTTTAATTTTAAATTTAATGCCGTGTGTTTTACCGGTTTTATCTATTAAAGCTTTGAGTTTACAGCAAACTAATTTATCTATTGGTAACAAACTGGCTTATTTAATTGGGGTGTTAGTCAGCTTTAATTTATTTGCGTTAGTTGTGATTTTACTCAGGCAAGGCGGCGAAAGTATTGGCTGGGGATTTCAAATGCAAGCGCCTTGGTTTGTTGCTTTAATGGCATTTTTATTTTTAGCGATAGCTTTGATGTTGCTGGATCAAATTCGCTTTGGCAGCAGTTTATCTGGCATCGGACAAAATTTAGTCTCTGGGCACGGCTTTTCCAGCCAGTTTTTTACCGGCGTTTTAGCTGTATTGGTTGCTTCACCTTGCACCGCACCTTTTATGGCGGCTTCGCTTGGTGTTGCTATGGTCAGCCCGCCAGCACAAACTTTATTATTATTTAATAGTTTAGCTCTTGGGTTTGCTTTGCCTCTCACGTTAATTTTTTGCTTACCTGTACTGGCTAAAATTTTGCCCAAACCCGGCGCATGGATGGAAAGTTTTAGACAGTTTTTGTTTTTTCCTATGTTGGCAACGGTTATCTGGTTAATTTGGGTGTATTTAAACCAAACCAATAGCGCCGCTTTATTTATTTTATTGATCAGCCTGCTCTGTTTTGCATTATTTTGCTGGCTGGTCAACCATAGTAAAGGCATGTTTAAAGCGCTATTTTTGTTAGCTGTTATCGCCAGCGTTATTTTACCGTTTTATTTAAATTATTCGGCTGAAGCTCACACCCCCCAAGCTCAGCAGCAAAATAATCAACTTGCTTACAACCCTCAAAAGCTGGCTGAACTAAAAGCAAATAACCAACTGGTTTTAGTTAATATGACCGCAGACTGGTGTATCACCTGTAAAGTAAATGAGCAGGTTGCATTTAATTCAAATGAAGTAAAAGCCATTTTGAACGAGCCTAATGTTCACTATATGGTGGGTGACTGGACCAATAAAAATCAGCAAATTTTAACTTTTTTACAGCAGTACAAACGAGCCGGTGTACCTTTGTATGTGGTTTATGCGGGTGATGGCTCAGAACAGGTATTACCTCAATTATTAAGTCCATCAATTGTAATTGAGGCCATTAATCAGGCAAAAAAGGAGCTAAACCATGAAAATTAAACAACTGATAAGCATAACTCTGCTGGCATTATGCAGCGGTTTTGTACAGGCAAATATTAAAGTTGATTCACCCGCCCCAGCATTTACGCTGAATAATGAAAAAGGTGAGCAAGTATCGTTGGCCGATTACAAAGGCAAGTATGTGGTTTTGGAGTGGACAAACGACCAATGCCCGTATGTTAAAAAGCATTATCAAAGTGGCAATATGCAAAACTTACAGCAAAAATATACAGATAAAGAGGTTGTTTGGTTATCTGTTATTTCGTCGGCACCAGGCAAACAAGGTTATGTTGAGGCTGATGAAGCGATTGAGTTAACACAATCACGTAATGCTGCGCCAACTCATGTATTGTTTGATCCTAGCGGTGAGGTTGGTAAAAGTTATGGCGCCAAAACCACGCCACACATGTATATAATTGATAAACAAGGTGTACTTAGATATGCCGGTGGCATCGACAGCATAAAATCAGCTAATCCGGCTGATATTGAAAAAGCCGACAATTATGTCGATTTAGGTTTAACCGCGTTAATGAATGGCAAAGAAGTGAAAAATAAACTCACACCACCTTATGGCTGTTCGGTTAAATATAAAAGCTAATTTTTAGCTTGGAAAACGAGCGATAAAGCTATTTTTTCGCTCGTTTTTATTATTTTCTAAAAGTTCGCAGTAGCAATGTGGTTTATATTAAACCCCTTTAAATAGTCTAGAATGTTTTCTTCATTATGTTCACCAGTTAAATCTAGCATGTCATCAAATTGAACTTTTCCGTGCTTAACTGTTTGAGAAATATAGTTAGCCATCGTATTACAGT
>NZ_JAOPFU010000075.1 GCF_025515275.1 Catenovulum sp. 2E275
GTTGGAATTTTTTAGCCAATACAGTTGGTAAACAATAGGAAAATACTTAAACCAACTATCTTATATAAATAAGAACGATGGTGGTTTAATTTAACCACTGGTGGTTTAGAGTAGACAGTAGTGGTTTAGTGTAACCTTCTGTGTGCTCTTATTACTTTTTAAGGTTGACTAGTTGGCTTTATTGGTAGGATTAAACTAGGTCTGCTCTTATAAGGGTGCAAACTCTTCCATAGATATCCATGCTTCCCAACTATCTGCAGGAACATCTCTGTACAACGGATTTACAAATTTCTATGGAAAAAATGCTTTACCATAAGTCCATGTTCGTGCGGGATTTTTATTATTGTTTGGATCTTTGAGTTGCGATTGTGTGGCGTTATATTTTGTTGTTAATTCATGAACATACAAACAGTTTAAGAGTGATTCAACACACTTGGAATTTTGGGGTTGGGTTGAGCTTAGTGATTACGGTGGTCAAATTAAGTTCTGTGGTCGCGTGTTTCACTCCTAAATTGAGCGTTTTCTATATTCAAGTCTACTCAAGTCAGTTAGCCGATGTTAAAGATCTCAGAACTAAGCTTCTTCTTGTGGCACGCAGTAGATATTAGACACTATTGCGTGCCAGCTTTATATTCACAATTTAAAAAATGAGCGGAAAGCAGAAGTTAATAATTTAAAGCTAGGCGTCAACTTTCTAAAACAATTCTGCTTAAGATTAAAAATTTTATAGTTTTGTGAGAGGTGATTAAAGAATCTTGCAGCCCTTTATTTACGTGGCTTATAGGTTGTTTTATGTAGGATCCAGCGTTACCAATCCAAAAACTAATTGAATCCTGTCTTATGGTGTCATCTACATACTTGCCATAATCAACAACTTCCCCCTTGCTTGTTATTGGTATAACCAATAGAATTGGTCAGGCCAATATTTACTAAGGATTTATTATGATAAAACAGAGCCTCTTGGTTGCGCTTTTACTACTCAGCGGTTGTACACATACTCAAGTCGAAAATAATAGCCGAACTAGCTTACTTCAGTCTTTAGACCAATGGCAAAATGTCTACAACGATGGAGAAGCTAAATTAGTTGATGGTGAAATTGAGCTTATTTCAAAACATAATTGGTTTTTCTTAAGCAAAAAACAGTATAAAAATTTCATTTTTGAGGCTGAAGTTAAAATGCCATCAGGCATTACTGAATACTATAATTCCGGTTTTATTTTTAGAGCGCAAGTAAGAGATAAAGGTGAATTTAAAGAAGCTTATGGTTATCAAGCCGAGGTTGATCCAAGTGATAGAAAATGGAGCGGCGGTTTGTATGATCAAGGCAGACGAGAATGGTTAAACCCTGTTCACGATACACGCTCTCACCCAGATGAAGACTTTAAGCTAAATTTATCACCACAATGGACAACTTATAAATCGAACGCTTATAAAGCGGCAGAATGGAATCATTATAAAATTGAGTGCATCGGTTCTGAATTAAAAATTTATCTGAATGGAGTTTTAACGACTCACGTGATTGACACGAAAGACGCACAAGGTTTTGTTGGTATTCAACATCATGGTAGTAAAGCCTTTGCTGAAAATGGCGCACGCGATAATGTAGTTCGGTTTAGAAATATCTTTATTACTGAGTTATAAAAGTTATTTATGAGTTGATTTGCCCGCTGGCTGAGCGGGCAAATCAACTTAATTAATCAATATCATCAAACCCCGTCAGCCACTTTTTGCGCCAACATACTCAACTCTGCCGCTTTAAAAGTATGTGCTTGTTTCATTGCATTTTCTGTGCGATGAATACAGTCCAAAATCAACGCCCCAAAATATGGAAAATGAGATTGGCCGTAACAGTCTATTTCGGTTTCTGACTCTTGAGTAACTAAAAATATTTTAGACACCGGCGCTTGGCGCGCAACATCCATATATTTTCTAATTTCCATTGTGCCTTCTGTGCCTACAATAAAGCTGCGGCCATCACCCCAAGTCGCTTGTCCTTGTGGGGTAAACCAATCAACTCTGGTATAAAATGAGCAGCCGTTTTCGCCTGTCATTGAAACTTCGCCAAAATCGTCTAACTCAGGTTTATCTGGATTATTCACGTTACGCACACGAGCAAAATTAATGCTTGCGTCGGTTGCGCCTGAATAAGTTAAAAATTGTTCCACTTGATGCGAGCCAATGTCGGTTAAAATGCCACCATAACAATTTTTCTGAAAAAACCATGCCGGTCGGTTGTTTTTTGCTAGTCTATGTGGCGCTAAATTAATCACTTGAATAACTTTGCCAATTTTGCCTTGAGCAATCAGCTCCCCTGCTCGCCAAGCTGCCTCGTTATGTAACCGCTCAGCATAATAAACCGCATAAATCGCTTTGGTTTGTTGCTGAACTTGCTTTACTTCGGCTAATTGTTCAAGCGTGGTAAAAGGCGATTTATCGGTAAAATAATCTTTGCCAGATTGCATAACCTGTATACCAATTTTTGCTCTCACATTCGGGATCGCAGCAGATGCAACTAATTGTGTTTGTTGGTCATCAAGGATTTGCTCAAAGCTATCAGCGATTTGCACTTGCGGATATTTGTCTTTAAACGCAGCCACTTTTTTGGCATCAGGATCAAATACATATTTAAGCGTGGCACCGGCTTGTAATAAACCATTGGTTTGGCCATATATATGGCCATGGTCTAAATAAGCGACTGAAAAATAAAATTGATTTGGCTCTACAACTTTAACTGATTGGCCAACCGGCGCGTAACTTGCGCCGTCTTTATGGTTAACTTGATTGCTCATTAAATCTCTAACCTAATTTAATTATGGTTGAATAAATAACACCGGAAAGCACAGCAACTATGCATACTGCCATCGCACAATTAAAGATTAACTTGCTGCGTCCAGTTGGTGTGGCATTACCTAAATAGGCTTGATTGTTGTTTAAAAATGCCCAACCGATATAAGCAATAGGCAATAAAAATCCACAAATTGCTGACGTTGGGATCACCAAATATGGCCCCATTTGTGACCAATAAAACACCCCAAGCACCGCAGGCGTTGGCGCAAGTAAGGCTAATTTATATTTAATGCCATCTTCCGGCCAATTAAACATAGCCGCCGCAGCTGAGCCACAACACAACATATGCATCACCAAAGAGCCAACCGCCATCCCTAAAATGCCAAAAGCAAAAATTAAGCGACTGGTGACTTCATCCAACCCTGCTGACATAAACATAGTACCAGCCTGCATTGGGCTTAATTTTCCCTGAATATCCATATCTGAGCCAAAAAATGCGCCCGCCGCCGCGATAGAAATTAAACTGGTTACTAAAAAATAGGGAACAACTAAACCCAGTGCAATATCGTATCGAGCTAATTCGGCATGCTGTTTATTCCACTTTTTATGCAGCAGGGTGTAGCCATAAATAAAGGTCATATTGATCCCAACCGCGCTGCCTAAAGCAGCCATAACAACAGTGACACCTGCACTATCGGTTGGTAAAGACGTTGGAATAAAACCGGCTAAAACAGCACCCCAGTTAATTTTTCCGTTTAATGCTGCGGTAATAACCACCCAAGCGAACGCAATAATTATCATCCCGCTGAGCAATTTAATGCCAGTTTCAAACACTTTAACTGCACGGCCGTGTGAGCCATAACTCCAAGCGGTATAAGCGCATCCAGCCCACACAAGTATTGCTAAAATAAGTAAATAAATCTCGTGATCTAAGCCAGAGTTAGCGTCAACAGTAACGCCTGTACTAACAGAAATAATTTCCTCAAGCATACCTGCGCTCAAAGGATAATGGGCGAATCCCCAAATAATTGATGATGCAAATGCAGCAATCGCCCACCCCCAAGCTAAATAAACACTGACATGTTTTTTCATGGCGGTGAAAGGTTTAACTTGGGTATGCAATGTTTGATGCGACAACGCAAATAACATAATACAGCCAATTATCATGGCGATAGGTTGTACCCATAATAATTCGTAGCCAAACGTTGCCCCTATGGTTAACGAGGTCACTGCGCTGCCACCGCCAAGTGTCATTGCACCTTGCAACCAACCCGGACCACTTAATTTGACATAACCAGGAACACGTTGAAACCAAGGTTTCTGTGATAAAGCTTGGAGCTTTTGAATCTCAGATAAATCGGTATTGCTGCTATCTTGCGACATAAAATAAACCTTATATTGAGTTATCTGTATGATTTACTCATATCAATTGTTGCTTGAATATTGCTCTTAACACGTAAATTTGACGATTCAATTTTGTGCTCTAACAAGCTTTGGTAAGCTTTTCTATCAAGTGGCAATTTAACTTGTTGGTTTGTCCAACTCGACATTAATATCGCGTTGGCAATATCGAGCGATGCTAAGCCAGCCTGTGCCGGTGTCATTAATGTTTCACCAAATAAAATAGCGCGCACAAAATTATTTAAAATAATTGCATGTTGGTTTATTTGCGCATTAGCCGTAATGTCTGTTGTGGTTACTTCCGGCGTACCAAACATATCCGTGGTGCTTTTGCTAAATGCATGAGTGCTCTGTTGGTTTAACTTTTGAATCAATTTACCGGCATCAAAATGTAAACTACCTTTATCACCAATCACATCGAATCGGTTAACCCCGGGCGATTCACCGGTTGAAGCAACAAAAACACCGGTCGCTTTGTTGGCATATCGAAAATACGCAGTTACTTCATCTTCTACTTCAATATCATGATATTTACCGAACTCACAAAAGCCGTTAATGGATTCTGGCACACCACAAATCCACTGAAAAATATCAATATTGTGGATACATTGATTGACTAAAGCGCCGCCGCCCTCACCTTTCCAAGTGGCACGCCAGTCACTAGCCTGAAAATAAATTTCTGGCCTAAACCAGTTGGTCATAGTCCAATGGGTCCGTGTAATTTCGCCTAACACACCAGAATCAACAATTTGTTTAATTTTTAAGTAATTTGCATCTGTTCTTTGATTTAACATCAGCGCAAATTGAGTGCCCGGTTGCACACTTGCAACTAATTGCTCACCCTCGAAAGACGACAAACCAATTGGTTTTTCGAGCAATACATGAAGGTTTTTTTGCAAGGCATATTGAGCAATTTCAAAATGTGACATAGTTGGCGTGGCGATTAAAACGGCATCAACCATACCTGAATCAATCAGGGATTGATAACTGGTAAAATGACAAACTCCCTCTAATGCATTTTTCCCTTGCTGGCGAGAACAAACCGCGGTTAATTGCGTATTTTTAACTTCACCCTGTAACACATTATTAATATGCGCTTGTGCAATATTGCCTAAGCCAATAACGCCTAGTTTGACTGTTTTATCATCCATTTTGATACCCATTAATTAAATTTATTTTTTATCGTTTCTGTCGTGTAAGGTACAGATTGTTCCAACGTTGACTGACGAACGTTTGCAACATCTGACCGTTCAACCGCGCTACTGCTGTTATGCCAAGCATTACGGATGTAAGTGGCAATATCCGCTAATGCTTGATCATCAAAATTAGCATTATCAACCAGTCCGGGCATCGACATTGGCGAAGCAAATAATTTGCCATTCACCTCTATCTCACCAGTAAAACCATGTAACAGAATTGCGGTTAGCCGAGCTGAAGACTCGACAACCCATTCACTATTATTCAAAGGTGGTACGATAGCACTCCCTTCTCCATCTTTACCGTGACAACCAAAACAAGATGCTTCGCCCTCGTATAAAGCTTTACCGCGAGTAAAACTGGCCAATTGCTCTTCAGACAAATGAGCTAAAGAATGATCCGCTATTTTAACATTCATAACTGTCGTTATTTTGTCAGCATGTTGCGATGAGATCTGCTCGCCTTGGCTAGCTAAAAATTCAGATTCAGCATTAGCCAGTGCAGAAAAAGTAAAATCAGATATGCCAAATTTATTAATAATTGTTGCTAAAGCTTGCCAAGCTTTGTGCGCTCCACAAGCTAATTCAAGTGCACTTTTGCTTTCAAGGTTGGTAATTTGTACTTGTTGCAACAACCATAAGTTAATTGTCGGATCTTGTGGTAACTTTGCAACGAGCCTATAAACGGAGCGTAATACTTTTGGATTAGTCGATTGGGCTGCTTGTTTTAATACAGCAAAATCAACAGCACCTAAGCCTTCTAAAGTCCACAAGGCATTTATTTGCGCTAAATGGTTAGAAGGGTTGATGGCGAGTTTTTTTAAAGCTGGCACTAACTCTTTAGATTGCTCCATCACAATGATTTGTTTAGCCATATCTCTATGCCAACCATTATTATGGCCTAAATAATCAATGAGTTCGTTTGCAGCTAACTTATCCAAATAGTCCGGTTTTTTAACCGGTGAGTTTTTGTGTTTTAACCGGTAGATGCGGCCAAGGTGTTTATGACGTTCCAATTCACGCATGGTTATTTGCTCGCGCAAATAGCTAGTTAAATAAGTTCGGTGCTGAATAATTCCGTGATAAAAATCAACCAAGGTAACCGTGCCGTCTGGTGAATTATAAGCATTAACTGGCCTAAAACGTTCATCGGTTGACGCAATTATTTCTTGTTTTTCAAACAAGTTTTCACCCGAAACCACGCCATTATGATCAACAATGCGTGTCGCTTTGATTAAGTTGGCAGCAGGCTCTGATACTAAACCAATACCATAATATTCTTGCGGAAACTGGTGACCACGATAAATTAAAGGACCACAAGCAGCGGTGTGATGGCTTAAACGAAAATGCTCATCTAAAACCCCATCAAGATAACCCCGATTTACACCAGGGTTAACCCGAATAGGATAAACATCGGTTGTACCAACGGGTTGCTCCAATATGGATTTTGGAAATTTGTATTTGCTATTTTTAATAGCAGCATCAGGTAAAAATGACGTGGTTTGAATTGGGCTTGAATTAAAATTGAAATAGTGGCGACCATAATCGTCTTGCGATATACCCCACTGACCTCTAAATTCAGTACGCGCTTTAACCATTTTCCACAAATGATTTCGATATATTTCTTCACTGCCCGCGGGAATATCAGCGGTTAATGGATAAGGGCGATATTTTATATCGGCTTTAGCGCTATAATACCAATTATCTAAACTGTACAACAAACCGTTAGGTTTGTGTTCAACATTACCGCTTGCAGCATATTCAGCATCAATCACATCGGTTTTACCAACTGAAAACTTGCCTAATTGATTTGAAATTTCAGTAAAGTATAAATTTTGACTGTCAGCCCACAAAATACCGCCTTTAATAAAAGCGAGCGCCCGAGGTAGCAATAGTTTTTCAAGAATAACTTGGCGCTCATCCATTACCCCATCGTTATTTTTATCGCTCAATACCACAATTTGGCTTTCATGCTGCATTTCCCCATTAGCGTCGGCATCAGGCATAAATGTGGTCATTTCAACTACCCATAAATGACCAGCAGCATCGTATTGCGCAACAACTGGATCAAATACCAAAGGGCTATTCGCAACAACCTCTAATTGAAAATCGGGATGAACAACAAAAGCTTTCATCGCATCGTCAATATTTAATACCGGAGCTGGTGGAATAACCTCTCTAGGCACAACTTCTTGCATATTGTGCCCTTCTCTGTCCCCCGGGTTTTGAGTAAGGGTTTGCTGTTTATCTATTTCTTTTTTATTTGTTTCAGTATTGTCCGCAGCATAAGTAATCGTAGTAACGCCAGCTAAAAAACAGCAGAGCAACTGCTTTAATTTAAAATTTTTATTAGTCAAAAGTATTAACCCTATATTGGCCTGACCAATTTATTGTAAAAGTATTTGTTTTATAGAGTCAACCTTGATTTTTTATGTATTTAAAGCCACCTAAAAATGGTCAGGCCTTTTGGGTTTTAAAGTTTTAATTATTTAGGCATAATAATCAAAGTTGCTTTTTACTTTGCATAGCCCATTATGGAAAACTCACAAAAACGTTTATATATCCAAATAGCCAATAAATTAGCTGAAGAAATTTCAGCAGGTGAAATTAAACCCGGTGAACGATTTCCATCAGAAAGAGATTTAGCCGTTAAATATGATGTGAGCCGTTCAACCATTCGTGAAGCAATGATCGCGCTAGAAGTGAATAAACTGGTTGAAATTAGAACCGGCTCTGGCATTTATGCACTAGAACCGGGAGAATCAAACCCAATAGATTTATCGGATGAGCTCCCTAGCGCGTTTGAAATATTAGAAACTCGGTTAATTTTAGAAACCGAAGCAGCCAAATTAGCCGCGAGCAGAATTAGTAACAGCGAACTGCACCAGTTAAAGCAATTAGCTACAGCCATGCAAAGCGCATCTGAGCAAGGTGATATCGCTAAAGCTGAAAAAATTGATCAAATGTTTCATTTAACCATAGTGCGAGCAACCAGAAACAATGCGCTCATTTCATTATATGAATGGTTATGGCAAGCAAGGCAAACCTCAGTGATTAGCAAACAATTCCATCATAAACTTCGCCAAAACAACTCAGATGCCGTATTAGAAGAGCATAGACAAATGCTTAATGCATTAATGCAACGCAATGAAGATTTAGCCAAAGCAACAACAATGCATCATCTTAAAGAAGTTGAAAAACGCTTAGCAACTGACAGCTTTAGTTAAGGTTTAAGTATTAACTGAATAGTGTGATTACCAAGGGATAGTGTCAGATCAAGTCTAAGCTAATACACGTGTATTAGTGTGATTACCAAGGAATGCTGACGGTATAATTACCAAGCGATTGTGACGTAATCACATTATCATTGTAGTTGCTATTCTGCAAGTTTTGCCAACCGCAATTCAGTGGTGTTCATCTTTTCTCTTAGCCAGATTGTAACGGTCAACTAAATTTGGAGACATGTTTAGGCACTTTTTAGTAACTTCTGCTCATATTGAACAGGTGAAATATTTCCCAGCTTATAGTGCTTCTTTCTAACTGCTGAATACGTAATTGCTCTGGTGTTAATGCAGTAGCTTTAGGGGTTATACCTTGTTGTTCTTTTTTAAACTGGCTAACCCAACGC
>NZ_JAOPFU010000076.1 GCF_025515275.1 Catenovulum sp. 2E275
CGTTAAAAATAATTCTTTTAGACGACTAAATTTCGTTATTTTTGCCTTGTCTAAGACAATTTTTTCTCTCAGCTCAAATTATAAACAAAGATAAATAGGCTCTAGAATATATAGAGCATTATTTGAGACAAATTCATTATTTGTTTTTGATTTTCAGTATACTGATAAACCCAGTCCAACTTTTGGTTTAATTATGATTAAAGTTCAAACTCAAGATTTTAATGTGGCAGCTGAATACGCAGCTTTGTGTGAAAATAATCAAACCGATGGGGCGGTTGTTTTTTTTGTTGGTTTAGTGCGTGATTTTAATCAGAACAGCCAGATTAAAAGTTTAACGCTGGAGCATTATCCGGCAATGACAAATAAAGTTTTGCAAGATTTGGAACAGCAGGCTAAAAGTCGCTGGCCAGTTAATCGGGTATCAATTGTGCATAGGGTAGGGAAACTCACTTTAGCTGAGCAAATTGTATTTGTTGGGGTCACTAGCCCGCATCGGCAAGCCGCATTTGAAGCGGCTCAGTTTATTATGGATACCCTTAAAACCAGCGCGCCATTTTGGAAAAAAGAGCAAACCCCAACAGGCGAACATTGGGTGGATGCAAAAGACTCTGACGAGCAGGCTGCTAAAAACTGGCAAAACCAACATATTTAACCCTGTTTAAGATGCGTTTTATCGGGTTTCTAACTCGCATATCCAGCGACATTGGGTATAATACTGCGCAAATCAAGCTTACAGGAGAATTTCATGCGTCCAAGTGGCCGAACTGCCAGTCAAATCCGTCCAATCACTATTACCCGAAACTTTACTGCTCATGCAGAAGGTTCAGTATTAGTTGAGTTTGGTGAAACCAAAGTTATTTGTACCGCTAGTGCAAGTGAAGGTGTGCCAAGATTTATGAAAGGCAAAGGCGAGGGTTGGATTACTGCTGAATATGGCATGTTACCACGCTCAACCCATACCCGCTGTGACCGCGAGGCTGCCAAAGGTAAACAAGGTGGCCGCACATTAGAAATTCAACGTTTAATTGGCCGAGCTTTAAGAGCCGCGGTTGATTTAAAAGCTTTAGGCGAACATACAATTACGATTGATTGTGATGTTATTCAGGCTGATGGCGGAACCCGTACAGCATCTATTACTGGTGCTTGTGTTGCTTTGGTTGATGCATTAACTCACCTACGTTCAAAAGGCGCATTAAAAACTAACCCTTTAAAACACATGATAGCGGCCATTTCGGTTGGCGTTTATAAAGGTGAAGTGATTGCCGATCTTGAATATTTGGAAGATTGTGACGCTGAAACCGATATGAATGTTGTAATGACCGAAACCGGTAAATTAATTGAAGTGCAAGGCACTGCCGAAGGTGAACCGTTCAGTTTTGAAGAAATGAATGAAATGCTGGAATATGCACGTCACGCTATTCGTGAAATTACTGATATTCAAAAAGCGGCTTTAGCTTAATATTTAACAGGAGTTTTTATGCAAGCTTACCAAAAAGAGTTTATTGAATTTGCTTTATCACGTGGCGTACTTAAATTTGGCGAGTTTACTTTAAAATCTGGCCGTATCAGCCCTTACTTCTTTAATGCCGGTTTATTTAAAACCGGTGGTGATTTAGCTAAATTAGGCCGTTTTTATGCTGCCGCTTTACAAGATGCCGCGGTTGAGTTTGATTTATTATTTGGCCCTGCTTACAAAGGGATCCCAATTGCGACCACAACTGCAGTTGCATTAGCTGACCAATATAATTTAGACGTGCCTTACTGTTTTAACCGTAAAGAGAAAAAAGATCACGGTGAAGGCGGGCAATTAGTTGGCTCTGATTTAACCGGTAATGTTATGTTGGTTGATGATGTGATTACGGCTGGCACTGCGATTCGTGAATCTATGGAGTTAATTCAGGCGCATCAGGCTAATTTAACAGGTGTATTAATTGCGCTTGATCGTCAGGAAAAAGGCAAAGGCGAATTGTCTGCAATTCAGGAAGTTGAGCGAGACTTTGGCACACAAGTTATTTCAATTATCAAATTAACCGATTTAATTGAATATTTAAAACAAGCCGGAGATAAAGACGCTGAATTAGAAAAAGTGCAGGCTTATCGTCAAGCTTACGGCATTGCATAATAGTTATAATTAGCTTCACCCCTACTTTTAAAATGCGACTTTATGTCGCATTTTTTGTATCTGATACTTTAGCTCTATATTTAAATTCCCCATTTTCAACAAACTTATTTGCTAATAACGGTTTTGGAGTCTAACTTTAAAAAGCGTGTTAATAAAATTGTCATATTGATTTAACTCAAGCTTGAGAGGTACTTTATGTTAATTCCAGTGAGCATTGTGAGTTTATTTGTAGCAAGTGGGGTTGGGGTGACTATTTTAGCGGTTAAAGTATTTAAAACCGTATTTGTTGGGAAAAACTAAAAGCTAAGCATAACGAGTAAAGTTGGTTTCGCTCGGGCTATAACTTTGTTGATAAAAGCGCTCTATTTTGAGCGCTCTTGCATTAATTATTTCATCTCTTTGTTCAAATTTAAGTGACTCAGTTTGGCTTTGAGCTAAGGTTTGTTTTGGCTCAAATGTGGGGACTGCCTGCGTTGTAATATTTGCAGTGGGTTCAGCCTGAGTGGCTGAATTTACAAAAATACCGGCGACAGATTGCGAAGTTTGCGCTGATGGTGTTGTTACCTGATTTACCGAATCAGTTGGATTAATTGAATTTGTATTGCTATCAGATTTAACCTGCTGAGTGTCTGTTGTTTCGCTTAATAAATCCGCTCGGGCTTGTTGAGCTTTTTGGCTGGCCTCGTTAGCCACTTTTCTATCGGCAGAAGAAGGTTCAGCCGGTGCAAGAGCTGCTCGTTTAACTTGCTCCATTTTTTGAATCGTGGCTTGTGGATCACCCGCTACTTCTGATACATCAATTTGCACTTCGCCAGATACTGCATAATTTTTTCCGTCGCTACCACGTTCAAACTCGTAACTTGGAGAGCCAGCATGCTGGCCACCCATATTGGCATGAGCTTGTTCATGGGTACGAACTTCTTGGTCTCTGGCTTTTAATTCTTCTAACTCTTTTTGTTCTGAGTCGCTCAGTTCAGTTGACGAGTTTTGTGATTGAGTAAATTCTTTACCGCGATTGCTTTGATCTTCGGTCGCATCTTGCTGGTTGTGCTCTGTACTATTTTGTCCAGACGCATCAAGCGCTTGGCGATTTTCTTGTCTGTGTTGTTCTGGTTTTGAAAAGTCGTAAGTTAATGCCTGTTGTAAACCGCGTTTAGTGGTTCTTTCATTTTCACTGCCGGTTCCAGCTTCAGACGGAGACTGTTCATTTTCAGCGGCTTGGCTAATTGCTTCGCGTGACAAAGCCTCTTTGCGTGCCGCTTCAATTTGCGGGTTAGCAAAGTTCAGATTCAGGTTAACCGGAAACTGAGTGACTATGTTCATCGTATTGGATTAAACCTTAATATCTATAATGCTGCCAATGGTTTCATTTGCTGTTTGCAATGCTTTTATGTTCGCGCTGGCATCTAACTGGTTTTGAGTTAAATCTACCAGATTATCCGTAATATCCTGCTGTCGGTTTTGCTCACTTTGTGCATTTAACTGATTTTGCTGATCAGCATTGGTTTGCTCTGTATTAGCTTGTTGTTCGGCTTGCAAAGCTTGAGCTCTTTGCTCTTCCTGACTACTTTGCGCGAGTGAGTTATTGGCGATTTCCTGTGAATTTCGGGTGATCCCTTGGCTTGCTTGATTTAAGCCATACAAACTGGAATTAAATGCTGATTGAATATCCACACTGAATCCTAATAATTAATAAACAGATGAGCCTAATTATTAATCAAATTAAACCAAATTGAAAGTTATCCGGCCAAAAGCGAGTATGTTTAATTTGGTAAATTTGCCAACAAAGCTTGACTAAATTCAAGCGGATGCGAAATAAACGGGGCATGTGATGCTTTATTAAAAATAATGGTTTGTGCATTTGGCTGAAGCTGAGCGATTGGCTCAATGGCTTTTGCCGGCACTAAACTATCTAACTTGCCATATAACCTGAGAGTTGGTACTGAAATTTGATTTATTTGTTTGGTTAAATCCGCTTCGGCTAATATTTTTAAACCCGCAGCTAAAACAAACTCATCAGGGGTGGGATGCTCAAGTAACAGGGTTTTCAGCGCTTTTACATCTTGTCTGGCGGTATCGCTTCCCATTGTTTGAATCGCTAAAAATCGTTCAATCGTTTTTTGGTAATCGTTCGCTAATTGCTGTTGAAATGCACTTAGCACTTCTGGTTTTATCCCAGACCAATTATCACTTGCTTGAAATTTAGGGGTTGAAGCAAGGCAAATTAAATGTGTTAACTTTTGTGGCTGAGTTAACGCAATTTGTTGGGCGACTAAACCCCCAAGTGACCAACCTAGCAATATGCCGGGTTGATTAACTTTTGCTGCAACTTGTTCACTTATATTGGCTAAACTATAGTCAGCTGGATAATGTTTGTGTGCGTTTGCATAACCGGGTAAGTCGAGAAAATGCAGTTTAAAATGGGCTTTAAGCTCATTTTCGATAACTTGCCAAACTGAGCGGTTCATTCCCCAGCCGTGAATTAAATATAAGTTTTGTAAAGCCATAAGACGGATGAATTGTTGGATTTATGATGCCAAGTTTACCACAAGCTAATGCTTTTTCTTTTGTTCGTTGTTATTTATGCGACAGTTTAATTTATGCTAAGCAAAGTTTGTGTCCGGTTTGTTTGCAAGCCATTGCTGATTCTGAATTTAACTTAAACTGGCAGGACATTTTACTCAGGCCAGATGCCAATCGAATGTTAAAAGTCACTGAATTAAACTCAATTTATTGCTGGTATGAATATCAGCAACCTTTTGACTTTTTAATTCCTAAAATGAAATATCAGGCCAATCCAATTGCTAAAGCTTGTTTAAAACACTTAATTCAGTTTAATTTGGCTGAGCTGTATAAGCAGGTAAAAGATGATTATGACGAATTTGTGCCAACGCCGTTGCATTGGTTTAAATATTACCGGCGGGGTTTTAATCAGGCGCAGTGGTTGGCTGAGCAGCTAAAGTTAAATATGCCGCAGCTCACAGATTGCTCAAGGCTTAAATACACCAAACAGCAAGCCAAATTAAGTGGTAAAAAGCGTTTGGATAATGTGAAAAATGCATTTTCAGTTAAAGCAAATTTAGCCGGAAAGCGGATTTTAATAATAGATGATGTGGTAACGACTGGTGCGACTTTGGATGCTTTTGCTAAAACATTAAAACAAGCTGGGGCAGTTAACGTTAGCGCGATTTGTTTATGTTGGGCTAAATTAACCTGACCTGAGCTTAAACAGACGGTTTTGGTTTAATGATTTTAATGGCTTTGGCTAGAATTTGTTGTTGCGTAATTAATCCCATTTGCTCTGTGGTAATACTGTGCGGGTTTAAGCCAGTTAATAAATAATCGCCGTTTGGCATAATCTGGTGAATTGATTTAACCAAAAGGCCATATTGCGGATGAGTGACTTTTATAATGTCGCCGGGTTTGAGTTTAAAACCATTTAATTTAAACCAAGGGCAGAAAATAATATAGCTGCCGCTTGGAATAAGTGGCGACATACTTATTCCCGCCACTTTGTTAATTGAAAAACCAAGCATTAATTTGCTTTTAAATCCGGATAAATTAAGGTTTGAGCCGGTGGATAAGGGCAGGTTGCGCTATAAGTTGCTACCCCTTTACTTTGCCAGAATATGTCTGCAAAACGATTTACTTTATTTAATAATTCTAATGTAGCGTCTTTATCAATATTCTGTTTTGCTTTGGATGTTTGCAGCATAATACTGTGAGTTAATTCATGTAATTCGGGAAACTGATCCAATTGAGGTTGTTTTATATAATCGCCCCAAATAATGCGGATTTCTTCCTTAACTTTATTGCCATGCTCTTCTTTTTGCGCAACCAAACGCGAGAATTGCGCTTGTTGATTGAAGTTAAGTGTTTCTTTTTCATTTAATTCTTCCAGCAGGTCAACCATTCTGATCATGGTTAAAACGGATATTTGTGCTGTGATTGGATCATAAATTTTGCATGGAATATCACAATGTGCAGAAACTGAACCAAAGTTTGCTACTTTATCTATTTTATTGAGCAGAGAATGAAGCATATTTTATCCTATTGTTTTGATGATTTTTTCATTTTAAATACAATGACAGCAAGCGCGATAATCAGCGGTGCAATCCATGCTAAATGAATAAGACCAGCCCAAGGGCTTTGGTGATCATGCCCCGGGTGGGCCAAGCTTAAACTGGGTAGCGCCGCTAAACAGTAAAGATAAATTTTTAAGATTTTAAATTTCATCATTATGCTCCTTAATTAGTGAAGAGTTTGGGTTTGGTAAAAAGCCTGACGATATTGATTCATTAATGCATCAAAGCAGCTATCGCATACCGGATGCTTTTGCGCAAATTCTAATAACGGAATAACCGTTACTTTTAGCGCTTGTAACGCCAGCACTTGCAGCTCATCATCGGCATGTTCGCTGTCGGCCAAATAGCGCATAGACTGATGCGGAATTAATAAACATTTTTGTGCTTTTTGTAGTTCGCCGGTACGCTGAAACAAAGTGGCTAAATTATGGTAACTGCATATCCAAGCTTGAATAGCTTCTTGCGATTTAGGGTTTTGATGCAGTTGACTGTCTAATAAATCTATCGCTTGCTGGTAATAACCCTCGGCTTCTTGCCATTGGTCAGCGTTAAAACAATCATTTCCCTGAGTTAATAAATTTTGCCAAGTATGCATTTTAAATTAAACCTTAAATTGCTAATGAAAACTATTATCATTATTGTTTAATGTTTGTGGTTTGTAAAGCTTTAAGCGTAAAAAACAAACAACAGACTTGGACAAGGTTTGTAAGCGTTGAGAGTAGAGCAATAAACCTGCATTTTATTGACTAAAAAATACAGGTTTATTGTGATATGAGTTTTATAATTTATTGAGTGTCAGACTGTCTATCCAGCCCCATGAATCTGCAACTTCATCTAATTCAAATGAAATCGTAAGTTGGTTATTGGTTACCTCAATTTCAAGCTGATACTCAGCCCAATTCTCCCATCCTGTATTGGCGATTGAGGTTTGTGCAGTATTTTGCGCAGACGATAATTGAATAACCGAATTGCTGTCGCCTTTGCTTTCACCCATAACCATAGCTGTAAAGCGATAACGTCCGTTTTCTATATTATCTAATTGGGTTGTTAGCTGGGCTGTAAAATCACTGGCAGACCAGTAAGTCACCGCATTTGAGCCATCGTGAGCACCGGTTGAACCTATACTCAAAATATCGGTTTGAGTAGTTTGCCAGGGCGATAATTGGCCGGTTTCAAAATCGGCGTTGGTTAATAAATCTGCGGCAAATAATACCGTTAACTCAACCTCTACTTGGCTATTGTCTGCCAGTGTTCCGGTGATTAAATAATTACCCGCTGTATCGTTGGCAATCGCTAAATTTTCGTCCCAGCTAACCGGTAGCGTAACCACTTGATCTGTGTTGTAAGTTAAGTTGATAGTATCTGGCAATACAATTTGGTTGTTGGTACTGCTGATGGTAATTTCTAGTGGTTGAATCGATTTTATACTCGGCGCTTCAACAGTTTTATCTGCGGATACTTTCCAAAAAACATCCATAGAATC
The DNA here is from genome assembly GCF_025515275.1 of Catenovulum sp. 2E275. GTDB lineage: Bacteria > Pseudomonadota > Gammaproteobacteria > Enterobacterales > Alteromonadaceae > Catenovulum. Next base: position 7,691 of record NZ_JAOPFU010000076.1, read on the forward strand.
TAACACTTTACCTTGATAATCAAACATCGCCTGATTTTCCCAGCCATTAGATTGGCCGCTAATCCAGCCTGCACCATTTACACCTAGCCAAGCTGGTTCCCAATAAAATAAACCTAGCCCTTTGTTATCTGCTATTTGTGAAACTTGATTGATTATGTCTCTAATAACACTGGCTTGACCTTGAACTGAAGCTTTGTATCCGGCGGTATTTGCATCGGTTTCTGAAAAAATATTACCGCCAGCATCCGGCCCTTGCTCTGTGGTAAATGCATAAGCTGTTTCGGCAATGACAACCGGTTTATTATATTTTTGACTAAGCGCCGACAAGTTATTGGTTAACGCTGTTAAGCTGCCATGCCAGTAAGGGTAATAAGATGCGCCGATAATATCGTAATCTAATTGCGCTTCTGTAAAGGCATCAAATGCGTAATTAAAAATACTGGCTTTGCCGCCTTCGGCTAAATGCAGCATGATCTGACAATTTTGTTCAGCTAAAGCTTCAACTTCACGGGTTGCTTTAATCCCTTGTTTTAATAAATTAATAGCTCCGGCTGAGCCAATATCCTGACCATGAGGAAAGACTAAACCAGCATTAATTTCGTTACCTATTTGCACCATATCGGGAAATACACCTGCAAGGCGTAAATTATTTAATGTATCAAAAGTATATTGATAAAGTGCCTGTTCAACTTGGGTTTGAGTCAGGTTTTGCCATGCCAACGGAATATATTGCTGGCCGGGATGCGCCCAAAAATCACTGTAATGAAAATCCAGTAATATTTTTAAGCCCAGCGCTTTAGCTCTTTGCGCTAAAGCCAAAGTGGTTTGATAATCGTTTGTGCCGCCACCAATGGCACCCTGAACACTTTGCCCATTGTTAACTTGATCAGCCCAATAAACGTTATAAGGGTCGTTCCATAATCTTAACCTAACCCAGTTAACACCATGATCTTTTAAGATTTTTAAGGCATCTTGCTGCTCATTGTTTTCGTTATAAAATAGCCCACCGTTTTGCTCAACTTCGATTAAGGTTGAAATATCAACGCCTTTAATAAAGTCATCAGCTAAATTGGCAACAGGCTGAACATAAATAGTTGAATCAATATATTCGGTTTGGTTATCCTGTTCCTGTTCCTGTTCCTGTTCCTGTTCCTGTTCCTGTTCCTGTTCCTGTTCCTGTTCCTGTTCCTGTTCCTGTTCCTGTTCCTGTTCCTG
>NZ_JAOPFU010000077.1 GCF_025515275.1 Catenovulum sp. 2E275
TAAACTCAGTTGATAATTTTCTTGTCATTTAAAACCTCTTTAGTTGTATTAATAATACCTCTAACTAGGTCTCCAAGATAAGTCTACCGTTACAGAATGTAGAGTCTACTCCAGAAGATTGGATGTTGATGATCATGAGCTATTTTGAGGCCCAGAGAAAAGCAGTACTGAAAGTAGCTGAGGTGGAAGAAGTTAGAGAAATTATAGCGCCTTTCGATGGGGCTATATATGTCAAAGACATACTCTTCAGAAAGGTTGCTCATGAAGCTAGATAAAAAGACTATAAGAGCTGCCCAGAATTTAATCAGAAGATCTCCCAGTCAAATCAGCGAATCGGCTGTTCTGCGTGCAATTGTTCAAGAACTCGAAATTGGCATAATCAGAAATAAAAAAATATATTTCACACCATCAAACCTAATTGAAATAGAAAATTATTTTAACAAAGTATTGGGAAAGCCAATTTTAGACATCGATTTAGATGTGGAAACTAGGCTTGAGGCTTCCTCCTTTTTTAGTAATGAAAAATGGGCATCTGGAGGCGTTTTTGAAGTGATGCTTTCAATGACGGGCAGAGGAATCATCCCTGGAATTAAAGACGCAATCGAAGCACAGCCAAATATTGTCTATTCCATGAAGCTTCGCGATATTGATGTCACTAAGATAAGTAAGTTAATCATCGTTGAAAATGGGGAACTCATAACAAATTGGGAACTAGTCATTCCTTCTTTACCGCTTGAATATCAAAGTGCCATCGCCGTATTTCGTGGTTATGGTAAAAATCAAAAATACTTAAACGAGTTAATTTGCAAAGTTCGGCCAGACACTAAGGTTGGAGTGTTCTTTGACTATGATGCTGCGGGAATAGACATGGCATTAAAGCTCGCTGAGCATAGAGTGATCGACCTGATCATTCCAAGCATACTTCCTGAGGATGTGATTGCCAAATCAAAGCTGGAGGAGTTTGGGAATCAGTTTGAACAGTTAACACGAAGACTTAACTCTCCTGATACGCCCTATGAAATTAGAGAAGTTTTAAAGAACCTAGAAAATAACAAGTTGGCCATAACACAAGAACACCTAATCACGCATGGTGTTCCCCTGAAGTTAATTAAAAATGTGGGAGAAACCATATGATTAATGGAGGATTAAATACAAAGGAAGTAAGACTAAAAGCAATCGAGATGTTTGCGTATTGGGAAGGGGGTGTAAACGCTTCAACGTTGGCAAAATTATTTAAAGTCACCATTAGCAATATTACTAAAAGCCTCACGGAATATAGGGACCTATATCCTAATTCATTGAAATATAATAAAAGCTTAAAACAGTATGAGCCAACTTCTAGTTTCACCTGTCACTATATTGATGAAACATGGCAGGAGTATGTGGCATTTTTAAGGATTAATAGTCAAGTATATAAATCCGATTACTGGGGAGCTTTGGCTGTCGATTTTGGTCCTTTACATACTGGAAACGTTGACCCAAAAATAGTTAGGGTTGTAACTCAAGCTATAAACAAGAAGCTATCAGTTAAGGCTACTTATTACTCTCTAACCAACCCCAATGGCATCGAAAGGATTATTCATCCTATTGCATTAGCTGATAGTGGTGTTCGTTGGCATTGCCGAGCATATGATGAATATCGTAGTGAATTTAGAGACTTTCATCTTGGTAGAATCACTGCTGCGGAACTGAATGAGCCGTCTGAGGTTGAGTATGAACAAGATGAAGCTTGGATGACCATGATTAAACTGAAAATCGCCCCGCAACCCGCCTTAACTGAACCTCAGAAACAGGTAATTATGATGGACAAAGGAAAGGGGGATAGCTTCACTGTAGAAGTTAGAGCTGCTATGGCTGAGTATTATATTCAGTATCACCTTATAGATAAGGAAATAAGGGAAGGTAATCCCTTAGTCAGACCTTTGTATTTAGAAAATTATGACGAAGTGAAAGCTTGGTTATTTGGGTAAAGATTGTATGGAAGACATGGAGTTACTTATCATTCACGATCGGCTGGAAGAAATATTACGAGCAGAAACGCATGTATTAGAAAATAAACTACTATCTGATCCTCTCAATGTTAACAGGAAAGGACATCCAAGTTTGACTGATATCTGGTATTCACCAGGTGTTGAATTTAAGTGCCTATTGGACAGGAATGTAGTTTCTTATTTGATCAGCTTGGTTAATGGTTTAGATATTTCTGAACAGAAAAACCAACAGCCCTATAGGAGTGTAGCTGCTCTGCAAGCTGTACTAAATGCAGGAAATATTTTATCGGAAACAGGTTATTCCTATCACGAATATATAGAGCGAAATGGTTTAGATAAAGCAGATGATGAGCTAGCATTATTTCGAACAGCTGATAACTTAAATCCTAATATTTACTTAGACTTATTTCTAAAGCAAAGAGATAGCATAAGTCGTAATGAACTGTCTTTGTTTAAGACAGGCGAGCTTATAGGTGGCAAGTTACCAGAGAGATTAACTTTGGTAGAGAGAAATGCAGTCATAATAAAAAAAGCGATATCTCTAGCTCGTTCTAAACGAATAACTCCATATCAAACCATGCTTGAATTGATGGATTGGATATATGATGAATATATGTTTTCAGCACCATCATTTCACTTTTTATCTGTTTATTTTAGTAGCTGGAAAATTTCAAAAATGCTCAAATCTCATGGGCCTAAAGATCTTAGGAACGCTATATGGGATATTTCTTTCATTCAACTTCTAATTAAATACTGTCGTGAAGACAGCGATTCTGTTTGGTTATTTAGTTCATTTGATAAAGCAATTCATTCCGTTGTTGACCTCACATTCGTCAGAAGGGAAGAAGATGAAAGCATGTACATGGAAAGGCTTGAAAACTCATATGCGTCTATGTGGGGAAAGAAAAATGGTTACGGTAAAAAGTTACTAAATAAATTGGTAAAAATTAGTGAAAATGGCGACGATCCTCAGAGGAAGATAAATCTGTTTAATGGCAGTACATAATACCAATTCGATTTAAGGGCGAGAGTTCAAAGGGAATATGAGGAGGCTTTATCTTGAATAATATAGCGACTATGGAGCCAATTAAAGAGCAAAACATTGGTATTAAGGCAGAGATCTTAGAAGAAATAGTTCGCCGAAAGGAAGTCTATAAAAAGTCCCCAGCAGATATGATTTCTGCGTTCAACCGTGAAGTTGAAACGGAAAAAGAGTACAACGGAAGACAGTTACTTGAGCTTCTTCAAAATGCTGATGATGAAAAGTCAGATGAGGTAAGAATTGAATTAGATACTAAAGCTAATTTGCTAAGTATTAAAAATAGAGGAACTGGCTGTAGCGCTTTTAGCTCTAACGGAATTAGATCTTTAATGATTTCTAATTTGAGTACTAAAACATCTAAAAAGTTCATAGGAAATAAAGGACTTGGCTTTAGATCGATCATTAATTGGAGTGAATCGATATCAATTAATAGCAACAACCTAAGAATTGAGTTTTCAAATGAAATTGTAAATGGTGTTTTTGATGAGCTGTTTTTACCAGGAGAGCGCAATGCTATTAGAAAAGCACAAAATTTACCTGATTCTATTTATCCTATTCCATTCCTATCTATTCCGAAGTTAACAGAGGAAATAAATCAAGACTGGATCACGTCAATTGATATACGATACAAAGTTGGCTTCCTAGGTGATATTAAAAAGCAAATAGACGAGTTAAAGAGTGAGATCCTACTCTTTTTAAACTCTATTAAGACATTAACAGTTTTTGTTGATGGAAAGTGTATCAAGGCAATAGATAAAACGGATCTTAGTGAAAAATGGAACGTCTATGAACACAAAGGAGAAATACCTAAAGAGTTATGGGATAAAGAAAGTGAAGAAGAGTTCTTCGATTTAAAAATTGCTCTGCAAGATGAACTCTGCTGTGATATTCGAGAAATTTTCGCATATTTCCCTACTAAATTAGCTGTTGACTTTCCTTTTATTATTCATGGAACCTTCGAATTAAACAGCTCCAGAAATGAGATAAATGACAGTGAAAAAAACCGCTTCATTTTAAGAGAGTTAGTTAAGTTAATTATTGATACAGCGAAATCTTTAACGAAAGGTAATATTAGTTACAAAGCTATTGAGTTTTTGTCATACAACAATCCTAATAACATTCTTATGGAGCTGGGGTTCTACGATGCTATTGATGATGCGATCAACACTTTGGAGGTGTTTCCTTGTGTTGACGGAACTTATAGAAAAAAATCAGAAGTTATATTTATAGATGCGCTTTCTAGTTTTGTGTGCTCTATTAACCAAGAGTTCGTCTTTGAAAACTTGTTAATCCCCTTAGATGGCACTGCCGACCTTTCGAGTTTAAATTTAAATGGAAGTGTAGATACTGAAAAATTGAGAGTTTTAAGTAAAAATATAAATAGCATAGAAGACAGAGCTTCTATGATTTATATGTTTTACCACACTTTCAAGCATGATGAAAAATTAGAGCTTTTAATTGACTCAAGTGGAGCATTGATTTCTCTTGAAGATGAAGTATATACGCCTTCATCGATAGATATTAGTGTACCTGATTATGTCAGTATCAAGTTTATTCATAGAGACTTGTTTGAATTATTGATCAAAAAATTTGAGATTGATTCGAATGAAAAAGCTCGTGAATTGCAGAGAGCTTTGAGACAAATCACAAATATTCAACAGTATCAGCCTATACCGGTACTTCAGAAAATAGTTTCAAATGCAAACCGTTTAATTAAAGAAGACGATAACAAAGTTGAAGAAATACTAACCAGTATGGTTCGTTCTCTTTATGAAAATTTCAATAAATTGAACTCTCCACAACAAATACCTGATTCAAAAATCCAACTTTACAATAAAGAACATACTCTGACTGATGCAAGCGATTTATATTTATCTAAGAGTTATCCTTCTGGAACTTTAAATGAGTTCTTATTTGAAGGCATATTCAGAGATAATGTATTTCTATGTGCACCTTCCAAATATAGGTTAGGTGAAGAGGATCCGGATAACCTAGAACAGTTCTTTTTATGGCTAGGAGTTAACAAAAATAGTAAGTTTAACGAAGTTAAAGGTAGAAGAAATTTAGAGTACGAAAAATTTGTTTTTCAGTGTGTTCCTCGCCCTTTAGGTTATAGAGTTGGTTCTTTTCATTACAAGGAGATCGATAACTTTGAGCTTATTGCGCAAAATATCTCGTTAGAAAAGCTAGTCATATGGTTTATCCAAGATAAAGACATTTATAATCAGTTAGATGATTCAGCAAATACTGACAAATTTAGTTTTAACAAGGACAGAGAATATTATGGGGCTTATAGCCATAATATTTCACATAAACCTTCATTTATTAAGTATCAAGTAAAATCTCTCGGGCTGTTTAGAGACTTCTTTTTCGCTAATGAGAAACTAAGCCCTCTTGTAAATAGCATCAGCTTCAATTTTGATTATGAGCAATTCAATTATTTCGGTATTAGTCGATCAGATATTGAAAGTTTGTTATTAAAAATTGGTGCAACTGATAAATTTGAAAAACTATCTTTGGAAGCAGTACAAAGAATCATTAGTGAACTTCCGATAAAGTCCCCTGATGGGAGACAGACTCAGGCAATATATAAGTTGGCGGTTAGGCATTTTGAAGTCAATAAACAACCTTTGGACAACCAAGAAACGAAGCTTTTTGCTTTAAAAGGACAAACTCGTTCTTATCAATCTGCTGATAAAGTTTTTTACAATGGAAATATAAAACTACCGAGGAAGATTGCCGCCAGCGTACCAGTGTTAAACTACCCAAGAAGACAAAACACTCAAAATATTATCGAGTTTTTTGGAGTGCAGAATCTAAATGAACTAGATGTCGAAATTACAAGTACATCCTCTTTACCTTCTTTAAGTAGTAGCTTCTCGTCATTTTTAGAGGAAATTGCCCCATATATTTTGGTTTATCGAATACAAGATATTGAAAAAGATCAGTCTGCGAAAGCAGAACTAGCAAAATTGAGACGGTACAGGGTCGTTTTATGCGATGACGTTAAGTATCAGATTAATGGAGAAAGTTTTGAGCTAGAAAATAATGACTACATTAAACAAGATAACGATTTTGTCATTAAAGTTAGACCTGAGTCAACGGTCGGAGATCTTAGGCATGATTTCGATTTTCAAGAAACCTTTGCCGATATAATAGGATTAATTTTCGATATTCAGGACACCCGAGTATTCCGAGATGTTGTCAAAGAGGAAGCTTCGTATCTAGAAAAAACTATTAAAAATGATATTGGTGAAGAAGAGTTAATTAGAACAAGAGAATTATTAGGAATCTCAGATGAACTGTATTCATTTTGGAAAACAGTCTATTCCTTATTAGGTAAAACTTATAGGTTTGAGTCTGATGATAATTTGCTTGAAAGTGTGTCGGCTGAGCTTGAATTGCAAATTGATGTTGAAAGAATAGATTTCAAGGAGTTGGATGGCCTTGAAAGTTGCAGCGCGATAAAAGAGCTTTTCGCGGAGAAGGGAATAAATGTTGCTGACTTCAATCGTTCAGAATTTGCGTACTATAAGATAGATTTATCAAAGTATCATGTTAGTAAGCTAAAACAGGCGTTCGAGAGAGCTTTATATTTGTTTAAGAAGATGTTGTATCAATGGTGCATAGTAAATTCTAGAGAATCTCAGTTTACTCATTACGTATCACAATACGAGAGTAACGATAATTTCATTATTTTATCAGCTAGACAAAATAAACAATCTTTTGAAATGAACTACGAAAAGTATGTAAACAACTATATCTCAGATGTTTTAGGGCAAGAATCTATCGAAGAAACACAAATTGATTTTGAAGCCGTGTACGACAACCACGCTGAATTAATTGATATTGATAGGGTTGAAGGTGATCAAGAACTAATGAGTCTAATGTTTTTTTCTCATAAGTGGGAAGAAGTTAAAACTCGTATAAATGAAAAATTTGAGTCTGAGAATGTTATAAAGAAACCTCACGGTGTTGAGGGTTCTGTTCGACAAACCAAACAAATAAAGAGTGCATCTCTTAGTAAACCAAGAAATATCAAAAACAACCAAAGTAAATCGAAGAAACCGTTTAAACACTCAAAGTCATTATCGGATAACAATAGAATCAACGGTAAAAGATCTGAAGAAGACGTTTATAATTCTCTTATTAAACAGTTTGGTAAACAAAAAGTTACTTGGGTATCTAAAACTAGTGATGGCGATGGTTACGATATTAAATATATCAATGAACTTGACGTAACGAAGTATGTTGAAGTTAAAACTTACTCTGGTGATAGATTTCATTTGAGCAGGAATGAGCTTGAATTTGCTAGGAAGAATATTGGGAATTATGAAATTTTCTTAGTCTCTAATGAGATTCTTAGAATTGAACATATAGACTTTGATGATAAAGAACGGTTCCATCTAGAAAGTAGAGAATATGTTGTTTCGTTTACAATAGAGTAGTAAGTCTCACACTTGTTAACTATTTGTGAGAGGGGGAGGGAATAATTAATTGATATATTCTTGGTATCAACGTTGTTCTGCCAAATAGGCCACATCATGCTTGGGCAGGTAATATCTGCGTCATATCAAGATGCATGATCTTTTTAGCCAGTGAGTGAAACGTGATAACAAGAACATTGGATGTTTATCCATGTTTGCCAATATCAATTGGGAGCAAGATTCGAGGTGTTGGTGAAAAATAGTCTTTCACAAAATGATGTGTCAAGCTGAGTTGTGGGATTTAACTTATTGTATTTATTGTTTATTAATTCTTAGGTGTTTAGGGGAATAAATAATTTGGCTCTTTATAAAAGAGCCTTTCCGATGAGGTCTATCAAGTAAACAGCTAGCCCAGAAACCAACGCTAAGGCGATCATTAACAGCCCGACAATCCTCGTCCCCAAAAAACCTCTATCGATTTTTAATCCTGCTATCGGTTCGATCAGTTTAGCCATAGACTGAACAATCAACATGATTATTCCCGGATAGATAAATGAAAAGAAAAAGAAAATCCACAAGTAGCTTTTGAAGTCGAAAAGAATCGTCAGAATCGTTATACCTATCAGGCCACCAAGCATTGCGCGACATAAAGTTGAATAGAAGTTAATTAGTGGGGCTAACAGATTACTCTTAAACCAATTAACCGCAGTTTGCTGTGTTCCGCAGACAATGCGAAAACCAGATATCAGCAGATAAAGAAAGGTTGTCCCATAAGCAATGGTGCTTGGTGCAAAATGCTCTAATGGTGCCTGCCTTATCTCTTGTGCCAGATTGAAATCACCTCCAACTAGATAATTAACTGCATCATTTAGATGCGTTATCTCGGACAAAAATGCAAATACAAAGCTAACAAAAACAATAGCGGTGAATGTCAGGTACTCCCACCTGTGGTGGGAGTATTCATGTTGCATAAAGTTAGCAATAGTTGCCACTTTACTCTTACTGCTCATTCGAATCCCCTGCAATGGCACCGATAGTCCCACAAAGTAACATACCCACTGGACCAAACGCAGAGCCAAAACCAGCTCCCAGCGCCAGACCAGTTAAAATGCTTTTCTTTCGTTTGGACTCTTTTGCTTTTTTTGACATTGGGGCGACTAGCAAGCCATGAGGTTTTCTGGCCACAGCATTACTGCTGTTTCCCTTTTTGCGATTACACGGAATACATGCTGGGAAAAGATTGTTGAGGTGGTTGCTGCCACCTTTGGAGATTGGGATGGAGTGATCTACTTCCCACGCCCCTCTCATGCCGACAACTCCGTAGTTCTTCTTGGCTAATGTGTAACGGTCAACTAAATTTGGAGACATGTTTAGGCACTTTTTAGTAACTTCTGCTCATATTGAACAGGTGAAATATTTCCCAGCTTATAGTG
>NZ_JAOPFU010000078.1 GCF_025515275.1 Catenovulum sp. 2E275
TCAAGGCATTTTTCTGTACCTAATAGCGAGCTATTAGTCAGAAAAATAACGATGAGAGGCGGAAAAATAGCCCGTTGGGCAAATTTTCTTATGTGCAGCTCAGGTTATTTAAAGTTGTGATTAATTCAACTCAGCAATATAACGTTTAGGTGATTTGCCCAGTGCTTTTTTAAACATAGTAATAAATGCACTGACCGACTCATAACCTAAACTGTCTGAAACAGCTTGCACACTTTGCTGTTCTTCCAATTTTTGTAGCGCAATAATTAAATGAAGCTGGCTGCGCCATTGGCCAAATGTCATTCCGGTTTCGTGTTTAATTAAACGGGCGAGGGTGCGCTCACCTAACGCAAAATGATTCGCCCATTGGGTCAGCGTTGTGCGATTATCCGGCTGTTTAAGTAAAGTGCTGGCGATTTGTTTGACCACAGTATGTTTACTCTGCACAAAATTAAGCTGTTGAGTCGGCATTTGAGTTAATAATTCAAATAATACCTCTGCCACTTTATGCTCAAATCCATTTTTTGAATAATGCTGATTTAAACTCGCAAAATGGATAAATAGTTCACGGGTGACAGTCGTTAACGACAAAACACAGGGCGAAACAGGTAAGCCTGTGAGCTGGTTTTGAATAAATAAATGTCCAAGCTTCGCCTGATCAGATGCGCGATTGGTATGTTTAATATGTGGCGGGATCCAAATTGCATTATTGGCTGGCACCATCCACAGCGCATTTTCAATTTCACAAGTCACATAACCATGCAGCGCAATAATTAATTGCCCCTTTGGATGAGTATGGAGTGGCAGCGCATGACTATTTTTTACGGCTTCTATTTTAGCGATTAGCGGCTGTGGCATCTGCTCGTAATTTTGCAGATTTCCCCAATTGATATGTTGCTCTAAACTCATTTGGCTGTTTTTAGTAATTAACTGTCATTATTGCTAAATAATAAAGGATAGATAACTTATATACTACTGCTCTTTATTTTTGCCTGAGAGATTTATTGTGCAAGCATCTGATAATAATGTAGCCAGTGCCCACCCATCTGGGTTATTAAAATATGTCATTTTAGTCGTTGGTATTATTTTACTGGCGGCTAATTTACGTGCGCCAATTACCGGTATTGCGCCTGTGCTTGAGCAAGTCATTGCTTTTTTTCAACTCACTGCAGCTCAGGCCGGATTATTAACTACCTTGCCTTTATTAGGTTTTGCATTAATTTCGCCATTGGCTCCTAAAATGGCTAAAAAGCTTGGCTTAGAAACAACTTTATTTGTTGCCTTAATTTTAATTGGTGCAGGGTGTCTCTCACGATTATTAGACGCTAAGTCTATTTTATTTATCGGCACTGCCATTATAGGTGTTGGCATTGCGATAGGTAATGTATTACTGCCGAGTTTGATTAAGCGCGATTTTCCGCAGCAAGTCGCATTAATGACCTCTGCTTATGTTTTATCTATGGGCATTGTTGGCGGTGGTTTTTCTGCTTTAGCTATTCCGATTACCAATTGGCATCAAATGGGTTGGCAAGTCACTATGGCTTCACTGAGTTTACTGGCGTTAATTGCGATGATTTTATGGTTGCCTCAGCTTAAATATAAAACCAAGCCAGATAGCAGTGCGTTGCAATCGACAAATCAGGATAAAATTTGGCAGCATAGTTTGGCATGGCAAGTGACTTTCTTTTTAGGGAGTAACTCCTTATTTACTTATATTATTGTTGGCTGGTTGCCGAGTATTTTAATTGAAGCTGGCTATTCAGCTGAAAAAGCGGGTGCTATTCATGGGATCTTTTTAATCGCGACCGCTGTGCCGGGTTTAGTGTTAGTGCCTTTATTGGCTAAATTAAAAGATCAACGCATTCCTGCTATTATCTTGGCTGGCATTGCAGGTGTTTGTTCGCTTGGGCTGATTTATTTTCCTCAGTTTGCTTTTTTATGCACAGTGATTATGGGGTTTTCATCCGGCGCTTGTTTTATTTTAGGTTTATCTTTTATTAGTTTACGTACCAATCATTCGCTGCAAGCTGCATCTCTATCCGGCATGGCTCAATGTGTTGGTTATTCTTTGGCAGCAACCGGACCTATGTTAGCGGGTTATTTTCATGGCTTAAATGGCAGTTGGGATGGCGCACTTTGGATATGCGCTAGCGCTAATTTTTTAGGTGCGGTGATGGGCATTGGTTGTGGTCGTAATATCACCATTCCTTATGCTCAATCTATTAAAGCTGATTAAAATAAGGCTTTAATTTTATTAATAATCTGCTACATTAACTGTTAATTTATACAGTTGGATGAATTAATGTGTTAAGCGATAAGTGGGTATTGATAGGTTTGGTTGCGGCTGGGTGTATTATTTTATGTTTGGTTTTACTGGTTTTAATCGCCCAGCGCAGACAAATTAATGCGCTGGTTGCCGATAAAAGTGATGCTCAAAACCAGCTTACCGACTTACGCTTATCTTTGATGAATCAAACTCATGAGCAATTTACCGCTTTAGAAAACCGCCTGCACCAACAACAAAATCAATTACAGCAAAGCTCATCGCAAAATCATCTGGCTTTATTAGATTTAATTAACCGCAATCACGCAGAGCACAGACAAGAGCTTGGCAAAGCCGTACACCAACAAAGTGAAACTGTGGCTAAACGCTTAACTGAACTGGCCAATATTACCGAAAGCCGGCTCGATAAATTATCTAATAGAGTGAATGAAAAGCTGAGCGAAGGGTTTGAAAACACAGTAAAAACTTTTAACGATATTTTAAAACGGCTGGCATTAATTGATCAGGCTCAACAAAAAATAGCCGAGCTTTCCGGTAATGTGGTCAGCTTGCAAAATGTATTAACCGACAAACGCAGTCGCGGCGCATTTGGCGAAGTTCAGCTTTATAACCTGATTGAAAATACACTGGCAAAAGAGCAATTTGAAAAACAAGCTAAATTGTCTAACGGGCGAATTGCCGATTGCCTACTAAAATTGCCTGAGCCAACCGGCAATATTGTGATTGACTCTAAATTTCCACTCGAAAATTATCAGAATATGATGCAAAGCGGCATTGCCGAAACTGAACGAAAAGCTTATGAACGCCAGTTTAAAGCCGATGTAAAAAAACATATCTCGGATATTGCAGCCAAATATATTATTGAAAAAGAAACCTCAGACAGCGCTATTTTGTTTTTACCGGCAGAAGCCGTATTTGCCGAAATTCATGCATATCACCCTGATATTGTCGAATTTGCGTGGCAAAGCCGCGTATGGCTAACTTCACCAACTACCTTAATGGCAATATTAACTACAGCCAAAGCCGTATTAAAAGATGAAGCAACTCGCCAACAAGTACATATCATTCAGCAACATTTAATTAAACTAGCGGGTGATTTTAACCGTTTTCAAGGGCGTTTTGATCAACTAGCAAGGCATATAGACCAAGCTGCAAACGATGTAAAACAAATTCATACCTCAGCCAGCAAAATCACCAGCCGGTTTCAGTCAATTGAACAAGTCCAATTTGATGAGATTGAAGATGGCAGAGCAGGGTAATGTCGTCAGTTTTTTAACCCGCTACAGAGTCTGTCGTATAACTGTCGTAGCCGACATGCCTATTAAAATGGGATAGTTGCTTCTTTCTTAAAGGAGGTGATTATGGAAAATATGATTAATATTAAGCTATTAAAAAAAGTTAGAAATGATAAGCATTGGTCTCAAGATGAGCTGGCAATTGCGTCAGGGCTTAGTTTGAGAACCGTTCAGAGGGTTGAAAGTTCAGGAAAGTGCTCACAAGAAACCTTAAAGTCTTTATGTGCTGCATTAGACGTTGATGTAAATAAACTAGAATCAAGAGCGCATTTATTAACTACTGATTATATATTTTCTTTCTTGAATCGTCCGAAAAAAGCAATTTGGTTTTTATTTATTCCTTTGGTGATTGCTTTGATAGTTTTTATGGCTAGAAACTATCAAAGTGAAATTGAATTTAATTTTATTATTGAAGATGAGTATGGGATTTTTACTGAAACTCTGTTTGTTAGTCCTAATCAAGCAAAAACAAATGTATTTAAGCTCCATAATGGATATTCCTTGGAAATAGATTACATCTACGGAATAACACCACGGCTTAAATCTCAACTCTTCTTTACTAATGAAGGTCGTAAAATTTTATTGCATACAAGTAATCGTATTGGAACGGAATTTTTACCTGTTCAATATAAAGTTACTCCTTCTAATATACGTTTTATTTCGCCATTTGTTGAGAATCAAAGCACTTAACAAAAACTATGAGGCATCAGGTTTCCAACGAATCCCAACAACTTGATTGAGAACATTTTTAAGATATAAAAAAGCCCTGTTTAATTGATTAAGCAGGGCTTTTTTTAGTTATGATTTTTCAGCAATCAGGTTGCTAAATTAAAGGTTGTAACCGCGCTCTTCATGGCTGGTAATATCCAAACCTTGGATTTCGGCATCACGTTCTACACGTATACCTTTGGTTAATACACCTATTAATTTTAATAATATAAAGCTTACAACAGCTGTATATACAAAAGTTGCAACTATACCAATAACTTGCACTTGTAATTGTTCAAGAATACTGGTGTTGTCGCCACCAAATCCGTATCCACTGAAAATACCTAACTCTGTTGAACAAAAAATACCAGCAAGGAAAGTACCTAAAATACCGCCCACACCATGCACAGGGAATACATCAAGTGAATCGTCTATTTTCCATTTTTGTTTGATCAGGTTCGTACAGTAGAAACAAATGATACCTGCCAACAAACCAATAATTAATGCTGCAGCTGGACCAACAAAACCAGAAGCCGGGGTTATTGTACCTAAGCCTGCAACCATGCCTGTAACTATGCCTAATACTGAAGGTTTTCCGTATTTTATCCATTCAATGACCATCCAAGTTAATGCTCCAGTCGCAGCAGAAATATGGGTTACTATCATTGCCATAGCTGCATCACCGTTAGCCGCAACAGCACTTCCACCATTAAAGCCAAACCAGCCAACCCATAACATACCAGCACCACCCATGGTCATAGTTAAGTTATGTGGGATCATGGAGGCACTACCATAACCGTTACGATTTTTGATAACCATAGCTGCAACTAAAGCTGCAACACCTGCTGTAATATGTACTACAGTACCACCGGCAAAATCGAGCATGCCCATTTGAGCAAGCCAGCCACCGCCCCAAACCCAATGGCAAACTGGTAAATAAACTAAAATAAGCCATGTTGAGCAAAAAAGTAAAACAGATGAAAACTTCATTCGTTCTGCAAAGCCACCTACAATAAGCGCTGGGGTGATAATTGCGAATGTCATTTGGAACATAAAAAATAGGGGTTCGGGCAGAGTGCCTGATAGTGAGTCTTTAGTTACGCCGTTTAAAAAGGCTTTTGATAAATCGCCAATAAAGGCATTACCTTCACTAAAAGCTAAACTGTAGCCGCCAATTAGCCAAATAATAGAAGCAATACAGGCAATGGCGAAACATTGCATTAAAACTGATAATACGTTTTTACTTCGGACTAAGCCGGCATAAAAAAAACAAAGCCCGGGTAAGGTCATAAACAATACAAGAGCTGTAGAGGTCAAGATCCAAGCTGTATCGCCCGTATCAAGTGTGTCTGCCATGCTAATGCCTGGCATAATTGCAAGTAGAGTTAGGATATAACGCATAGTTTTGTTCCTATGTTTACATTTTAATTAAACGGCTTCTGAACCTTCTTCACCTGTTCGAATTCGAACAGTTTGTTCAACATTAGTGACAAATATTTTGCCATCGCCAATTTTATTTGTTCGGGCTGTTTGAACGATAGTTTCAATGACTGAATCTACTCTTTCTGTGGCGATTACAATTTCGATTTTAGTTTTGAGTACAAACTCAACTGTGTACTCTGCACCCCGATAAAGTTCAACATGTCCTTTTTGACGGCCAAATCCTTTCACTTCAGTTACAGTCATGCCAGTTACATTTATGTCACTGAGTGCTGTCCTAACTTCATCTAACTTGTGAGGTTTGATAATGGCGGTAATTTTTTTCATATTGTTAAGTAGTTTATTTGTTAAAAATAGTGCATTTTTTATGTGGGTAAGTTTGTTTTCACCACAAAGGCGCGCATCATAGCAGAATTTTCACCACTGTGAATCATATTGCACTAAAAAATATATCGGCTGTCATTAATGGTGCAAAATCAATGGTTTGCACTAATTTGGTGTTCCATTTTGGTGCGATTTAATCAGTCTAGCTGATGATCTTAACTATCGACAAGTTTGCTATAAAAAAGTTAATATCATTTTAACACCTATTTTTATAATAAATTAACCTGAACTCGCTTTAGCTGGTGCAGGTCAAAAATAATCAAGCCTAACAATAAAAGGAGTTCAAATGTCTGAGCATGTATTTCCTGTTACTGAGTCTTTAAAACAAAAAAGTTTATTAAATAATGAACAATATCTTGCGTTGTACAAAGATTCAGTTGAACAGCCAGAATCGTTTTGGGCCAATCAGGCAAAACGTCTGGATTGGATTACCCCATTTTCTAAAGTCAAAAACTCATCTTATGCCCCTAACAATGTTGCTATTAAGTGGTTTGAAGACGGTGAATTAAATGCCTGCGTAAATTGTGTTGATCGCCATTTACCTAAACGCGCTAATCAAACCGCATTAATTTGGGAAGGTGATGAACCAACTCAAGATAAAAAAGTAACCTACCAAGAGCTACATGACGAAGTTGCTAAACTGGCGAATGGCTTACGCAAACTTGGCGTTAAAAAAGGGGATAGTGTCGCTATATATATGCCAATGGTTTGCGAAGCAGTTTACGCTATGTTGGCCTGCGCCCGAATTGGCGCTGTGCATTCAGTTATTTTTGGTGGATTTTCTCCAAATGCGATAGCAGACCGAATTGTAAATTGTAATGCAAAAGTGATTATTACGGCTGACGGCGGCAAACGTGGTGGTCGGCCAATTCCGTTAAAAGAAAACGTAGACGAAGCACTAGCACGCGAAGATGTCACCAGTATTGAACATTGTTTGGTATTTAAGCACAGCGGCGAATCAGGTAACTGGAATAGCAATATTGATATTTGGGCGCATGAATTAACTCAGGATTTACCAAATGTGTGTGAGCCAGAGGTCATGGGTGCAGAAGACCCTTTATTTATTTTATATACATCTGGTTCGACTGGTCAGCCAAAAGGTGTATTACATACTACAGCTGGTTATTTGCTGTATGCGTCGTTAACGCATCAATATATTTTTGATTATCAGGAAGGTGATATTTATTGGTGTGGCGCCGATGTGGGTTGGATTACCGGTCATACTTATATTGTGTATGGGCCGCTGGCCAATGGTGCGACTCAGGTGATTTTTGAAGGGATTCCGACTTATCCAAGTTGCTCGCGTTTGGGCGATGTTGTCGACAAACATCAAGTTAATATTATGTACACGGCACCTACGGCAATCCGCGCATTAATGGCCAAAGGGGATGAAGCTTATGCCACCAATAAACGGACTTCGCTTCGGTTATTAGGCAGTGTTGGCGAGCCAATTAACCCAGAAGCTTGGGAATGGTATTACAAAAATATGGGTAATAGCCAATGCCCGATTGTTGATACTTGGTGGCAAACAGAAACCGGCGGCATTATGATTACGCCTTTACCGGGTGCAACCGATTTAAAACCGGGTTCGGCAACTCGTCCATTTTTTGGAGTTAAACCTGCATTAGTTGATAGTGACGGCAATATTTTGGATGGCGCGGTAAGCGGTAATCTGGTTATTTTGGATGCTTGGCCGGGTCAGGCTCGCAGCATTTATG
The DNA here is from genome assembly GCF_025515275.1 of Catenovulum sp. 2E275. Taxonomy (GTDB): domain Bacteria; phylum Pseudomonadota; class Gammaproteobacteria; order Enterobacterales; family Alteromonadaceae; genus Catenovulum. The sequence goes on from NZ_JAOPFU010000078.1 coordinate 7,830, forward strand.
GCGATCACGAACGATTTGAGCAAACGTATTTCAGCACCTATAAAAATATGTATTTTACTGGTGATGGCGCGCGCCGGGATGAAGACGGTTATTATTGGATAACTGGCCGAGTAGATGATGTATTAAATGTGTCTGGTCATAGATTAGGAACGGCTGAAATAGAAAGCTCGCTGGTTGCGCACAAAGCGATTGCCGAGGCCGCAGTAGTTGGTTATCCGCACGATATTAAAGGTCAGGGCATTTATGCTTATATTACGCCAGTTGAAGGCGTAGAAATGACAGACGAGCTGATTAAAGAAATACGTGAATGGGTTAAACACGATTTAAGCCCAATTGCTTGCCCGGATAAACTCCAGTGGGCAAAAGGTTTACCAAAAACGCGCTCTGGTAAAATTATGCGCCGGATATTACGTAAAATTGCAACTAATGAACACGATCAGTTAGGGGATACCAGCACATTGGCCGATCCGAGTGTGATTGTCGATTTAGTTGAAAAGCGATTAAATAAATAACCTCAATTCGGTTTAATGAATATGTTTCAAACGGCCTTTTTTCGCGGGTACTGCGTTAAATTCACTTGCAATACGACCCCATGGATGG
>NZ_JAOPFU010000079.1 GCF_025515275.1 Catenovulum sp. 2E275
GATTTTGGGACTGGTCATTCCTCATTGTCACAACTGATTGAACTATCAGCTTATGCAATAAAAATTGATCGTTGTTTCGTTAACTGTGTTTCCGAGTCTGAAGTACATGTTAAGTTAGTTAAAAGTACCATCGATTTGGCGAAAAACCTTGATTTATTGCCTGTCGCAAAGGGTATTGAAACGGAAGAACAGTTTTAGATGTTAATTCAACTGGGCTGTACTCGGTTTCAGGGATATTTATTTGGAAAGCCTCGTTCATTTAAAACAACTCTGTGTAATCTCCCATTTTAAACAGCATTCGTTAGTAGAAATCATGCAGCTTACAATTAGATTCGCAAACTTATAACTACCAAGCGAATTTGACGCGCTCAGATGTATTGGCCCTGACTATCAAGTTTTTGATATCAATAAAAACTCCATCAGCCATTTTTGTGTTAACAGTTAACTGTTCTTTAGCAATGATTAGTACCTTTGTATTCATGTTTTGACTAAGCCAGACAAAGCAAACTCCATAGGGATTGATATCCAATCTATATTCAGTTTAGAGGTGCTTACTCACAATGATTTAAAAACAGCTGAGCATTATAAGTTCTAAATTTAGCTATGCTCTCAGGCGTACTGAAGTCTTTAATCTTCGAATAGCCGGTGTCTGCTTTGAGCCTGAGAGCCGACATTTAGCGAAAAGCTAACTAAGGTCCGCTTTTCGCTCATTTTTGAAATTGATGACCAGATATTTTTTGTACATAAAAGGTTTTAAATGGAATCGACGAAACATTCAAAATACGAAATTAATACATATAAAAGATATTAATATCATAATGTTAAGGCTAGTATGTTGATGAATTTATCCAAAAACAGTCAAACACCCTTATGTTAAGTTCCATTTGCACCTTAAAGTAACTGCTGGTATTTCTGCATTAAATTACGCAGCCCTATTATTCTTAAAATTTTCAGCTCGTTCGAAGATCTTTTTGTACACCTCGTCACGATCAACTGGTGGGTAGCCAAATCTAGCCCCCTTAAATACTTTGTTGGATGCCAGTCCTTGAGCCTGATTTAGTAGTGGTAACGACACGAAATTATCGTTATCGCTTGCTCATCGACTGCGTAAACAAGCCGGTTTGTGTCATCAATACGACGAGACCAAAAACCAGTTAAGTTCTCTTTTAACGCCTCTGGTTTTCCGATGCCATCAAATGGTGAGCGCTTAACATCATTGATGAGTTTGTTGATGCGCTTGAGTGTTTTCTTATCTTGAGTTTGCCAATACAGGTAGTCATCCCATGCGTCATCAGTCCAAGCCAGTATACGTTGACTACTACTCATCAATTAATTCTCGTGCTGTTGTTTTACCAGCACGGTACTGTGCAATCGAACGGTTTAAGTGTTCAGCGTTTTGAGGAGAGCGTAGTAAGTGAACTGTCTCCATAAGGCTATTGTAGTAATCCAAAGACATAACTACAGCATCTTCAGAGTCACGGCGGGTAATAACTGTTGTATCAGCGTCATTAACGACACCATCCAAAACAGCTTTGAGACCATTTCTAGCTTCAGTAAAAGATACGATTCTCATAAGAACCTCAACATGTACAATTAATGGAACAAGTATAGTCTTTGTCAACCAACTTGTACAGTGAGTTGAACATAAAAATATTAATCAAGAAACAACAGGCTTACTATCATTGATAAACCCTTGCAGTGCCCGCTGTGACATAGAAAAAACCGCTATAAAGTGCAGTAGCCGACTTTTTTTGTTTGGTTCTGTTGTAGCTTTCCAAGTAGCGATCACTTCCTCATCAATCCAGAAGGTCAATGAGTCACGGTTAATCAATGTACTTTTCCATGTTGGTTGTTTTATAGCGAGGCTTGGCACGGTGGATTTGTGAATGCTCCCGATCTGATCACTAGCTACAGATTTGTTTTATCGATTTAAGAAACAAAGCCACAAAAAGTTTATTTAAAACAGTTCGAGACCACGGATTAAAAACTCGACATTATTTGAAATATCTTCCTATTACTTCTGTAGGTTTTAATTTTATATTTTTAAATGCGTGTTAAACCGTGTTTTTACCCGCTGAGCCTGTTTTTACAGGTAAACAGGCTCGCTGGGCAAAATCTTAAATCTTTAATCCTGATTTTTCGGTAATTTTAAAAAGGTCACCAATAAAGCGGGTAAAGTGGTAATGCTAATTAAGGTCGATAAGGCAATACCACACAGTACAATAATACCCACACCCCGATATAACTCCGATCCTTCACCGGGAATAAACACCAGTGGAGCAAGCCCACATAAAGTTGTCACAGTTGACATAATAATGGGTTTTAGCCGAGTTTGAACGGCTTGTACAACCGCGGCTTTTATATCTGTCATGCCGGATTCTAAGTTTCGTCTACTTTGATCCACAATCAAAATCGGATTGTTGACCACTGTGCCAAGTAAAATTAAAAAGCCGAGCATGGTTATCATATCAAACGGTTGATGAAAACCAGCCAAACCTAACATTTGCATTATACTGCCAGTGCCATTAATGGTAACTAAGCCTAATAAACCGCCCGCCATACCTAGCGGTACGGTAGCTAAAATAAATAGCGGATAACCCCAGTGTTTAAAAATTGCAACCAGTAATAAATAACACAAAATAATCGCGATGATAAAATTGTACGACAGCGCATTTTTAGTTTGTTCAAGCTGGTCGGCTGCGCCGCCAATACTAATATTAACCCCTTGTTTTAAATCGCCCTGCTCACGTAATTGAGTTAATAACTGCTCTCTCACCATTTGCTGAGCCTGCTCAAGTGCAACTTCGCGTGGTGGAATAATATACACTGTGACTGTTCGTTTACCGTCTATTCTGCGCAAACTATCACTGTCTGATTTTTCAATTAAATCGGCTAATGAACTTAATGGCACTAATCCTTTTTCAGTTAAAATCGGGGCTTGTGCTAGCTTAGCCAAATCTTGCTGATTACCAGCAGATGAAAATAAAAACACATCCACTTTATCGTCTTCAATAATCAGCTCATCAACATAAGCGCCATCGCTCAGCGCAGCTATGGTATAACCTAGTTCGTCCGCTGCCATGCCAACTTCGGCTAATCTTTGCCATCTTGGTTGGATCTCAATTAATGGCTGATCTAGCGTAAGTGAAGATGGCTGAGAATTAACTTGAGGATCATCAAAAACTTCACTCGCTAAACGGTAAATTGCGTCTGCGGCTTGATATAAATCGGCCTGATTAGCACCACTTATATCAATTGCCACCGCACGAGTTCCGCCATCGTTACTGCTGATAATTGAACCTCTGGATGAAAATGCGCGCATTCCCGGATAGCTTTTAAATTTTTCAGTAATGGCTTCCATCATTGCATTTATATGTTGATTATCAACCGGTTCACTTAAAAACCAGATTTGGCCAACGCCAATTGAAATCGAATAATATTTAAGCGGCGGTAAGTCTGTTTCACCGCGTTCAAATGCCGCGGGATCGGCATTTAAATGCGCATTAAAGTAAGGAATTAACTCATCGCCTATTTTTTCCATGTGGCTTAAATTATAACCGGGCGGTGCTATCATCATCGAAAATGCTTTTGGCTCTTCACCCTCTGGTAAATATTCTGCTTTTGGCATAAATAACCAAGCACCACCTAATAAAATAACAACAGATAGCACCAAGGTAATCACTCTACTTTGGCGAGCAGATAATAATTTTATAAAGAGTTTGGGGAGTTGAATATCTTCTTTATCTGATTTTAACTCGCAGGCAAAACGGGCACTGGCAGCCGGCACCACAAATAATGCAACCAGCATAGACGCAATAATAGCAGCCGAGATAGCAATCGCGATGTCAGAATATAATTGCCCTGCTTCTTGCTCGATAAATAAAATCGGCGCAAATACTAAAATGGTGGTTAAAGTAGAGGCTAAAACCGCAGGCCAAACTTCCTGCACGCCGGTAATCGCGGCTGATATTTTATCTAAACCTCTGCGTCTGGCCTGATTAATGTTTTCTAATACCACTATGGTATTGTCCACTGTCATCCCTATTGCAAACGCAACGCCCGCCAGTGAAATCACATTAATCGTGCGGTTAAATAATAACAAACCTAAAAACGCAGCTATGGTACAAATGGGTACACCCAATACACCAATAAGGGTTGAGCGCGGACTTTTTAAAAACCAGAACATCACCAAAGTGGCAAGCAAGGCGCCCAAACCTAAATTAATCCACACATTTTTTATTGAGCCTTGCACATAGCGCACATCGTCACTCAGCAAAGTCATTTGCAAACCATTATCCAACAATAACTGCTGGTTAATACGCTCGACAACCTGCATCATTTCTTGTTTTATTGCGATAACATTAGAGCCGCTTTCGCGCTGCACGGTTAGCATTAAATTACGCTGGCCTTCGTTATAACTGATGTTTCTGATTTCATAATGATCCAACTCAATATCAGCCACATCTTTTAATTTAATGGTTGTGCCTTCTCGCTGGGCAATCACTAAATCTTCTAACGCTTTAGCCGAATCAAACCGACCAACCATTCGCAATAAATATCTGCGTTTACCACTGTCAATATCACCGGCAGAGGCATCTCGGTTACGCGCTCTGATTGCATCTCTGACATCGGTTAAACCTAAACCGCGGCTTACCAATTTTTGCTGATCGACTAAAATTTGCACTTGTCTGAGTGCACCGCCACGTACCCCAATTTGTGATACACCAGCGACTCTTTCCATTTCAGGGCGAATATAATCTTCGGCATAATCACGCAGCATATCTATATCTAAATTAAGCGGATTGCCTGACAAAGGTTTTAAACTGAAATACATAAACGCATTGCTCGAAAACGAGTTGCTGTACAGGATTGGCTGGTCTACATTTTCGGGGTAATTAGGCACTTGTGAAAGCGCATTACTGACATTGATTAGCGCTTCGTTAACATCCACTCCAAATGGAAATTCAAGCTCAATTTCAGCTTGTCCGGTATTTGCAAAACTCGACATTCTTTGCAAGTTAGGCAATGCGCGTAAATACCTTTCCTGCTCTATTAATATTTCTTTTTCAACATCTTGCGGTGTTGCACCTGGCCATTGGGTAACAACTGAAATGGTTCTTACTTCAAGATCAGGGATCATTTGTACCGGAATTTTTAGCGCTGCTGCTATGCCTAAAATACAGGCAATAAGTACCACAACCGCAACCAAAATTGCGTGTTTAACTGAACCGGCCAACATTATGGATTACCCGCTAAATCTGGATTGTTTACTTGAATGGCTTGGTTATCTTTAAGCAGTTCATTTCCTTGGGTTATCACTTTATCAGTCAGCTCAAGTCCGGTTAAAATTTCGATTTGCTCACCGACTCTTTCACCAATTTGTACAGATTTACGGATAGCTTTATTATCAACGGCAACAAAAACACTAAAACCGCCATCTGGATGCCTTAATAAAGCATCGCTTGGAATAGTTAATACATTTTGTTGACTGTTTTTAAGCGGAATAAATGCTCTGGCAGATAAACCTACTTGAATATTATCGTTATTTTCTAACGCTAAGCGGACTAAAAAGCTACGGCTATCTGTGTTAATTAACGGTACTTTGGTTAAAATTTTAGCGCTTATTTCTGAAGCATTTTTGCTATCGGCAGCCACTTTAACTAATTTTTGATTATCAATTGCGGCAAAATATTCTTGTGGCACAAATAAATCTAACCATAAGTTTTGTAAATTAACTAACTCAAAGGTTTGCTGACCACGGTTAATCCATTCACCTACATCTACCTGACGCGCGACAATGGTGCCGCTAAATGGCGCTTTTAACTGATGGCGGTTAACCAGCTCAGTTTGATATTCATAATTTGCATTTACTTTAGCTAAATTGGCCTGAGTAATTGAAACTCTGGCGGAGCGCTCAGCTAATTCGGTTTGAGCAAATAATTGCTTTTCAGTGAGTGACTTAGCTTCATCTAGTCGCCTTTTTGCTTCATCAAATTCAATTTTTGCCTGAGTTTGCTCTGCTTTTATTGAATGCAATTGAGCTGTAGCTAATTTGGCATCTAACTCTAATAAAATGTCACCTTTATTCACAAATTGGCCGGTTTCTACATATAATTTTGTGATAATGCCATCGGTTAAACTGGATAAATCAGCATGTTCCGCCGCTTTTATCGTACCGGTTAAGGTTAAATTGCGGGTATTCTCTTTTTCTTTAACCTCTGCGATTACCACATTAACGCTTGTCTCTGCATATAAACGAAACGAAAACAGTAATAAACCGATAAGGAGCAAAAAAGGTGAGTTTTTCATAGAAGGCCATTTCCAATAAAAGGCTAACGAACATATTGAACAGCCAATAAATTCGACAGCAGATTGATAAACCCGTCTATAGTAACAAAAAATGAATTTAAATGAACAAAATAAGAATAATTATCATTAACTAATTATCTGGAGGCTAAACATTTAACCAATTTAAATATTCATCCATTTTATTTTGCATTTCTTCTGTTGATTTTGTTGAAGATTTTTTGCTGTCTTTCCAGGCTTGCATATAAGTATCTTTTAACATCGACTGAATTAAATTTTGTTGCTCAGCATAAAGCTTTTTTTGGAATACTTTAAATGAGTCATGTAGTGTTAAACCAGATTCGGGAGACTCATTAGCAAATGCTTTTAAAATATCTTGTGTGCTTTGATCCGGTTGAGTCAAATATTCAATCAACTCATTATAATTATCTAAGCCATGCAATTTGAGTAATTTAGAGAGTCTGGCAATGGTGACTTCATTAATGGTAAAGGTACTACGCTGATTTTTTTTATTATATTTGTAATTCGCATATTTTGATGCCAGCCTTTTATGTTGGTTAGGTAACATGAGCGGTTTAAGCTGTTTTAACGCCGCTTTATAATCCTGATTTAACCAAATCATTACCTGCTCTTTTGATGGTACTTGGGTAATAAAACCGTGATCCGGAAAATAATCTAAATATTTTGTTTCTGTCGTAATGAGCGAAACAAACTGCGGCCAGTATTCTGAATTTTCTTCGGATTTATTTTTCATGTTATTTATATCGTATGTGACTTTTTAATAAATTAAATTCTAACGTGGATTTATTCTACTTATAAATAAAATAACAGAATTTATTTTATTCTGCATGCATATAAATACAAATAAGGACTCAGCTTTTCATATTCATATTTACCACTTTTAGTTAATACTATTGGGTGTGGCTTTGGCTCATTTAATATTTTTTTCAACTTAACATGGCCATCTGGTGCATACGCAATGACAGGTAATTTAGGACGAATGGTTTTTTTATTGTCTGCAAACGAGACATACATTTTTGGCTCAACGGGCTTTGGCCGAATAATTTTAAGTTGAATCCCATCATTGACTAATCTGTCTATTTTATTAATCACACTATCAATGCTTTTTTGCCACTCAGATAAAGTAACTAAACTAGGCGGATTCATTAAACGCCCGTGCAGTTTGTTTTTGTAAGCTTCTATATCCGTTATGCTTTCATGGTTAAAATCTATATTCCAACCAAAACTGGCATTATCCATAGGTTCGCAATAACGGGTGATCTGGCGTTTTAACATGCCATGATTAACCATTGGTAGCGCATGATAAATTAAATCATTACGGACATATTGCAGATCACCTTTTGCTGTTTTAAATTCAGCTGGTTTACCATGCCTGCTGATAAACTCGCTAAGCTGAGCTTTAATTAAGTTGATCTGGATAAGTTGACTATCCAACTTTTCAAATGTATCTAACTGATTTATCGAAATAATTCCAGGGTATCGGACAACATATTTAACAACATCACCGGCATCTAACTTAAAGTGAAGATAAGCCTGCTGCGCAAGCTCTAACTCCCCTGCTTGTAATATAGGTGAAGTTTTATTAGCCGGATTTAATTGTCCGATTTGATAACAATGCGCCTGAACAAATTGACTATTTTCTTCAAGCGTTAAATTTAACAGCTCAATCAGCCCTTTTAACTGATTAAATTGTTGTTTGCATTCAACTATATGTTCTGTTTTTACACTCATCTTGCCAGCACTGGTTTTACATTAAAAATTGCGTGTTGGGATTATATTTCATAAATATAAACAAATACAAATAAAAAAGCGGATAAGTTTTCACTCATCCGCTTTGCGATTTTCACTTTGACTTAACAGGTTTGCTAACCGGTTGGATTTCTCCAAACCTGTGACAAATCATATCAATCTACACATTATAGGTAGTTGATGCTGTATCACCACCACGGCCTGTCC
>NZ_JAOPFU010000007.1 GCF_025515275.1 Catenovulum sp. 2E275
CATTTGTGTAGCTCACTACACGTCAATCGCTATGCCTTGGATAAATACCAAACAAACTGCTGCAAAATTGTACTCAAAAGATCAACAGACCCTAGCTCTTCTCACTATTATTATTGCAATCAAACCAATACATGCAATAGCAACTGCCAATGGAAACAAAACTGTTGTTACTGAGTAGCTTTCCAGCGCTGCTATCACTAATAAATTTCGGGTTAAAAACAAGCTAAAAAAGAAAATGCTTTCTTGCTCTGGGTACTGGTATGCTTTACGAATAGTAGGAGCAAAACCTAATAGGTCAATAATGGTTAAGAGGATAACAGACCACAAAGGTTGCTGCGAAAAATACCAGAGTGGAATAGCAGCCAGTGCTGCTATAAAAAAACTCCAGTCAAGCAATGTAATTTGCACATCTGCTCTGTTTTTGTATGCCAAAAACGCAATAAATATCGTAATACAGCCTGAGATACCTATCGGCCATGCGCCAATTCCGCCTCCGGCATCCATTTGAGCAAAAAATATAATTAATGTCGTTAATCCCCAGATCACCCAAGAGAATACATGCGGTGTAATACTTTTATTTAAAATGCCTTTTATGTACGGAATAAAACCATACAGAGTTAATAAAAGTGCCAGTACGCTCAATCCAATTTTAATATTTAACTCTATATCTGACATACACTTAGCCTAAAAATAATACAATTTCTTTGATCTGGATTAATTAAATATTGAACAGTTTAGTTTCTTTGATATAATTTATTTGGAAATTTCAGTAAATATTGAAACTTCAATAATCTTTGTTTAAACAATCGTTTGTTATTAGTGAATGATAAGCTGTAATTAACACTGAGTTATCGATTATTTTATAGGTTTAAGATGTTGAATACACCATTTATGCTTAGCAAAAATAGCTTGATTGGCCTTGCCCAACAAGTATTTTGCGCACGCTTAAATAAAGCCGAGCGTGGTGTATTATTAATGGCAAAACTCATGCTACTTAACTCTTTGATTATGTTAAGTGGTGGTGCGGATAGCTTAGTCAGTCTTGAAACCGGCCTGTTAGATCAATCTTTTTACGATCCTCTTTTTTACAATTATTCCGAATTTTTAGCCGATCCAAACCTTGCCAGCCAGTTATTTTTTGGCTTAATTTGCATTACATTTGTATTGGTATTTAGAAAACGCTTAGGTTTATTTTTAAATAAAGCCGCTTTTACGTTTCGTCAAAATCCAATTAACCAACCAGTGCACCATGCACACGGTTGCCGTGCTCCACCTGCTTTTTTGGTTGTTTGTAACTAAACACTTAATTGCAGTTTGGCATTTCTCTTTTATAACTAGCGCACTGAGCTGTGTGAGCTGCAATAAACGTTTTAATTATCAAACAACTACCCTTTCGCCCCAAGCTTTCTTGTACGCTTTGTTCGCTTAAATTTCAGTTATCTATTTAAAAAATCGAATAAACCGTATACGTCACCTTGGGGATCTTCCGGCTTAGCCGATCACTAGCGTTGCTTTATGTTTGATTAAATTTAACTGAGTCCACTCAGCTAATCAGGATTTTTGTGCTTTTAATCAGCAAAGCAGCAATTATTAACTCTAGGTTTTAGGATAGTCCCTTGTTAATTCGTAACCTTTGCAAACTTGCTTTAGCTGCTATGGCTTTGACTTTGTCTGGCTGTAGCGGTGGCATACTCGATCCCAAAGGGCAGATAGGTATAGATGAGAAAAATTTAATTATCATCGCTACTGTACTTATGCTGCTGGTTGTTATTCCCGTCATTGTGATGACTTTGTATTTCGCTTGGAAATACCGAGACAGCAGAACAGATGAAATTTATGCACCTAAGTGGGCTCACTCAACCAAAATTGAAACTATTGTTTGGATTATTCCAATTATTATTGTGGCAGTTTTGGGGGTTATTACTTGGCAATCAACTCAAGATCTCGACCCTTATAAGCCGCTTGAAGGTAAAGGGGAGCATTTGGTAGTTGAAGTTGTTTCACTTAACTGGAAATGGTTATTTATTTATCCAGAGCAAGGCATTGCAACGGTTAATGAGCTTGTTTTTCCGGCTAATGTGCCTGTGCAGTATAAAATCACTTCTGAAAGCACAATGAACTCCTTTTTTATTCCACAACTTGGCAGCCAAATTTATTCAATGGCCGGAATGGAAACCAAATTACATTTGATTGCAAACGAAGCCGGTAGTTATGACGGTTTTTCTGCAAACTATAGTGGTGCAGGGTTTACCGGAATGGAATTTAAAGCGATTGCGACTCAAAGCGAAGCCGACTTTGATACTTGGGTTGCTCAGGTTAAAGCCGAAAAAACCTTATTAAATAAAGCGAGTTATCAAACACTTGCTGAGCCGTCAGAAGATCATCCTGTTACTTATTATGGCGATGTTGAGCCGGGGTTATTCCATTCAATTGTGATGAAGTATATGCAAGCTCATGACGATATGGACAAGCCACATCAGGCTATGCATCAGCATTCTGCCAATCAGTTACACAGTGAACACGAGGAATAATCATGTCGTTGTTAGGAAAATTAACTCTTGACGCAATACCGTTTCACGAACCTATTTTGGTTGGTACTTTTATTGCTGTCGTTTTAGCTGGTTTGGTTGTGGCTGGCTTAATTACTAAATACAAAAAATGGGGGGTTATCTGGAATGACTGGATTACCTCTATCGACCATAAACGCTTAGGCGTTATGTATATTATTGTTGCGTTGATCATGCTGCTGCGTGGTTTTTCAGACGCAATTATGATGCGAACCCAATTAGCCGCGGCAACCAATGGTGCAGCTGGCTATTTACCACCAGAACATTACGACCAGATTTTCACCGCGCATGGTGTCATCATGATTATTTTTATGGCAATGCCATTTATGATTGGTTTGATGAACATTGTATTGCCACTGCAAATTGGCGCGCGTGATGTTGCCTTTCCTTTTTTAAATAATTTAAGTTTTTGGTTAACCGCTGGCGGCGCTATTTTAATTAATGTGTCTTTATTTGTCGGCGAGTTTGCTAAAACCGGTTGGGTTGCGTATCCGCCATTGTCTGAGTTGGCATACAGTCCCGGCGTGGGGGTCGATTATTATATTTGGGCACTGCAAATATCCGGACTTGGCACACTGTTAACCGGCGTAAACTTTTTAGTGACTGTATTTAAAATGCGTGCGCCCGGTATGACCTTAATGAAAATGCCAATTTTCACTTGGACTTGTACTTGGGCCAATATCTTAATTGCTGCCTCATTTCCAATTTTAACTGCGGTGTTAGCTATGTTAACGCTCGACAGATATTTAGGATTCCACTTTTTTACCAATGCCGCAGGCGGCAACGCCATGATGTACATCAACCTGTTTTGGGCTTGGGGACATCCAGAAGTTTATATTTTAATTTTACCTGCTTTCGGGATTTTCTCTGAAGTAGTTTCCACCTTTGCCGGTAAACGATTATTTGGCTATAAATCGATGGTTTATGCCAGCGGTGCAATTTCAATTCTGGGTTTTATTGTTTGGCTGCATCACTTTTTTACTATGGGTTCAAGCGCCAATGTAAATGCATTTTTTGGTGTGATGACCATGGTTATTGCGGTACCAACCGGGGTTAAACTGTTTAACTGGTTATTTACCATTTATCGCGGCCGTCTACGTATTAGTACCCCTATTTTATGGACTTTAGGCTTTATGGTGACTTTCACTATTGGCGGTATGACAGGGGTATTATTAGCTATTCCGGGCGCAGACTATGTGCTGCATAACAGCTTATTTTTAATTGCGCATTTTCACAATACGATTATTGGTGGTGCAGTATTTGGTTATTTAGCTGGTTTTGTTTTCTGGTTCCCGAAAGCAATGGGCTTTAAGTTAGATGAGCGCTGGGGTAAAGCCTCTTTCTGGTGCTGGTTAATCGGCTTTATTTTTGCGTTTGTCCCGTTATATGTTTTAGGTTTCCTTGGCATGACCCGCCGTTTAAATCACACCGATAATCCTGACTGGAATATCTGGCTATACATAGCTTGTGGCGGTGCGGTTATTATTATGTTCGGCATTCTTTCGCAGTTAATTCAGTTATTTGTCAGTTTTAAAAACCGCAAAGCTTTAGCTGATACCACCGGCGATCCTTGGAATGGTCATACGCTTGAGTGGTCAACTGCGTCACCTCCTCAATATTACAACTTTGCCAAAATTCCGCAGGTTCGAGATATTGATACTTGGACAGACTTTAAAGAACAAGGCAAAGCTTATCAAACTGAGCAAAGCTATAGCCCAATTCACATGCCCAAAAATACCCCAACCGGCGTGTTAATGGGTATGAGTTTAACGCTATTTTGTTTTGCGATGATCTGGCATATCTGGTGGCTGGCAGGATTAGGTTTTATCGCCGCGATTACTTTCTTTATCAAACGCTGTTATTGCAACGATGTGGATTATTACGTTCAACCAGATGAAATTACGGCTATTGAACAAGCCCATATTAACCAAGCCAGAGCAGCTCAGGAGGCAAGCGCATGAACTCAATCGCAACTAACTTTGATGCCATAAAAATTGATGATACGCACGATCACGCACATGAGCATCATGATTCAGGCGGTAATACAGTATTTGGTTTCTGGTTATATTTAATGACCGACTGCTTATTGTTTGCCTCGTTTTTTGCCACCTATGCCGTGTTATTTATGAATACCGCTGGCGGTGTATCCGGTAAAGAAATATTTGAACTGGACTTTGTGGCTGTTGAAACCGCCGCACTGTTATTAAGTAGTATCACCTTTGGTTTTGCGATGATCACAGCGCACGCGAAGAAAAAGTCACTGACTTTACTTTGGCTCGTTGTCACTTTTGCATTAGGTGCAGTATTTATCGGGATGGAAGTCTATGAGTTTCATCACTTAATTGAGCATGGCAACGGCCCGCAGCGCAGCGCATTTTTAACCTCATTCTTTTCATTGGTTGGCCTGCACGGGTTGCACGTAACCGCTGGTTTAATCTGGATGACGGTCATGATGCTGGAAGTCAGCCGCCGCGGGCTAACCAGCCAAACCACGACTCGCTTAAATTGTCTGAGCTTATTCTGGCATTTTTTAGACGTGGTCTGGATTTGTGTATTTACCGTTGTTTATTTAATGGGAGCTATGTAATGAGCCACAGTGAATCCAAAATTATCGAGCAGCTTCATTCAGATCATCACCATGAGCAAGCTCATGGCAGCGTAAAGTCGTATTTAATCGGCTTTGCCTTATCTGTGATTTTAACTGTTATTCCATTTTATGTGGTTATGACGGGGGATTTTTCAAAAACCACAACACTTTGGACCATAGTAACGCTAGCCATAGTACAAATTTGGGTGCATTTAAAATATTTTCTGCACCTTAACTTTGTGACTGAAGATGGCAAAGCCAGCTCAATGTCGTTTTTATTTAGCGCATTGATCATAGTGATGGTTGTTGGATTATCGGTTTGGATTATTTATGAATCCAACGCCATGATGATGTATTAAAAGCTTTAGTTGTTTGTAGGAGCTACCCTATGTTTCGCCGTTATTTATCTGTGACTAAACCCGGCATTATATTTGGTAATTTAATTTCTGTTATTGGGGGGTTTTTACTCGCCGCTCGCGGAAATATAGATATTAGCCTAATGCTGGCTACCGTAATTGGTTTATCTTTGGTGGTTGCATCTGGCTGTGCGATTAACAATTTAATCGACAGAGATATTGACGCAGCCATGCAGCGAACCCGCAGCAGAGTGACAGTAACCGGCGAAATGTCTGGGCTAGCAGCTTTTGCTCACGGCATTGTATTAGGCGTAGCAGGTTTTACCCTGCTCGCAATTTACACTAATCCGATCACCGTATTTTTTGCCGCTTTTGGCTATTTTATTTATGTCGGCGTTTATAGCTTGTATATGAAACGCCACTCCGTTTATGGCACTTTTGTTGGCAGCTTTTCTGGTGCTGTTCCACCTGTTGTCGGTTACTGCGCTGTCACCGCACAATTTGATATGGGCGCACTCATATTGCTGATAATGTTTAGCTTATGGCAAATGCCTCACTCATACGCCATCGCTATCTTCCGTTATCAGGATTATAAAGCTGCCAACATTCCCGTTTTACCTGTCGTAAAAGGGATTAATAAAGCCAAACAACAGATTGTTTTATATATCGCAATTTATGCCTTGGTAGTCATGCTATTACCACTCAATGGTTATACCGGCGCAGCGTTTATGGCTGTTGCCTGTACCACCAGCTTTTGGTGGTTGATGATGGCATTAAAAGGCTACCGTCAAGATATTGAAATTACAGGTTGGGCACGCAAAGTATTTGCATTTTCAATTGTAAACATTACCGCACTTTGCATTGCGATGGCTGTCGATTACCACACCACTCCGTCTACGCTGTTAGCGATGACGGGATAAAACACACACGATAAACATTAACCGTAACTAAGGAGGTCGCAACAGCAAAAACAAGTTCAAAAAATTAAATTAAAGTTATAAAAAGCCAATAAAGTAAATGAAACCAAAATCCGGTGCCTGCCTGCACCGGATTTTTATTTTTAACCTATCAATTTTATGTTGTTACGATTTGCTAAATGGCAATCAGCATAATAACCCATGTTAAATCCAACCTTTTTGTTTAGCGATCCGGGCTGCATCAACTCGGTTAACCGCGTTTAATTTTGCAATCGCGTCTGATAAATAGTTACGTACTGTTCCTTGCGATAAATACAGTTTGTCGGCTATTTCGGCAGTTTTTAATCCTTCAGATGCCAGTTTAATTGCTTTGCTTTCTTTATCTGATAGCGGGTTATGATCATCTAAAGCCATTAAGGCCAGTTCGGGATCTATTACCCTTCCACCCTGTGAAATTTTTATCAGTGCACTCACTAAATAATCCGTTGGCGCTTCTTTTAAAATAAAAGCTTTCACTCCTAAGTCCAGTGCTCGTTTGATATAACCCGATTTTGAAAAAGTGGTCATAATCGCTACTTTTATTTGTGGGTATGTTTGCTGAACAATTTGTGCTAGCTCTAAACCAGACATTTTGGGCATTTCAATATCGGTTAAAATAATATCGGGCTGTGTTTTGTTAAGTAACTCAAGCGCTTGTTCGCCATTTTGCGCCTGCCCAATGACTTGAATATTAACTTCTAGCGACAATAAGCTACAAATTGCGCCCAATACTAATGCCTGATCTTCCACCACTATAATATTCATCATCAGTCCTTGTTTATTTATGCGTATGCGGCAAATTCACCAATAGCTGCACGCCTTGTTTAAACTGAATGTTTAACTCGCCATTTAATTGCTCGGCTCTGGTTTTCATTCCTTCAATGCCATTTCCGGCAATGATTTGTTTAACTGTGCCGTTATCAGTAATTGTTAACTTAACCTTATCTTCTGTCTGAATAAGCTCAATCAATACCTGATTACCATTACTATGCCTTAAAATATTGGTGATCCATTCACGACACAGCATGATCAAACTAGATTCAAGTTTGGCTGATAACTCGGTTATATCCAGCGTTAATTGAGTTTTAAATCCTAATTGATTTAGCCGTGTGGTTAACTGAGTTAAATGAGCCTGTAAACCTTGTTGTTTTAATCCGCTTACCGCATGGCGCACCTCAGATAAACTTTGTCTGGCTAATTCCGCTACTTCTGCAATTTCTTTATGTGCCTCTGAATATTGAGATTTTTCAATTAACTTTTTTGCCAATTCAGATTTAAGTGCCAGCGAAGATAAAGAGTGCCCTAATAAGTCGTGCATATCACGGGCAATTCGTTCGCGTTCTGCAATGGTAGATAACTGCTCGATCTGCTCATTTTTTTTGTCTTGCTCAGCTTGATGAAGATGCTCTTTTTGGCTAAAAACGCCAAAAACCATCAAACCCAAAGTGACAACAGCCGACGTTGCCAGATAAAACGGACTATATAAGTCAAACCAATACACGCTAATGACTTGCCCAGCTAAATTTAGGCCAAGTAATAATAAGGCAGCGCTAATTCTAAAATAATAACCAGCTAAAAACGCGGCATAACCAAATAATGCATTTGCTCCGGGATGAAAATAGGCGGTGGCAGTAGATAACACAATAATCCCAATAATAGGATAAGCCACTGTGTAGCCTTTTTGGTAAATCGCTAAAATATACAACCCAATAAATAGAGCATAATTCACACAAGCCAAAATCACTTGTGCTGTTGTATATTGCCCAAAATTAGCCACTAAGCTAATAAAATAAAACAGTGAAAATATTAACGAAAAATATCCCCATTTAGCGCCAGTGGTATTGGCAACCGAGCTGCTAATGGCAACTAATTTTTGAATTTGCATCATAGTTGTGCTCTTAATTATTCTCTTAATTATAAAAAGAGGACACAGGAAACAGCCGGTATCACTGCTACCAGCTATTTCTGCTGAGACTGGTCTGAAAATAAATACCGGCTTTAACTACTCAGCCTGCCCTAGTAAACTTTTTGCCCAGCCATAGTCGGCATCTACCGCGAGTGCCTGTTGCCAGTTTTGTTTAGCTTGTTCGGTATTTCCCAACTGCTGATTAACCAACCCTTGCCATGTATAAGCTTCGGCATAACCCCACTGATAAGTTAAGTTTTGCTCACTGGCATACGCTTGCGCCGCACGCTCAAACAAACTCAATGCGGCATTAATATCACCACCAAACATAACTGGTGTTGTATATTTGCTAATCCCCTGTACCAATAAAACCCTTGGATTATCGGGAGCAAGTGCTTGTGCCTGTGCTAATTTTTCTCCGGCTTTAGGGCCATAATAAGCGGCTTTTTGTGGCTCTATTGATATTTTGTATCCATAAACCTGAGCCAATAAAGCTTTAATTTCTACATTGTCAGGTGACTTTTTATCTAACGCTTCAAGCGTATTGATTGCCTGCTCAATTGTATTGTTGGCTAGTTCAGTCTGTCCGGTCACATTGGCACTTAATGCCAAACGATATTGAGCTAAAGCTAAGTCATATCCAGTTAAAGTATTGACCATTTTTTGCAATTGGCCGACATTTACTGTAGCTGTAGCGTCTTCAATTTTTTGCACCTCAGCCTGACCAGCTACTACTAAGTTAGAACATAAAACAGCAGAAAAAATAATAGGTTTAATGCAAGATTTAAAAGTTGTCATGTCTGTCTCCTGTTTGTGAATGACAGACGTATTATTAACCTCTTCAAGCTTTGTTTTTAGAGTCATTTGTCATCAGTTTCAGGTGACAAATGTCATATAAAATCCCTTCAGTAGAATTAGACATATAATATTATCTTTTATTACAAGGTGTTATGCTTGGTCTAATTAATTTTTCATTAACTTGAGTTCAAAGGTTGATTATTCAACTCACTTACTACTAAACTCAGACCACAATAACAAATAAAACAGAAAGTTGGTTAGCTTTTGATCATATTAATTATTTTAAAAGATGAAATAGCTAGATTTAAAACCCAAGATTTACTAGAGGAAAAAGGGCATCAAGTTATTTCAACATCTAGTAGTGTTGATGGTATTTCATTTCTAAAATCCAAATATGTAGACTTTATAATTACTGAAGTAGAAATTGGAGAAATTGATGGTTGGCGCCTCTCTCGGTTTGTAAGAACTGGGATTTTAGCAACTGATGCCGATGTTCCTATTTTATTAGTCACAGAAAACCATAGCGGCCGCTTGGCAGAAACAACAGCTCAGCTATTTGATATTAATAAAGTTATTTCTTTTCATGAATTACCACTCATAAATTCTATTGTTGACTTAGTTAATATAGACAAAGCAAACCTTTTAGTATGCCCTAGCATTTTAGTCATTGAAGATACCCAAGATACAGCTAACTTGATTAAACGAATTCTTCAACATAGATTTACCGTTAATATTGCTGAAGATGGGTTAGTTGGATTAGATGCCTATCGACATAAAACCTATGATATCGTTTTATTAGACATTCAATTACCAGGTTTATCCGGTGAACAGGTTTTAGACGAAATAATAAAAATTAATCCAAAGCAAGTCGTCATAATTATGACTGCTCATGGAACTGCTGACTTGGCAGAGTTAGTATTGGTAAAAGGTGCAGCAGATTATATTCAAAAGCCATTTAAAGCAGAACAACTGAGAAAAGTTTGTGATATTGCAGCCAAGCGAGAAGATTTTTTAATTTCAAACCAACAATTTTTAGCTAATTCAAATGCGCTTAAAGCAGAACAACAAAAGTACGATTCGCTTGCCAAAACACATTACCGAGTATTGGATAATTTAACCAGTATTGTGATGGAGCTAACACCGACAGGCCGAATTAGTTTTTTAAATAACGCTTGGCAAAGTAAAACAGGCTTTTTAGTTTCTGAATCTATTGGGAAATATTTCGTTGATTTTATAGATAAAAGTCATTCCCACTTAATCTCATACATAGAAGAAAGTATTCAATCGTTATTAAATAAACAAACCAACAATAATTCTATAGAGTTAAAACTTAAGCACAAACACCATGTACATTTTTGGTGTGAGATTAACTTAGCGCCATACTATGACGAAAATAATAAACTGGCAGGTATCGCTGGCTCTATTGATGATATTAGTATTAGGAAAAAAGCAGAAGATAACCTAAAGCATTTAGCACTTCATGATACCCTGACTGGTTTACATAACCGTTATTATTTTGATAACGAATTAAAAAAAGTATCCAATATTGCATTCCACTCTAAACAAAGCTTTCCATTACTTTATATCGATTTAGACCATTTTAAGGTAATTAATGACACTCAAGGGCATAATCAAGGTGATTTAGTTTTAAAAGAAATAGGAAAATTATTAGCCGAAAGTGTCACCAGCAAAGACATTTTATGCCGGATTGGGGGAGATGAGTTTGCCTTATTACTAGCAGATACATCCTTGATGGAAGCTGAAAGTATCGCAAACCAATTTTGTAACGCAATAGCAAATACAAGCTTTCAGTTTGAAGATAAGATTTATAAAGTCAGTTGTAGTATAGGTATAGCAGATATAAACGGACAATTCCCTGATAGCGATTTATATTTACAACGCGCAGATATTGCTATGTATGCAGCAAAAGAAAAAGGTAGAAATCGAGTTCATGTTTTTCAAGATAATGACCAAATTACAGATGCCTTAAAGCAAAGCTTTGACTGGGTACAAAAAGTGCAATCGGCATTAATTGCAGACCAGCTTATTATGCATTTCCAACCTGTGCTAGATTTAAAAACTAACCGAATTGCTTATTTCGAAGCTTTGGTCAGATTAATAATCGATAATCAAATTGTATACCCTGGTCAATTTATTCCGCCTTTAGAAAAAGCGAAGGATATGGATTTACTAGACAGACATGTGGTGGGTAAAACCATTTATATGATGAAGCAATATCCAGAATTAAAATGTGTCGCAATTAACTTATCCGCCCAAGCATTTACTGACGATAAATTTCTAGAGTATGTGGAAGAAAAATTAACGTATTACCAAATTGAACCATCACGTATTATTTTTGAATTAACGGAAAGTGCTAGCCTTTCTAATATTACAGGAACTCAAAGGATTGTTAACAAGCTTAACCAACTAGGTTGCAGCTTTTCTATTGATGATTTTGGCACAGGCTTTAGTACATTCACCTATTTAAAACAACTTCCGGCACAAAGCGTCAAGATCGATGGCTCATTTGTAAAAGATATGGAGCATGACCCTATTGATGCAACCTTAGTTAAAGCCATTCATGACACTGCCGTAGCACTTAATAAAAAAACAGTTGCTGAGTTTGTAGAAAACGCAGAAATTTTAAATAAGCTACGCCGGATAGGGGTTCACTACGCACAAGGTTTTTATATTGCTAAACCAATGGATATAAAAGCTTTAATTGACCAATTAGCTGAAAAAGAAAATATTTAACCTATTCCTATTTATAAAAATAATAAGAGGTAAACAGTGGGTGATTCAAATACTCAAGTAAATGATAAACAATTAATTATCTCTGATTATGCAGATCTGATTCTTGAATATTTACGCCAATTGAACGTTGAATATATCTTTGGTGTGCCAGGTGGTGCAATTGAACCTCTTTTTAATGCATTAGCTCGTTCGGCAAGAAATGGAGGCCCTAAAATAATCATTGCTCGCCATGAATGTGCTGCCGCTTTTATGGCTGATGGATACTATAGAGAAACAGGTAGATTAGGCGTTGTGTGCTCAACAACAGGCCCAGGGGCAACGAATTTAATTACAGGTGTTGCATCAGCTTCTGTTGATAAAAGCCCAATGTTAGTAATAACGGCTCAAACAGCCCTGCCAAAATTTGGTAAACATGCATTGCAAGACTCAAGCGAAACTGCGATTGACACTGTTAGCATATTTAGGAGCTGTACAAAATTTAACACCCTGATTTCTCATGAACAACAATTAGAAAGTAAATTAATATCTGCCTTAATGAATGCAATGCAAGCCCCTAAAGCCCCCGTCCATTTAAGTATTCCATCTGATATTTTGCGTTTACCTTATAAGCAAGAGTCACCCAATATTCATTTAAATTATCTAACGAGCCAAACTTCATTTGAAGATATATTTGCTGTTGAACAGCTTATAAATCAAGTACTAAGCGCAGACAATATTGTCCTTTTTGTTGGGCATAACTGTGAGCATGCCTATGAACAAATTGAAATGCTGGCAGAGGTACTCAACGCCCCCTTCGCATCTGGACCTATGGGGAAAAGGTGGGTAAACGAAAAGCACCCTTTATACCGTGGCGTATATGGCTACGCCGGCCATCAATCTGCAAAAGATTTGTTCAAAAACCCTAACATACAACTTATTCTAGTATTTGGAGCAAGTATTACAGAAACAGGTATAGGTGGTTTACCACAAGATATCTTAAATGAGAAACTCATTCATATAGATACATCTGCAGAAAGCTTTAGTCGCACACCAATGGCTAAATTACATGTTTGTGGTAATTTAGCCGGAATAACTAACCGCTTACTCAATAAAATATCTCAATATAGCTGGAAAAGAACCTGGCAAGGAGTTGAATTTGAATGTCATAAAAATGCCCTAGGAGGATTTACCAGTTTACTCGAAGAAGAAAAAACACTAAGTAATGATACACCAATAAAACCCCAACGCCTGATGGGATTTTTATCGACTAAAATGCCTGATTCCACACGTTTCTTTATCGATGCTGGTAACGCATGGGCTTGGGCTACACACTACCTTATAACGCCATCCAATACTGGAACTTATCGAGTAGCGATGGGTTTTGGTAGTATGGCTTGGTCAATCGGAGCAGTTATAGGATCCGCAATAGCACAGAAAAATGCCCCCCATGTATGCATCGTAGGGGACGGTGCTTATCAAATGAGCTCGCATGAAATTGGCGTAGCAGTACAATACAAACTCCCTGTTTTATTTATTGTATTAAATGATGCCGCATATGGAATGGTAAAATTTGGCCAAAAAATGAGTCAAGCAGAATCGATCGGTTGGGACCTTAATTTTGTTAATTTTTCAGAGCTCGCTAAAGCACAAGGAGCCAATGGTTATATCATTGAATCACCAACACAATTAAATGAACTCGATTTACCCAAATTATTTTCAGATACTAAACCAACGCTGCTGGACATTAGAATAGATAAAGATGAAATACCTCCGATGATGGATAGAGTAAAAAGCTTAAATCAAGATACCGTTTTTTTAACATCATCCCAATAACTTTATTAGTTTGATATTCAACGGTTTGAAAATAATTTCAGTGTGTTTACCTTAAATGGCTATACTTACTTTAAACCTGACACAATTCAAAAAATGAGCTGGTATTAGGTATTAAATTGCCTATTAATTTATAAAAATAATAACTATAGGAACAACAATGAAATTCAAACTACTTACTACCGCTACTTTGCTGTTACTACTCCCCAATACGTACGCTGATGTTTACAACGATACCATAGATGAATCTGCAGATTTTTTTGATGACTTTTACGGTAGTGAGCAAATGGTTGAAATTGCAACCGGTATAAAAACTCAAATATATAAAGCACCTGCTGTTGCAACTGTTTTTACTGCTGAACAGATAAAAAATATGGGCGCAACGGATATTGATGATGTGCTGGAGACAGTTCCTGGCTTGCATATATCCCGAAATGCTATCGGCTATAACCCAATTTATTCATTCAGAGGGATCTATTCTTCAAATAATGGGCAAGCTCTAATGATGATTAATGGCACCCCTATTACGAATAGTTTCACAGGAAACCGTAACCAAGTATGGGGTGGGATGCCAGTTGAAGCAATCGCTCGAATTGAAGTAATGAGAGGCCCCGGTTCGGCTATTTATGGCGCAGACGCTTTTGCCGGAGTAATCAATATTATTACTAAAAATGCAGATGATATAGCGGATAACCAAGTTGCTTACAGAGCCGGGACGTTTGATACTCACGATGTTTGGTTAACTTTGGCTGGCCATAGTGGCAATTTTAAATATGCTAGTATTTTTGAATACCATAAAACAGATGGCTCGGACAAAATAATAACAGCTGACAGGCAAACCTTAAATGATATAGCACATGGCACTTCGGTTTCAAATGCACCCGGCCAAGTTAGCCGCTATACCGAAAACTATGATTATAGAGGCGAACTCAACTATCATGATTTAACTATCAGAGCGGGCATACAAAAACGTTTACGTGGGATAGGGATAGGTTTAGCTGAAGCTTTAGATCCAAGCAGCCGACAAAGTAGCACCCGTTGGAATTTTGATATCTCATATGATAAACAATTAACACCTAATTTTGAGTATCAAATAAAAGCCAGCTATTTTGATACAACACAGGAAGTAGAAAAAGATTATATTATTTATCCATCAGGTTATGCTAATTCCTATCCTGATGGATTAATTGGTAACCCTGAAGTATTTGAACGCCATAAACGTTTAAATTTTAATGCTCTCTATTCTGGATGGAGTACACATAAAATTAGATTTGGTATGGGTTACCATAATGCTGATTTATACAAAACTAAAGAAACCAAAAACTTTTCTTTTGGTGCAAATGGCGAAAATATTCCACCCGGGTCCCCCCTGCAGGATGTCTCAGATACTGACTATATTTTTTTGAAAGAAAGAGCACGGGATAATACATATTTATTTATTCAAGATGTGTGGAATTTTACTAATGACTGGGAATTAACTACAGGTATACGCTACGATCAATATTCAGATTTTGGTTCAACAACTAACCCTAGGCTTGCTCTTGTCTGGTCTACATCACTCAATTTATCTACTAAACTTCTATATGGAAAAGCATTTAGGGCCCCATCATTTTCAGAGCTAGGAAATATCAATAACCCATCTCAATTAGGCAACCCTAATTTAAATCCTGAAACAATTGAAACTACAGAACTTGTTTTTGATTACCATCCAGCAAATAGTATGAGTGCAATAGTAAGTTTTTATCAATATAACTGGGATGAGATAATAATTCTAATTCCAGACAATGACGAAGAAAATATACTCACCTCACAAAACTATGGGAAACAAAGTGCCCAAGGTGCGGAACTTGAACTTAACTGGAAATATAACGATATATTAAATATCTCAATAAATTACGCTTATTCTGATGCTAAAAACGATTTAACAAATCAAAAAGTTTTATATGTTCCAGCACATCAGTGGTTTATTCAAACAGAGTTGAACCTTTCAGAAAGCCTACATTTGAATATCAGAAATAATATAATTCAAGATCGTCAACGAGCACTATCCGATTCTAGAAAAGATATCGATGACTATTTGCTGACAGACTTGGCTTTAAGATGGTCACCAGTAAATATCCCTATAGAGCTTGCTCTTATTAGCAAAAACATTTTTAATGTCGACGCAAGAGAGCCTTCCTTAAATCGAAAGGAAGTAGTCTATTTACCCAACGATTTGCCTCTCCCGGGACGGACTTTATTTGGCGAAATAAGATACAGGTTCTAATGACTAAAAATACCTCCCCCCAAAATAATGATTTACCCCATACTCAAGATTTTGTTTATGCAGGTAAAACGCAGACAAGTATATTGTTAGAAACTGCATCAGATAAAAATCCGTATATTAGTCAAAAACATTACTTACATGGTTATGAACTAACCGATTTAATTAAACAAAAAAGCTTTATTGATACATTAATTTTATTATTTACAGGTGAGTTACCTACACTGAAGGATAGCCAGTTATTAGAAAGATTAATGATAGCTTTGATTAATTTAGGGCCAAGACATCCTGCAGTAAAATCAGCTATGGTAGCCGGCGTAAGCAAAACTAACCCTGAACATTTATTACCAATTGGCTTATCCGTTTTAGGAGGTCAGAAAAATGGGGCTTTAGAAGTTTCTGAGTCAGTTAATTTTATTTATCATCATGTCGAATCTTGTCCTGAATCTGTTATCGAATCAATTCTAAGCCAGACAGATTTAACCAAAAATGAAGGCGAAATTCATCTCGCACCAGGTTTTGGTAATCAATATGGTGGATGTGACGAACACTGCTTAGCCCTGAGTCAAATAGTATTTGAGCCTTACTTTACACAACCCCCTGAGAAAAACACTATTTTGCAATGGGTTAAACAATTTTCATTGTTGCTCAATAAGCAAAACCAAGGATTATTAAAAACCGGATTAGCGGCAGCTGTTTTTTGTCAGCTAGGTATACCAGCCAGGGAAAGTATTGGTTTATTTCAACTCATCTGCGCACCTGGTATTTTTGCTCAAGGAGTAGAGCAAACCCACAAACCAATAACAGCAATGCCCATGCTTACAGATGAACAGCACATATATCCATCAAAACTATAACCTAAAGAATACAAAATATGGCAAACTCAGACTTTTGGGATAAACGAAATCAAACTATTCACAGTAATGTTGGACACTGGCAAGGTGGCAAAGATGTAACAATTGAAGGCTACTCTTTAATACATGAATTAATGGGAAATGTATCTTATATGCAGTTGCATATCTTAAATGCAACTGGAAAATTAGTTGATAAAAATATAGCCGATTGGATAGAAGTTTGTTTTATGGGCTTGAGTTACCCCGATAGCCGTATTTGGTGCAATCAAATAGCATCCTATTCCGCAGATACTCATTCTAGTGTAGTCGCAGCGGCAGCCGCCTCGATTTTAGCGGCAGATTCCCGCGGTTATGGTGGTAGCCATGCCAGAAAGGTCAGTATGTCTTTTCAGAAACAAGCATTTAATCAATTTAAATCCGGTTTTTCATTTGAAAAAATTATTGCTCAAGCCAAATTCAAAAATGGTAAACCTATCATCGTCGGCTTTGCACGTCCTATCGATAGAGAAGATGAACGCCTAAAGCCTTTTGCACAAATCCAAAAAGCATTATTCATTGTTGAAGGTGAATATCTTAAATTTGCTAAATTACTCAGCAAATATTTATTTACTCATTATAAGCTGTCGATCAACTGTGGTGGCTATGCTTCAGCTTTTTTACTCGACCAAGGATTTAGTCCCGAAGATGGCTATAAAATTAATTCTTTTTCAGTAATAAGTGGGGCCATTGCTTGCTACCGAGATCAAATTCCCCACTCTCCAAATTCATTTTTACCAATGAAATGTTCAGATATAGAATATATTGGAACACCTATCAGAAAGGTAGAATAACAGAGAAACAAGAACCTTCACCTAGTTTACTTTTTAGTTGAATTTGTCCACCCATTAATTCAACAAACTTTTTGGAAATAGCTAACCCTAAACCCGTACCACTAAATTTTCGATTTTGCCCGCCATCGACTTGACGAAATTCTTCAAAAATATAACTTTGCTGTTCTTCACTTAAACCAATCCCTGTATCTGTGATTTTAAAAATTAAATATTGTGCTGATTTAGAAATAACTAAACTGACTTCACCATTTTCAGTAAATTTACAAGCATTACTTAACAAGTTTATCAGCACCTGCTCCAACTTATCTTTATCAGCAAAAAACTTAAAGTTTTTAACTTGAGAATTAATGACTAGCCTATTTTTATTTTTTGCTGCGAGTGGCGGTATAACATCTTTAATATCTGCAACAATTCTATCTATATTTAGTTCAATCAATTGCAAATCTAGCTTGCCAGCCTCTATTTTCGCAAGATCCAAAAGTGAGTTAATCATTGCTAATAATCGTTCTGCATTTTTAGTGATCTTGTCCATATCGTCCAGCAGTTCAAAATTTTCATCTAGCATTAATGATTCATTAATTAGCTCCCCATACCCTAAAATAGACTGGATAGGAGTTCTTAGCTCATGGCTCATGTTGGCCATAAATTCTGTTTTATGCCGACTAGCAGTTAAAGCTGAGTCTCTTGCCTGAGTTAATTCTCGAGTTCTCAGCTCAACTTCTTTTTCTAAAATATCTTTATGCGATCTTAATTGTTCTTCATGCTCAGCTAATACCCTCATCATATTATTATAAGAGTGAGCCATATTACGAACTTCTTTAGCTCCAGTTTCGTCAGCATAAGTATGCTCTGATGTTTTTTGAGCGTGAGCCATTGCTTTTGCTAGCCGATCTAATGGGCTGAATAGCCTAACTAGCGCAATATAAAGCAAAACGGAAAGCGCTGCGCCCGACACAATGCCAATCAAACTAATCGTGAATGTGATTCTGTTTTGAGCTTCAACCAAATTTTGTTTACTATATATAACCTGCGCATAACCAATAATCTCTTCTTGGTGAGTAGCATTTAAATAATCTATCTGAGATTCATTTTCTTCCCCATTATTTGTATTCAAAAAAACTGGAGAAGAAATCAGCCAAAATTGATTCGTTTCAAAAGTAATTTGAGCGTTCTCCAAGTTCGACACTGCCGCTTGTATTGGAAAATCAAAGGATCCACCAAAAATGAAGTTACTTTGACCATCTCCAAGTATAATACGAGCGGCTAATACTGATTGGAATCCTAGAACTTGCTCCATTGCTGACTGAGCATTTTCTTTAGAACCTGACAATATTGGGTAAATACTTTGATTAGCTAACCCCTGTGTAATTTGATACGCATTTTTAAGCATCAGTTGCCTAGACTGCTGATTAACCGCTTTTGTTGTGACAATACTTAAGATCACCATCATCAAAATAATCCCAGTAACCACGATTGCTGTAGCTTGGCTTTTAATACTTAATTGAGAATTCATAACATAAACAAATGTTTTCAAAATAACTATTCAGGAAATGTAAAAGCAAAATTAGCCTTTTGTTTATTACTATAATTTAAACCAAGATGAGCCGCTGTCCTTAGATTAACAGCAAGCTTAATTACCTTCATCGGTTTAACAATTGGCTTTTGTTGCACATCTAGTTGATTTAGTAAGTTTACTAACTCCATTCCAATAAATTTATTATCTGGTACAGCAGCAAACAATGCACCTCGGCGAGCATGGTTTGGCTTACTTGAAAATACAACAACTTTATGACTCCAAGCTTTTTCTAAAATAATAGGAACAATAATCTTATCATTTGCAGTAATGGGATCTAACGGTAACCAAATAGCTGTATCTGCTAAATTTGTAACTGAAAATAGATTATCGTATGCTTGAACAGCTTCTTGAATATTATTCACGCGAATAGCTTCTAACTGATATTCCATTTGAATAGCATCATTTTTGGCTTGCTCAACGTTCCAAGAAGAGGACGAGCTGTATAAAACAATAATTTTTTTTACTGTTGGAGCTAAGCTCTTAAGAGAAGAAAATAGACTTTTAGGCGAAGCAACTAAACTAATACCGGAAAGTTCATCAGGTTGGATCGGCAATGCACCAACCACAACAGACTTGCTTTGATTTATCTGCTTAGCAACAATCCAACCACCTTTACCTAAAGCAATTACTTTATGAGTTTTAATTTGTTTTTTAACGAACTCCGTTTCAAATTTATTAGCTAATTTTAGTTCTGAGATTTGGCCAGGAAACCCCTCTGCAATACCATCTCTAATTTGATTAAAGATTTCATCGTAAGGAGGTTTTACAACAGGGTATACAACTGTTAATTCATCGGCTTTTAGTTGCAAGCTAAACAATAAAAATGTATTGGATATAAAAATCACAAACCATTTAAATAGACTAAGCCACAAATTAACGCGAAACATATAGCTTGTAAAAACCCAAGGAAGGAAAGTTAAATAATTCAAAACTACACTATTTAACCAAATTAGATATTATTTTTTTATTTTTCATTATATTAAAGTCTTTAAAACACATACAAGATACCAATAAAAATAGCATTTAATCACTACAATACAAGGCATAAAATGTAGATATAGTTAGACCTTAATTATCCATGTGTTAATACAAGCTTTCAAGAATAGAGCCTTAATAATAAATATATTGAAAATATAGCTAATGAGCTTGCAATAGAGATTTAAGACACAAATTTAAAAATAAGAAATGGCGCGCCCGGAGAGATTCGAACTCCCGACCAAGTGGTTCGAAGCCACCTACTCTATCCAGCTGAGCTACGGGCGCATTTTGAGGTTAACTCGAATAAGTTAACTGAAGCTGATTCTATCTATAATCTGCTAAGTTTCCAGCTTTTTTTGAAAATAAGCGGTTAACTGCTTAAAAATAAAGCGATTAAATCTCAGACTTAATCGCTTTTAAATTTTTATATCGGCAAATTACTTTTGACGTCTCATTGCATCAAAAAATTCATCGTTGGTTTTTGTCATTGATAATTTATCAATTAAAAATTCCATCGCATCTGTTTCTGTCATTTCATGAACTATTTTGCGTAAGATCCACATTTTTTGTAGTTCATCTTGACTGGTTAACAGTTCTTCACGACGCGTGCCTGAACGATTGAAGTCAATGGCTGGGAATACACGTTTTTCCGCAATTTTACGGTTTAAGTGAATTTCCATATTACCTGTACCTTTAAACTCTTCGTAGATCACTTCATCCATTTTAGAGCCGGTATCAATTAATGCAGTTGCAATAATAGTTAAGCTGCCGCCTTCTTCAACATTACGTGCAGCACCAAAGAAGCGCTTCGGTTTGTGCAGTGCGTGTGCGTCAACACCACCGGTTAATACTTTACCTGATGATGGAATAACAGTGTTGTATGCACGCGCTAAACGAGTAATTGAGTCTAATAAAATGACAACGTCTTTTTTATGCTCAACCAAACGTTTAGCTTTTTCAATCACCATTTCAGCAACTTGTACGTGGCGGCTGGCTGGTTCATCAAAAGTAGAGGCAACGACTTCGCCTTTAACCAAACGCTGCATTTCTGTTACTTCTTCAGGTCGCTCGTCAATTAACAATACCATTAACTGGCACTCTGGGTGGTTAGCTGCAATTGCCTGTGCAATATTTTGCAGTAACATGGTTTTACCTGCTTTAGGCGGTGCAACCACTAAACCACGCTGACCTTTACCAATTGGCGAGGCTAAATCTAATACACGGGCAGTAATATCTTCGGTACTGCCGTTGCCTCGTTCCATGCGTAATCTTTCATTAGCATGTAGCGGGGTTAAGTTTTCAAATAAAATCTTATTACGCGAGTTTTCTGGCTTATCAAAGTTAACTTCGTTAATTTTTAATAATGCAAAATAACGCTCACCTTCTTTTGGTGGACGAATTTTACCGGCAATAGAATCGCCTGTGCGTAAGTTGAATCGGCGAATTTGCGAAGGAGAGACATAAATATCGTCAGGCCCCGCCAAAAACGACGAATCAGCAGATCGTAAGAAACCAAAACCATCTTGCAAAATCTCTAAGACACCATCACCAAAAATGTCTTCACCACTTTTAGCGTGTTTCTTTAAAATTGCAAAAATAATATCTTGTTTGCGCAAACGCGCCATGTTGTCGAGTCCCATAGACTCTGCAAGTTGAACAAGCTCGTTAATGGGTTTGTTTTTGAGTTCCGTTAAATTCATATTGGTGGGTTCTTATCTCAGAGACTGGCTGAAACAGTACAAGTACATAAATGATTTGATTAAAGTTTTAATGGAGTTTTCGGGAAGTTGGGAGTATTCCCAAAACAACTGTATGATAAGTTAGCACTTAAAGGAAAATAGATCCAGAAAAAAGAAGCTCTTTTTGAGCTTCTTTTCAAATTAATTTAAAAACAACTTATAAACTTTCGTCTAACCATTGTTTTAATTGTGTTTTAGACAAAGCGCCTACTTTAGTTGCAGCTACGCTTCCGCCTTTAAATAATAATAAAGTAGGGATACCACGAACACCATATTTAGCTGGTGATGCGTTGTTTTGATCAATATTTAGCTTACCAACAACAACTTTATCTTGATATTCAGTCGCAACTTCATCAAGAATAGGCGCAATCATTTTACAAGGGCCGCACCACTCTGCCCAAAAATCGACTAGGACTGGCTTTTCAGAATTAATTACATCTGTTTCAAAGCTTGCGTCTGATAAAGTTAAAATAGCTTCAGAGCTCATTGAGTTCTCCAGGTTTTGACGGCTTTTGCCGGTGAAAATAAAACAAAGTGTTTTTTTAATCGATTCAGATTCTTTTTGCAAGCTTAAACTGATATGCTTGGAACACTATGACAATACAAACACACTTATCACAGGTTGAATTTGCATCACTTTCGATGCACCCAAAAGTTCAACAAGCGTTAGCAGAAGCTAACTATAAACACTGCACTCCAATCCAAGCGCAGAGCTTACCTTTAGCTTTAGATGGACAGGATGTAGCCGGTCAAGCACAAACTGGCACAGGCAAAACAATGGCTTTTTTGGTTGCAGTTTTCAACCAGTTATTAAAGCGGGAAGTCCCGTCAGATAAGCCAGCCAGCCATGTTAGAGCAATTATTTTAGCGCCAACCCGAGAGCTAGTTGTACAAATTCATAAAGATGCAGCCTTGCTTGCAAAACATACAGGCTTAAAACTGGCACTGATTTATGGCGGTGACGGATATGACAGCCAAACTCAGCAGTTAGAAGCAGGTGCAGACATTGTAATTGGCACAACCGGACGTATTATAGATTACTATAAGCAAGGTCTAATTAATCTAAGCAATGTTGAAGCAGTTGTCTTAGATGAAGCCGACAGAATGTTCGATTTAGGCTTTATAAAAGATATTCGTTTTTTATTCCGCCGCATGCCGCAGCCATCCGATAGATTAAATTTATTATTTTCTGCCACCTTATCTATGCGAGTGCAGGAATTAGCGTATGAACACATGAATAGCCCAACTCATGTGCATATTGCGCCTGAAGAAATGACCAATAAACGGATCACCGAAGAGCTATTTTATCCGGCAAACGAACATAAAATGTTGTTACTTCTGACTTTAATGGAAGAAGAATGGCCAGATAAAGCAATTGTATTCTCTAATACTAAACATGGCTGCGAAAGCATTTACCAATGGTTAAAAGCAGATGGTCATCGTGTTGGCCTATTAACTGGCGATGTACCGCAGAAAAAACGTTTGAACATTTTAGAGAAATTTACCAAAGGCCATTTAGATATATTAGTAGCCACAGATGTAGCCGCCCGCGGGTTACATATCCCATTGGTTACGCATGTATTTAACTACGACTTACCGGATGACAGAGAAGATTATGTTCATCGAATAGGTAGAACAGGCCGCGCAGGTGCAACAGGCCATGCAATTAGTTTTGCCTGTGAAAAGTATGTTTATAACTTACCAGCAATCGAAGAATACATAGATCACAGTATTCCGGTTTCTAATTATGATGCCAGCGCGTTATTAGACGATGTACCAACGCCAAAAATATCGCCAAAACGCAAAATGCAACGAGGTCGCCAGTCGGTTAACCGTAAACCGCATCATAATAAAACAAATAGATAGCACTTTATGTTGTAATTTTAAAAGGAAGCCAAGCCTAAATGCCAGAGCAAAATTATCCGGTGTATGCCGCCATTGATTTAGGTTCAAATAGTTTTCACATGTTAATTGTTCGCTCGGTTGAAGGTAGCGTTCAAACAATCGGAAAAATAAAACGCAAAGTTCGTTTGGCTTCTGGATTACAACAAAATGGAACACTTGACCAAGCTGCAATGTTAAGAGGATGGGATTGTCTATCTTTATTTGCAGAGCGGCTTCAAGACTTACCGGTTCAAAATGTCAGAATTGTAGGTACAGCGGCGCTTCGCCTTGCGACCAATAAAGCTGAGTTTCTACAAACCGCAGAACAAATTCTTGGACACCGAATAGAAATTATCAGTGGCGAAGAAGAAGCTAAGCTGATCTATGTTGGTGTAGCACATACCTCTGGCACCTCTAAAACCAAATTAGTCATAGATATAGGTGGAGCAAGCACCGAAATTGTTGCCGGTGAGCGCTTTGAACCTAAAGTGGTTAATAGTTTAAATATTGGCTGTGTTACTTTCCGCAACCGCTTTTTTGCCGATGGCAGTATCACCTTACGTAATTTTGAATTAGCCAGCGAAGCTGCGCAGGCTGAATTAAGTGGCAAAATCCAGCCTTATATGGCTTTTGGTTGGCAAGCTTGTTTAGGCGCATCCGGTACACCCCAAGCGATTCAAGAAATTTTAATTGCTCAGGGTGAAAATGAAATGATCACCCTCGACAAATTACAAGCCCTTAGGCAAGCCTGTATCGATTGCGGCGATATAGATAAATTAAGCCTACCTGGATTGTTAGAAGAAAGACGTCCGGTATTTGTCAGTGGTTTAGCCATTTTAATCGCCCTGTTTAAAGCTTTTCATCTTGATTATATGGTGGTTGCTGGCGGTGCACTACGCGAAGGTATAGTTTATGGAATGATCCCTTGCCTGCAAAATCAGGATATTCGCAAACGTACTTTAACCAGTTTTATAGAAAGATATCGCCTCGATAAAGAGCAAGCATTAAGAGTGCGGGATATGGCTTTAAATATATATGATCAGCTACATATTCCTTGGTCGCTTGAACAACATGACAGTAAAGCAATTCTTGAAGCCGCGGCCATACTGCATGAAGTTGGTTTAACCGTTGACTTTAAATTTGCCAGTAAACACGGCGCTTATATTTTATCAAATACAGCGATTCCGGGGTTTAGTTTAGCTCAACGAAAACTATTAATTTCACTGGTACAAAACTATCGTGAAGATATTTTTATAAGCGAATTAAACCGACAAACCATGACAAGCCCAGTGTTAGCCGGGCAGTTAGCACGTATTTTGCGGCTTGCCGTTATTTTAACCATGCGCCGCAAAGACGAAGTTTTACCCAAAGTAAAAGCCAGTAGTCACCATATTAATGAGCTGGATATTCAATTTGAACAAAACTGGCTGGCAAATCATCCATTAATGGAAAGCGAATTAAAACAAGAGCAAACTTATCAAAAAATGGTTAACTGGCAACTTAGCTTTAGTTAACAGCGTTGCTATTAAATTTTGAATAGCTACTCATATATACTCATCTGTAGTTCGTTTTTTTGCCCGCTGACTCCTGTGATTTAATGGCGCAAGCGCCGCTTCACAAAGCGATTTACATCGAACAAACCTTTATACAAATACTACGAGTTGAGCTTTATATGAATAAAACGCTTTTTCCGATAATCCACATCGAATTAATCTGTTTTTAAACTTAAATGATAATGACTACTATTAACACATAGAGTTAATTAACTCTTCAATATTAAGTTAACCAAGAGGTCACTATCATGATTAAAACAATTACTTTCGCAATTATGCACTTTTCAGTCGCTTTTACAGTTGCTTGGATTTTAACCGGAGATATTGTTGTAGGCGGTGTTGTTGCTATGGTTGAACCAGCCGTTAACACAGTTGCTTTTTACTTCCACGAAAAAGTTTGGACTCGTATTAAAGCTAAAGCACCCGCTCAAATAACACCTAAGGAAGCAGTATGTATTTAACTAAATTTGAAACTATGGATATAAACTTATTGTTGTCTATGGTGAATATGAAACTACGCAACGACTATGCAAATCTCGACGAGTTGTGTATTCAAAACGAAATTAATAAACAAAAGTTATGCGAGCGTCTAGCGCAAGCTAGTTTTGAATATCATCCAACATCTAACCAGTTTAGGTTGCAATCAGCATAAAAGTGGCAAGCGCAAATAAACTGGTATAGCTTGCTCCGGCAACTACACACAGCCAATTAAAGCTGGTAAATTTATGATTTGCCCAACCTGTTGGATCATGCTCAGTATAATTAATTACTTTTTGCATTTTCACTATTGGTAGCAATGCACACACCGCAGACAAAACACCTAACCAAGTTAAATAAAACACCCCAGAGCTAATCAGAGCCACTGCACTTATCGACAATAAAATACAAGCCGCAGCCAAATGCCATGCACTAAAGCTCATTCTCACTTTTTCTTGTTTTGCTTTATTTTGAATACAATTAAATAAAACTGGCAAATAAAAAAAGCTGAAGATAGCTCTAACCAGCGGATTACATTGCGCATATTTAGGATTATGTTGCTTTACCACACTCCAGTTTTTATAACTCCAATAAATCGTATAAAAACCAAATGTTATCATTAGTAAGGCAATTAACTTTTTAATTGAAACAACATAAAAAGTGTTATTAGCATGTCGCTTTTTATTTAAGCTATAAGCATGCGCTGGTGGAAAATAAGCGGTTTGTTGAGGCATAGTAATATAAAACCTTAAAGGATTTTAAAATCAAAAATAACAACAAAAAATTAACACAAAGATTATAAGCACAACATCTAATTTACTCAACCTAAAAAGACAATTCTAAAAGCTTCAACTTATCTTTATTTTTGATTAAAAAACCACCACCTTTGCTTGCAAAGCAAATTTAAATCTGTATAGTGCGCACTCCCAGCCAATGGCTTTTCCAGTAAGGCAGATGATCTGCCCATCCATGAAGCACAGCATAAGTTGCCTGCACATGAGCAAAAGTAAAAGTCGCGCTGGTTCGTCGAGGTAGTAACGCTGCCCGTGTAACTGGTTATTCTGCGTCTGATTAAACCTGAATACCACAGTAGTTTGAAAGTGAATGCCCGAACAAATAGCGAGCATAGTTAAAGCTACAACCACAACTGAAGACTGAGAGATGTTTCTCTTTATTCGAGATCCTTCAAGGGGATGTCTTCGTACGCGTTTACCTCAGTCATAACCTGGTGTTATAAGCACCAATTGATAGAGAATATATATGCAAAATAATGAGTCTACAGTTCTATTTAACGAACTGGGTTTACCTGCACCAATTTTACAAGCAATCGAAGCGATGGGGTTTACTCAACCAACTCCAATCCAAGCACAATCAATTCCTGCTTTATTAGCGGGTAACGATATTCTTGGTGAAGCTCAAACTGGTACAGGTAAAACCGCAGCTTTTGGTTTACCTTTATTAGCCAAGCTAGACGCCAGCGTACGTGAACCTCAAATGTTAGTAGTTTGTCCAACCCGTGAATTAGCGATTCAGGTTGCTGATGCGTTAACTGAGTTTGCCAGCCAAATTAAAGGTTTAAAAGTTGCTACGGTTTATGGTGGTCAATCTTATACGCCTCAAATTCGTGATTTACGTGCAGGCCCTCAGGTTGTCGTTGGTACACCAGGTCGTTTAATGGATCACATTGATAAAGGTCGCTTAAAGTTAGATAACTTAAAAGCGTGTGTTTTAGATGAAGCCGATGAAATGTTAAACATGGGCTTTTTAGAAGACATTCAATGGATTTTAGAACACGTACCAAGCGATACTCAAATGGCGTTTTTCTCTGCGACTATGCCACCGGCTATTCGTAAGGTGACTCAACAATTCTTAAAATCACCAGTGCATGTAAAAATTGCCGTGGTTAGAGAAGCCAAAGCCAATATAAGCCAACGTGCATGGCGTGTTAACCGCATTGGTAAAACAGCAGGTTTAGAGCGTTTGGCTGAAACGTTAGATTACGATGCAATGATCGTATTTGTGCGCACCCGTAACGATACTTTAATTTTAGCAGAGCACTTATTAAGCAAAGGTTTCCCTGCTGCTGCATTAAATGGTGACATGAATCAAAGCGACCGTGAACGTATTGTTGACCAGTTAAAAAATGGCAAAGTATCTATTTTAATTGCAACTGACGTTGTAGCCCGTGGTTTAGATGTACCAAGAATCAGCCATGTAATTAACTACGATTTACCAACTGATGCAGAATCTTATGTTCACCGAATTGGTCGTACAGGTCGTGCTGGTCGTAGTGGTGAAGCCATTTTATTTGCAAATAGCCGCGAAATGCGCAGCTTATTCCGTTTAGAGCGTGCAACTGAAGGCAAAATTGAAACATTTGAAATGCCAGATGCAAAACAATTGGGTCAAGTACGTATGGAACGTATGCAAACTCAATTAAAAGCAACATTCGAGAATCAGGATCTAGCTAAGTTCCGTGACGTAGTTGCCAGCTTTACAGCTGATAATGAATGGAGCGCAGAAGATTTAGCAGTTGCCTTATTATTCCAACAGCAATTAAAACAACCTTTATTCCCACAAGCCGATCCGGTTGATAATGGCCGTGACCGTAGAGACCGTGGCGATCGCCAAAATACCCGCGGTCGCGGTGATCGGTTTGAGCGTGGAGATCGTGGTGCTCGCCGTGGTGATCGCAACGAAAGAGGCGGTGATAGAGGTTCAAGAGCAGATCGTGGTCAACGCAGAAACCCAGGTGATTTTGATACTTTCCGTTTTGAAGTTGGACGTGAGCACGGTGTTGGCCCAGGCGATATCGTTGGTGCGGTAGCAAACGAAATTAACATCGACAGCAGCAATATTGGTCACATTAAATTATTTGATCAACACGCTTATGTTGATTTACCAAAAGGCATGCCAAAACCGGTGTTCCAAAAACTTCAGCAAGTTGCTATTCGTGGCCGTAAAACATCGCCATCAATCGCATCTGAAAAAGAAGTAGCAATGGCAGCTAATTCAGAGCGCAGAGCGCCTCGCGGTGAGCGTGGTTCACAAGCGCGTCGTGAGCGTCGTCCATTTAACTAAATATCAATTTAGTTAATATCAGACTTAGCTGATACTCAATATTAAAAAAGGCTTTCAATTGAAAGCCTTTTTTATATCAAAAATCATTTATTTCTCTATAACAAAGAAATAGTAGAAACGAATTTAAAGCGAAATCTCTAACACTTGTAATTCATTTTGATCATACATTTTTAAATTAAGACAGAAAAAGAGTTATGATGTAATTTCGGAGAAATGAGCAAAAGTAAGTTTCAATAAATCCTGTGGGGTGAGTTCAATTTCTAGGCCTCGTTTGCCACCACTCACAAACATGGTTTCAAGCTTTTGAGCTGACTGGCAAATAAACGTTTTAAGTCGCTTTTTTTGTCCCAGCGGGCTAACGCCCCCTAACAAATAACCGGTTGTGCGCTCAACATCAGTAGGGTTAGCCATGACTGCTTTTTTACTTCCGGCCGCTTTGGCAAGTAGCTTTAAATTTAATTGCTGATTTACCGGTAAAATTGCTACAACTAAGTCTTTAGTATCTAACTGAGCCAATAAGGTTTTAAATACATAAGCGGGTGCTACCGCCAGTTTTTCGGCCGCCTCTAAACCATAAGAGGCGCTGGCAGGATCATGCTCATATTGATGCAGATTAAATTTAATTTTTTGTTTTTGGGCAAGTTTGACTGCGGGGGTCATAGCTGCAAATATCTACTCTAAAACCTGACCGGCATGATGAGTTAATTCCTGCATTACCCGCTTTTTAATTTCAAGCTGTTCAGTGGCCGCAATGCCATAACGTTCAGCTAATAATTGATAATCATCGCCAGATAAAGACACAGTTAATCTTGGCCGTTTAGGCCGTTTAGTGACTGGCAACTCAAGTATTTTTCGGATTTGATCAGATGGGCCTAAACCTGCATCTAACGCTTCTTTTCTGATCACATATTGTAGTTTTTCGTCCATATCAAAAGCAACCTGAACCGCTTTGATTGCTTTGTTACTACTTGCCCATTTTTGTTTATCGTTTTTAGGGGTTGTCACTCGCCTCTCCTGGGTAAATCTCTACAATTTCAGATATTGGCAAATGAATCGTTAATAACACATCGGTATCGCCATCCTGCCAAACTTCAACTTCTACAGAAAATGACTCATCACTGCTGGTTAAACAAAAATAATCCAAAGCTTCGCTACCATCCTCTTCTTCCAGAGGGGGTTTACCCGGCCTAAAGTCCTGCTTATAAAAATAACCACGTTCAGCAAATTTACGTTGAAAATAAACTGGAGAAACCCAGTTCGCAAAATCGTGCTGCTCGTTTTGCAGTGCCAGTTCTGTATTGGTTGTTTCGTCAAAAATATCTGAAAATTGCTCTAAGTCAAATAAAGCTGAAACTTGATCGTGATTAATTTTAATTGAAACATTTAACCACTCTTCATCGTCTTGCAACACAGCTAAATATACCTGAGTATTACTTTGCCCAAGCAATACAAATTCAGTATAGCCAGTATGTTCAAACTGATAAGTATGTGTTTTTTCTACCCGAAAGCTTTGTTTCCGTAATAACTCTGGCAGGGCAAAAGAATCAGAAAAACCTATCACATCACCTACTTTCAATGCTTTGGGATGCGATACCTGCCTGCTTTCGGTTTGTGTATCTTTATTGGAGAACCAGCGACTAAACAAGCCCATTTTTATTCCTAATTAAAGCAAACGCTATAAATTATTAAAGTATACCCTATGTCATTCAAGATGCGAGAGAAGCTTGCTTTAAAAGCTTAGCTTTACAAAACATTTGGGCTTTTCTGAATTCATCCAGAAAAGCCCAATACAGTTCATCATTCGCAATATGC
This sequence comes from Catenovulum sp. 2E275, assembly GCF_025515275.1. Classification (GTDB taxonomy): domain Bacteria; phylum Pseudomonadota; class Gammaproteobacteria; order Enterobacterales; family Alteromonadaceae; genus Catenovulum. The sequence goes on from NZ_JAOPFU010000007.1 coordinate 30,781, forward strand.
TGTACCATTGGATTTTTACGATAAGTTAAATCAATGTACAGTCGTGATTTTATTGCTGCTGTTTCGCTTTAATTCTGTCTAATACAGAATTAGCCGATGAAGCTTGATCACCAATCCCAGCCGCTTTTAATTTAGCTTCTAACGAAGCATCGCCAGATTCAGCTTCTAACTGCTCAGATGCTTTTAATCTGTCATCAAAATTTTGCTGTTTAGCTTTAATGCGCTCTAACGACTCTTTCGCATTTAATAACTTACTATTACCAGAAACAAAGTTATCGGTAATAGCAGCCGTTGCTTTGTGCACGCTGTCAGTTGTTTTAACCACACTTAACTGGCGTTTGTAATCAGCAACCTGACGCTCAGACTTTTTAATTAACTCTTTTAAACGAGCAACACTCGCGGTAAAGTTTTCAAGTGCACTTTGCTGAGCGCTTAACTCAGTTTCTAAACTCGCTACTTTTTCCGCTACTTCTAATGCTAATGCTTCATCACCTTTATTTAAAGCTTGTGCAGCATAACCTTCGTTTGTGCTGATTTCACGCTGAATACGTTCAACTTCACGTCCGGCTTGCATTTGCTTCGCCATCACATCGGTTAAATCGCGTTTCGCTTTGGTTAAATGATTTTCCGCATCTCGTATTTCTTGTTCAAAAATACGAGTTGAGTTTGCATCAACAATGGCTTCACCAGCTTCGGTTACACCACCGCGGATCGCTGTGATAATTTTTTTAAAAATACTCATGGTTTAATACTCCGCCGGTTAAACTAAAAATTCACTAAAGTCGTCAATCACATCAATCGCATTGTCGCTTAAAACTGCCAACTCATGCTCAATTTCAGCTAAGCTGGAAGTAATCGCCAAAGCGCCAAAAACGGCATATTTATCATCAATTTTTGCAAATGAAGACAAAGGCATTGGCATATTCATTTCTAACATGGTTTCCATCATTGCCAGACGTTTGTCTGTTACAATTTCAGATTCGTCCCATAAATAAGTAATACATAAAATTTGATCATCAGTAACCGATACAAAAATGGGCAATTCTTCGCGTCCGATAATACTGATTTGCAGTACGTCAACTTCACCCGCAATTGGCTGGCAATCAAAGCTGTGACCAGTGACAGAGCCATCGCCCAAATCATTTAGATACTGCGCTATCTTATGAATATTCATTTTTTTCCTCTGTTAGTCTGTATTAAATTACCTAAACTCTGAATCATAGTAACTTGCAAAGTTCCGGCAAATAACAAGACATAAAATGTCTACGCTCTAACTTTAGCCAAAAGACATAATATGTCAACCTTTAATTTGTTTAATTTTGAATCAGTTTGATTCTGTTTTCCCCGATGTAATTCTGCCGCGTTCGGTTTGCCACGCATTAAAATGATATTCAAACAAAACTTGCGATCCTAACTGGTTCACTTTAATTGTTTGATAGTCATCATAAAAATGAGCCGGAAACTCAAAACTAGCTTGAATAATGTTAGCGGTTATCCAGTTCATTCCCTGTGGTAATGTAGAGTTTTGTTGCAGCCTTTGCCTTGCTGATAAACCTTGCTTCACCCCAATAGTCCAACCCCATTCGCCAAAACTCGGCACATTTTGATGATATTGCTCAACCGAGCTAAATCCAGCCTGCTTGAGTGTTTTACCAATAGCAATAAACGCCTTTCTGGCATGATAAGGTGAGGTTGACTGAATAACCAAAGCACCGTCAGCATTTAATAGCTGATTCAGCCTTAAATAAAAGTAATTAGTATAGAGTTTATTTAAATCAGGGTGATTTGGATCGGGCAAATCGACAATAATCACATCATAATTTTTGCCATCTGCCAGTAATTTATCAACCGCATTAAATGCATCATCTATTTTAATATCTACTGTCGGGTTTAAAAAAGCAGAGCCGGTTATGTTTTCAATGCGTTTAGCAAGCCTTGGTTTTAAATGCGCCTGCGGATGAGTAAATAGATCAACAACCTGATCATCTAAATCAATCAGTTCAATCGAATCAGGCTGCCACTTTAATATTTCACGAACCGCTAAGCTGTCACCGCCGCCAATCACCAAAATATGCTTTTGTCTGGCAGCAGCAGCCATGGCCGGATGAACCAGCATTTCGTGATAAATATGCTCATCTGCCGACGAAAATTGCAAACGCCCATTTAAAAATAAATTCACCACTGACGGAATTTCAGCACCTAAATAGCGCTCGGTTAACACCACTTGCTGAAACTGAGTTTGGGTTTGATAAACTGCTTTATCCAGATACAGCATATCGGTAAAGTTTTGCATCCAGCGATCACCAGATTTAGCCAGCATTAAAATAATCGCTAATAAAATAAAATGAAAAACCGCCAATACTTTTTTAAAACCAATATGCGGCCAAAATACAATGAGCACAATTAATCCGGCAATCCAGTTTAAACTGGCTGTTAATACCGCGGCCTGATTAATCTCCAGCGTCATCATCCATAATACCCAAATAGCAGCCCCAACACCGGCACCAATATAATCGGCGCCATAAATAGTGCCGGCATTATGAGTTAAGTGGCGCTGATATAAATGCTCGCGAACACGGGCAATGAGCGGAATTTCCATGCCGATAAACAAGCCTAAAATAGCGGCAAAAATATAAGGGCTATAACGCGAAAATTGATAAATGCCTTGCATAAACCCGCCTCTTGGCAAGGCATCGGCAGGAATACCATAAGTATCGGCTAATAATTGAGGCAAACTAAAACTAAACCCCACCATAGCCGCAATCATTAATACCGCACTACAACCAATCAACGCGATGATGCTTTCGAGCCAAGCAAATCCGGTATAGGCATTTTTTATTTTACGGGCAGCAAACGAGCCTAAACCCATAAAAACAATCATTAAACCTATGGTGGTATAAATGGCATGCTCAACCGCACCTAATACCCGACCAGCATAATGAGACAATAAATATTCGTAAATTAGGCCACACCCGGCAAGTATGGCCATAATAGAAATGATAAGCGCATCCAATAAAAACAGGCGCTTATTAGACAGGTTATTTTGCATTATTGGTTTAAATATAAATTAAAATATTACGCCATTAATGCAGTTAAAATTAAGGCGATAGAAACCACAATAGCAAACTCCGCTGCTGCCACACCTATATTATCCTGCTTATCAACTTCGGCGCTGGTGTCTATCCCGATTAAAATAATTCTTCTGGCAATTTTGTTTAATACAAAAATTAAAATCGTCATTACCAGCGAAATGCTAAACCAGCCAATTAGGTTAGTCACAATACTGGTTGGCTCGTAAATTAAAAAATAACTTGCCGCTTTTACCGCAAAAGCCGTTGCCAGCATGTGGCCGGCATGACGAATGGCCACCGCGATTTGACCATTTTGCAAAGCTTCCTGAAACGAGGCATTTTGATTATTACGAGCATAATTTTTTTCTCTAATCCGGGTAACCGCAACTAATACAGTTTGCGACACAGCAAAGCCGGTTAATACCGCAACTAAAGTGTAAATATTAATGCCTTCAACCCATAATAAAACCGAACGAATAATAATAGCCGTCGCAATCACCGCAGCGGCATCTACTATTGCGACCGCCACGTTTTCAGCCAAAATGGCTTCAACTTTATTAATTCGATTTAATGAGATTTTATCGTGAATATAACGGCCAATTTTAATTAAAATTAACCCCACCAAACCGTATGAAGCAACCCCAACGGCTTCCGTTAAATAACTATTGGCAGACTCACCCGTTATTGCGCCGGTTAAGACAATCCCCATCGCAATAATGCCACCAGCCATGCTAATACCAAAGGCAAAGTTATCTTTTTGCGATAGCTCTTCGGTTGAATTTACCTTTGCCCACAAGCCTGACACTAAGCGCATTGCCGACAACAAAACAATCGCAATTGCTAAATCAATTGCTAATAAAGTAATCAGCTCAGGTCTGATATAACTAAATACATTTAAACTATTCATTGTTTCATCCATTTGTTAATTATTTACCGCCAAAACCGCCACGGCTAAAACTGCTTGAGCTACTACGAAAACTTGAGCTGCCAAAACTTGAAGACTTTTTAGGGGTAGACCCTAACCCACTGCTTGGTTTTTTCTGATAACTGCTCTGGAATCTTTTAGTGGCACTTTGTGCTGTTCGACTTGCCGATGAAACACTGGTTGCACCGGTTCGGTTTTTAGCATAAGCGCTAGAAAACTTTTGCCCTGAGAAAGACTTTTTCGCTTTTTCTTCAACATTATATTGCTTGCGAATTTGATTAGGGGACGAATAACGATAACGGCCATAATCATTATAATAACTATAATCGCGTCGCCCTGCCCAGTCGTGATAATTCACCCGGCCATAACTGGTTAGGTTGCTGAATAAAGCATACATGCCGTACCATTCCCAAAACGACATACCGTTACTACCGGTTGACCATTGCCCATAAGCAGGGTTGCCCACTAACTGGCTGCCAGCGCCAAAATCTTCGGCCTGATTAGCCTGCAAACTGGCCGCGCGGCTCACCGCATTAACTCTAGGCAATTCACCACCACTTAAATCAGCTAACACATTAAGCGGATCAGATAACGCGTCATTAAATAACTCGGGACTGGCTGCTTCGTAAATATTTTCAAGCTCCGCCAAGCGCTCCTCTTTAGACTGAAATAACTGCGGCTGTTGTGCAGCGCTTTGATATCTGTCTAACAAACTGGTGTACAAAGGGCCAGAGGTTGTCGCATCTCGTGCCATTTCATTTACTATGGTTTGCATTTGTGGTTTTTGATTTTGCAAATGCGCTGCATATTGTTTGATTAAATTTGCATTGCGGATCTGGCCGGATTCAATTCGCTGAGCCAGCTTTTGAATCTGCATTTGCGAAAATTGGATCTGATTTTCTATCTTGGCATCTAAAGGATCACTACATCCCCAAATTCCTAATAAGATGAATAAGATCAAAATTTGGCGAATCAGTGTTGCGCCCATACTATCCCCTGTTTTTTTATTGAGATAATGTTATTTTTTACGTACTGTACAGAGCCAAACTCTGTAGTCAATAATCAATCACAAGCAATAACAATTAAAGGTACAAGCCTATGGCTTCAAAAATAACCAATTTATTCACTCCTTGTGCCACGCATCTATCTGAAATGCCAGCAGAATTACAACAAGCAGCGGAACAAGCCTGGCAAAAAATTATATATCGACATAATCAATTTGAACAGCTTAGTCCTAAACTACAGGAAAAAATAAAATGGCACTGTGCGCTCAGCGATTTTATTTGTGACGCGATTTTAGCCGAACCCGACTTTATCTTAGAACAGTTAAATAACCCGTTATCGCCCGAGCAGCAGTTTAGTCAGGCAAAACAAGATTTTGTTCAAAAATGCCAGAATATTAATGATGAAAACAGCTTACATAAAGTTCTGCGCAAATACCGCAAACAACAAATGATGTGGATTGCGTGGCAAGATTTTAACGCAAGCATTAATTTAGATCAGGCATTTGAATTTATTTCTGATTTAGCCGATCAGCTCATTAGTCAGGCATTAAACTGGTTATATCAAAATTTATCATCCACCTTTGGTACCCCAACCAGCGCAGCAATTGACGATAATACGCCGGGGCAAGAGCAGCCATTTTTTGTATTGGGTATGGGTAAATTAGGCGGTGGCGAACTGAACTTTTCATCCGACATAGATTTAATTTTTTGTTACCCAGAATCAGGCCAAACTCAAGGCGCAAACCGCAGTTTAAGTAACCATGAGTTTTTTACCCGTTTAGGCCAAAGGTTAATTAGCTCGCTGCATCAGGTCACTGTAGACGGATTTGTTTACCGAGTTGATATGCGTCTGCGCCCTTATGGCGACAGTGGCCCTTTGGTTATGAGCTACAACATGCTTGAAGATTATTATCAGGAACAAGGACGCGACTGGGAAAGATACGCAATGCTAAAAGCGCGCGCCATTGTCCCTGAACAATGGCAAAACCATCCTGAGTTAGATTATTTAAATCAGTTAATTCGCCCATTTGTTTACCGCAGATATATTGATTTTTCCGCGATAGAATCATTACGCAAAATGAAAAAATTAATCGCACAGGAAAACCGCCGTAAAGGTTTGCATAACAATATCAAACTGGGTGAAGGTGGCATTCGTGAAGTAGAGTTTGTGGTGCAGGCATTTCAGCTTATTCGCGGTGGCCGCGAACCTGAGTTAAGAACCCGCTCAACCCGCAAGGCGTTAACCCGCTTATTAGAAGCTGGCGAACTAAACCAGCACGAAATTGATTTATTGACCGACGGTTATTATTTTTTACGAAAAGCCGAGCATGTTTTACAGGCAATTGGCGATAAACAAACGCAAACCTTACCGGAAAACGAACTGGATAAACACAGGCTGTGTTTTGCAATGGGATTTAACGACTGGGATTCGTTTTATCAGGCATTGAGTTTACGCATGAGTCAAATTCATCAAATTTTTAATGATGTAATTCGTGATGAAAACGAAGATGACGAAGAGTCAGTTAATTTTGATTATTGGATTAATAACTTAAATGACGAAATTGCGATTGAACAACTCACGCAGGATTACCCTAATTTAGATGCTCCGGCTTTTTGGCAGCAAATAAAAGATTGCCAGCAACACACTGAAAAACGCGCAATTGGGCCAAGAGGCGCAGAGATAATGAATAAACTCATGCCTCGCTTAATTGAGTTATGTTTGCAAGCTCAAGAGCCAGTAACCACTTTATCACGAGTTCGAGAACTCATTGTCGCTATTTGTACCCGCACCGCTTATTTAGAGCTGCTATACGAAAATCAGGCAACCTGTAAACAACTATTAATTTTTTTACAAGCCAGCCCGTGGATTGCACAGCAACTTAATAAACAAGCTTTTTTATTAGACGAACTGCTTGATCCGCGTCAGCTTTATCGCGAACTAGACGCCAACCAATATAAACAGGATTTACGCGAGCGTTTATTACGGATTGAAGAAGACGATTTAGAGCAACAAATGGATGCGCTACGCCAATTTAAACATGCCTACCAATTACGAATTGCAGCGGCAGATGTGATGGGCTATTTACCATTAATGCAGGTAAGTGATCATTTAACTTGGCTGGCTGAGGCAATTTTAGAACAAGTCGTTAACCTTGCGTGGTGGCATGTGGTGGATAAACACGGCGCGCCAGAATCACTCAATGGCGGAGATAAAGGATTTGCCGTATTAGGTTATGGCAAATTAGGCGGGCTGGAATTTGGTTACGGCTCTGATATGGATTTGGTGTTTGTTCATAACCGCAGCAGCGACGAGCAAACCAAAGGCGAAAAATCGATAGGGATCACCCAATTTTATATTCGTCTTGCGCAGCGAATTATGCATATTTTTTCAACTCAAACACCGGCAGGTATTTTATACGAGTTAGATTTGCGTTTACGTCCGTCTGGTAATTCCGGCTTATTGGTCGCAACCATTAATGGTTTTAAAAATTACCAACAAGAAGAAGCTTGGACATGGGAGCATCAGGCATTAATCAGAAGCCGCGCAATTGTTGGTGACGAGGATTTAGTTGACGCGCTCAACCAAATTCGTAATCAAATTCTGACTAAAGAGCGGGATTTAACCAAATTAAAAACAGATGTGACCGAAATGCGCAGTAAAATGTTCAGCCATTTAAGCCAAGGCAGCGAAGGCTGTTTTGATTTAAAACAAGGCCGAGGCGGCATTACCGATATTGAATTTATCACCCAATATATTGTTTTAGCTTACTCTCATCAGTATCCGCAGTTAACCAAATGGTCGGATAATATCCGAATTTTAGGTGTTGCTGCCGAAGTTGGCGTGATCAGCGAAGCTGAAGCAGACAGCTTAATTGAAGCCTACAAGCAATTTAGAAATGAAGGCCATAAATTAGCACTAGCACAGAAAAAAGTCGTAAGCGAAATTGCACCATTTACCGAGGCAATTGAGCAAGTTCAGGCCATTTGGCACAGATTATTTGAGGTTTAATTTGTTTAGTTTTGAGTTTAATACATTTGGTGGTGTTCATCTTAAATTAACCGAAACAGAGCTGGATGCAGAGCAGTTTTCAGCTTTATTAATTCCGTTAATTGAGGAGTTTAAACAGGCAGATAAAAAAATTATCTGGCTAACGTTAGCAATTGAATACGCAGAATATATTCCACTTTGTACTGAGTTAGGCTTTGAGTTTCATAACTGCCTGCCAAACCAAATCACCTTAATTTACAAACTGCAAAACAATGCTTATGCGCCTTTTGTACCGACTCATACGGTAGGGGCTGGTGCGGTTGTAATAAACCAAAATAATCAAATTTTAATGGTCAGAGATAACTTTGGCCATTATCGCGGCTTTAAATTACCCGGCGGTCATGTTGAACTAGGCGAAGATATTCAGCTTGCCGCCGAAAGAGAAGTTTTGGAAGAAACAGGCGTTGTTGCAAAATTCAGTCAGGTAGTTGGTTTTGTACACAAACACCCGTACCGATACGGTAAATCTAACTTATATTTTATTTGCCAGTTAACCGCAGTCACAGCAAATACCAGCATTCAGGATGCTAACGAAATTGCGGAAGTAAAATGGTTAGATATTAATGAGTTTATTGCCGACAATACCCAAAGTGAATTTGTCCGTCAGGTTGTTCGCCAAGTACAAACGGCAACCGGCACAGGTTTAAAACTCACCCCCAGCGCAAAAACCACAGAAAAAGGCATTGAAAAACGCGATTTATTTATTGTGTAAACGCCTAACAATATGCATAGATAACAACAAGATGAAACAAAAAATTGTGGGATATCATTTAGATGAAGAAAATGACTGGGTCGCAGAACTGGCCTGCGATCACTTTCAGCATGTTCGCCACCAACCGCCTTTTATTAACCGCCCTTGGGTTGTTAGCGCCCAAGGGCGTAAACAAATGTTAGGGCTAGAGCTTAACTGTAAAAAATGCGACGAGGGCGCACCAAAAGATAAGCTTTAAATGCAGTGGCTCATACTTAATCTGACCGTTTTGATTGAACGAGACGCAGATATTAATTATTGATTGGATGTCGGCTTTGCAAGTTAAAGCGGTTTAATGTGAGTAATCATTCAATTATCTCGACCCAACCTACTCGGGCTTATAACTACCCGACAATCTATTGCTTTTGAATTGTAGGGTGGTTTAGCTGCGAAGCAGCGTAAGCCACCACATAAAACTGTTTCGCCAAAAATGGCGACCCTATATTTGGCTCGCTTTGGTGATAGGCTTGTTTTCTGCCCTGAGAATTGTTGTTGCGTTTTGGTTAATTAAGACTTAAGTTTATGAAATTATTTAATTTAAAACCAATTAATTCCAAATTTGCCGCATATGGCGGCCTTAGGTACTTTGTTATGTCTCCAGGCACACATCTACTTTTTAGCTGGGTTAGCACCGTCGAATTATTAAAAAATAGAAGAGAGCGTGCAGTTGTATCGGTTGCGGGAATAACTCCTGATATTGATGGTATCGGCATAATTGTTGATAAAATCACGGGAAGCACAAACTTTTACCTTAGCCATCATCACTATTTCGGGCACTCTATTTTCGCAGCTTTTTTAATTGCTATGCTGGCGGTATACATTTCCAAAGTGCAGCGAACTATGGTTTTCTTTCTTTCATTTATCTTAGTTCATGTTCACATTTTATTTGATGTAATAGGTTCTAAAAGGCCCCGATAGTTATCAATGGCCAGTATATTATTTATTTCCTGTATTACCTGATTTTCACTTAACTTGGTCAGGTCAATGGGAGCTTAATTCGTGGCAAAACCATTTGGTTATGTTAGTTTTGATTCTAATCAGTGTATATTACGCTGCAACTAAAAAAATAACGTTTTTTGAAGTTTTTAGTAACAAATTAAACCAAGAGGTCTTCAATATATATAAAAAGTACGTGCAACGAAGTACCTAACAACACCATCATGCGGCGTTGAACCTGTATAAAAAACCATTGTGTAATTTTAAGCTTGATTTATGTACAACAAATAGATTTAAAACGCGTTTTGCTACGTAAAACCTTGATAGATTAACCATTAAACAGTAAAACTTTTCGACGTAGCGAACGATAAATTTTTGAGGACGAGGTTTTTCTACAGTCTCGTTATGCGTAAAACACAACGATATAGAAAGCATAAGGATATATAAGGATGAATATAAAAACTCTACAGCTACTGGCTATTGCTGTGTCGATTACTGCTTGTGGTACTTTAAGCAATGGTGGTGTAACCACCGCCTCGTCAGCAGAAGCTCAAAAGGGCTGCCTCTATGCCAGCAAAGAGTATTCGGTTGGTGAGCGCTTGCAGTCTAAACAAACTGTTCTCACTGAATCCGGCGATGTAGAGATAAGGGACTACCCTGACGGCGATTGGTTACTGTGTACGCAAACTGAGTCGGGAGGTTACCGATGGATAAAGGACAATTAGGTTAGGTCGAACGAAGTAAATCCCAACATTTAATACAAAATGTTGGGATTCGCCTAGGCCCATTCTAACCGACCAAATATGCAAAATGTGAGTTAGGTAAATGTCAATTTTGCACCAGCCTACTGACGTTTAAAATTTATTCGAAGGCGTTCGTTTCTAGCACAAAGCTGCCTATCATGTTTAACAACTCAAGTTGTGATTTATTTGATTAAACTTCACTCACTTTACATTAAAACTGCCTAACGCTCTCAACCGCTTTTAGCCATTTGTTGTATAACTTATCTCTGAGTGAGACTTTAATTGCCGGTTTAAATGAATCCTGCATTTGATATAACGCGGTTATTTCATCCAAAGATTGATAAATGCCCGCACCTAAGCCTGCTAAATAAGCAGCCCCTAAAGCAGAGGTTTCAACCGATTGTGGGCGGCTCACTTCCACCTGTAAAATATCAGCCAAACATTGCATAAACCAAGCGTTATTCGCCATACCTCCATCCACTCTGATTGAGTCAATTTGAATGCCGTCGCTTCTTATACAAATTTGTAAATCACGGGTTTGATAAGCGACCGATTGCAAAGTGGCGCTCACAATTTCATTAATCCCGCTTGAACGAGTTAATCCTAATAAAGCGCCTCTGGCATCGGGCTGCCAATAAGGTGCGCCAAGGCCTGTAAACGCGGGGACTAAATAAACGCCATGTTGATAATCAATCTGGCTGGCAATAGCATCCGATTCGTTTGCAGTGTTAATCAACTTTAACTCATTTTTTAGCCAGCTTACGGCTGCACCAGCAATAAAAATACTGCCTTCAATTGCATAGCAGGTTTTACCTTTTAAGCGGTAACCCACCGTGGTTAATAACTGATTATTAGAATGACAAATATTTGCGCCGGTATTGGCCATTAAAAATGCACCTGTGCCATAGGTGCTTTTTGCCATGCCGGGATAAAAACAATTTTGTCCAAACAAAGCGGCTTGCTGGTCACCCGCCACGCCATTAATTGGAATAGCCTGACCTAAAATATCGGTTTCGGTTGTACCAAAGTTATCCGCAGAATCTAATACCTTGGGTAAAATCGTCGCTGGAATATCAAAAAGCTGTAGGAGTTGATCATCCCATTTTTGCTGTTTGATATTAAATAACATAGTGCGAGACGCATTAGTTGCGTCTGTAACATGCTGTTTACCTTGAGTAAATTTCCATATTAAGTAGCTATCGACCGTGCCAAACAACAATTCACCACGCGCAGCCATTGCCCTTGCACCTTTTACATTATCTAAAATCCAGCGGATTTTACTGGCTGAAAAATAAGGATCGAGCAGCAAACCGGTTTTATCATTGATTAACTCGCTATAACCCTGCTCAATTAAATTTTGACAATCGGCGGCGGTTCTTCTGTCTTGCCATACAATCGCATTGTATATCGCTTTACCGGTTTTTTTATGCCAGATAATGGTTGTTTCGCGCTGATTGCAAATACCTATACTGGCAATTTTTACCTGAGCCTGATTAATCACCTGCTGGCAAACAGCTAAAGTGCTTGTCCAGATTTCTTGCGGATCATGTTCAACCCAGCCATTATGTGGATAAATCTGGTTAAACTCTTGCTGCGCAACCTCAACTACCAGCCCTTTTTGGTCAAAAATAATGGCTCTTGAGCTGGTTGTGCCTTGATCTATCGCCAAAATATAATCTGTCATCATGCGTATACTCTTAGCTTTCATACCATAACTTTAGCAGAGTTTAAGCAAAACAATTTCTGCCAAATGTTTGCTATTAAACAATTTACTGGCTCATACTTAATTTATTTTAAGGTTCAATACGGCTGTTTAAGCTAATGCAAATAAACCAAACAGAGCTTAATGATATTGTATGGGATCTAATCGTTATTGGCGGCGGAATTAACGGTGTCGGGATCGCTAATGATGCTGCCGGACGAGGGCTTAAAGTATTGCTTTGTGAGCAAGGTGATTTAGCCTCAGCAACCTCATCGGCCAGTACCAAATTAATTCACGGCGGCTTGCGGTATTTAGAATATTATGAATTTAGGCTGGTAAAAGAGGCACTTGCAGAGCGTGAAGTTTTATTAAATAAGTCACCTCATATTATGTGGCCTCTGCGGTTTTATTTGCCACATCAAGCCAGTTTACGTCCGGCATGGTTAATTCGCCTTGGCTTATTTTTATATGACCATCTAGCAAAAAGAGACAGGTTACCCGCCTCTAAATTCATTCGGTTTGACAAAAATAGCGTGCTTAAACCTAACTTTAAAAAAGGGTTTGAATACTCAGATGTGTGGGTAGATGATGCTCGTTTAGTCGTATTAAATGCCATGTCCGCCGCTCAAAAAGGGGCGACTGTTTTAACCCGCCATCAATGTGTTAAAGCAAGCCCTTTACAATCTGGTTGGCAAGTTCAGCTTGCCGATTTAACCTCTGAGCACACACCTAAACTCATCAACTTAACCGCCAAAGCATTAGTGAATGCAGCAGGCCCGTGGGTTGAAAATTTATTTGGGCAGGTATTTGAACAAACATCGCCGCAAGCGGTGCGTTTAGTAAAAGGCAGCCATATTATTGTGCCTAAAATACATCAGCAGGAACAGGCTTATATTTTACAGCATACAGATAAACGCATTGTATTTGTGATTCCATACGAACAGGATTTTTCATTAATCGGCACAACCGATGTTGATTATCAGGGCGATCCGGCGGCGGTGAATATTGATCAAAACGAAATTGAATATTTATTAACTGTGGTTAATCAACACTTTAATTGCAAATTAGGCTTAATAGACATTGTCCATACTTATTCTGGTGTCCGCCCATTAATCGCATCCGCCATCGCACAGCACGAACACAATAAGCCAAACCATAAAGCCCAAGCGGTAAGCCGTGATTATCATTTAGAGTTAAGCAAATGCGCCAATAACTTACCTTTATTAAGTGTATTTGGTGGCAAAATTACCACTTATCGTAAATTAGCTCAGTCGGCATTAGATAAACTCAGCGACTATTTTCCAAATATAAATCCCTGCATTAGCAAAACCGAAATTTTACCCGGTGGTGATTTTAATAATCACAACGAGCTACAAAAACAACTAGAGTCAGATTTTAATTATTTGCCCAAACCTATGCTCAAACGCTTTGTTCGCAGCTATGGTACATTGAGCTATCAAATATTGGCAGATGTAAAACAAACTGCCGACCTTGGCCGCTGTTTTGCTCAGCACTTTTACCAAATTGAGTTGGATTATTTGATTCAAAATGAGTGGGCGCAAACATTAGAGGATGTTATCTGGCGACGAACTAAATTAGGGTTGCGGTTAAATAACTTTGAAAAAACTCAAATTCAAAATTATTTAACCTCTGCTATTTACTAAACCAAAATAGAAACGATACCAACAATAATAAAAATAGCGGCAGCAATTAAGCGGGTTAAATTAAGTGGGATTTTTTTCATTAGCTTATCACCGGCATAAATAACCGGCACGTTAGCCAATAACATACCAACCGTCGTGCCAATTGTAACCATTAAAGTGGATTGAAATTGCGCACCTAACAAAACTGTCGCAATTTGAGTTTTGTCACCAATTTCGGCGACAAAAAACAAAATAGCCGAAACCACAAAAGCACCATATTTATCAAATCGGTTGTCGGTTTCTTCATCTTTATCTGGGATTAATAACCATAAACCGACAGCAATAAAACTCCCACCGAGTAACCAGACACCCCAACCATCTTGTAAAAATTTGGCAAGCCATACCCCAAACCAAGCCGAAACGGCATGGTTAATTAAAGTAGCAACCAAAATACCCATCACAATGGCTAATTTATTACGGAATTTTGCGGCAAGTAGTAAAGATAACAGCTGAGTTTTGTCGCCCATTTCAGCAATTGCGACAGAAAGAGTTGAAGTAAATAAAGCTTCCATTAAAGATACCAGGCGGGAAGTTAATAACCAAAGACAAACAGCCACCTCCCGCCATCATGGGTGGTTATTTGTCTTAGGTCTCGCCAGTAACTTCATACTAATTTGTATAAAAATCACAAACTTGCCATGAGCAATGAGGCTCAAATATGTTGACAAGCTTTCTCAACGATCTCCGTGGCATATAGAGAATCGAGTTAAGTTGGCTACTCCCCCAAGAGAGAAATCACATTATACAATTAAATGAACAAAACTCAATTACTGGTTTTTATCGCGTTAAATCGATATACCTGAATTTTTAGCCCTTTACCCGCCATTGCTTCTTTAAAAATATCAGGCGCAGGTATGTTTTCAATAAATTGGCACTGAGGACAATATTCAGCCACAGTATCAGATAAAAATTGTTGATCTAAATCCGGCGAATTTAAACACAACATCACTAAGGCCTGATCCTGACAAAATTCGGGTAAGCGGCGAATAATTTTTTTATAGTCACGCTCAATATTAACACTGCCCTTTTGAAAAGCTGGCGGATCACAAATCACCAAATCGTAAGGTCCATGTTTACGCACCCGACCAAAAGATTTAAACAAATCCACCGCCTCAAACTGAACTATGCTCGGGTCTTGCTGATTTAATAAATGGTTATCCCGACCCCGTTTAAGTGCAGCTTTGCTCATATCCAAATTCACTATTTTTCTGGCACCGCCAGCATGTGCTGCAATGGAAAAACCGCAAGTGTAAGCAAATAAATTAAGTACCGCTTTATTCTGGCTTTGTTCCCGCACCCAAGCCCGACCTAAAGCCATATCTAAAAACAAACCATGATTTTGTGAACGACCTAAAGTTGCATGATATTTAAGCCCGTTTTCGTTCAGTTGTAATTCACTAATCTCGTCACCCCAAATCACACTGACCGGAGCTTGTGGTAAATATCTTTGCTGATACTGAATAGATTTAACAAAATCATTAGGTTGGCTAAAAAATGTAACTAATTGCGCCAGCAAATCAGCTTCTATAGCTTTATAAGCCGTAATCAAAATAACGGGCGCAAACCAGTCAATGCAAATATGCTCAAATCCGGCATAAGCATGGCCACGACCATGAAATAATCTTTGAGTTTGAGTAGATTCAGGTAAATTTAAATGCTCTAACATGAATTTTTATCTTATTTAGTTGTGATTTAACTTTTGCTGCGAGTTTAAAAATTGCGGCGCTATTCTAACAAACAATGATAGTATTTGTTTTATCATGTTTTGATGTTTGTTTTTTATGCGTGCTTAGCAGGCTAAAAACACCGTTTTTAAGGAGAGAATAAATGACTCAATTTTGGAAAAAGCTTTGTACAGCTTTCGCTTTAACCGCAGCGCTGAGCGCTTGTAGCGACAACGAAGTCGGTGATGTTTCACTGGGTTTATTTACCACTAAAGATATAAAAATTGAAATTTTAAACGATCCAATTGTCACCGGTGTTACTTGTCATATCGCCTCAATTGAAGCTGATTTAAGCTTGGCCGATCCAAGTGACAGTTCAATTTCCTGCCGTCAAACAGGTGAAATCACTCCGGCTATGATAGCGCAAATTGATAAAAGTAAATCTGGCAATATTGTTTTTAAAAAATCAAAAAGTATCTTTTTTAAATCAATGAAAATTCGCCGGATTTACGATCCTAAAAGCCAAACCTTAATGTATGTTTCTTATTCCACTAAAGAAACATCCGGCAGTTTTAAACATAGTTTATCCACAGTGCCACTTTGGGGTACAGCGGCTTATCAAAAAACCGCTCAAACCCAAATTTAGCAAATAAATAGCTAACTACTTTGTCTGTTAGCTATGTTAAAATCCGGTGCAGAAAACAGATTATCAGTAAAGAGTAAAACAACAATGACAAGCCAATTCCCAGATGACGAAAGCGGACAAATTTTAGCTGAAATGGCAGCAGAAGGCATAGATTTAAGCCAACCAATGCAAATTGATTTTTATGCCGCATTTGAGTTTAAAGAAACTGCTGAAGCGGTTTTAGCAAAGGTAAAACAGTTAGATTTATCCGGTCAGCATTTTGATCAGGTTAACATTCAAAAGCCGGAATTAGGCGGCGGAGTTGAGCTGGTTGCCAGTTTAACCATTGTTCCGGATCATCAAACTATCAGCCAAATTGATGAAATTTTCACTGCATGTGTTGAAAGTAATAAAGGCTATTCTGATGGTTGGGGCGCAGAGATTGTTGCTTAATCTGCTCTATATAAAAGCTAGTATTATTAACAAAGTGTTCAATAAGCGTTCAAAACTTTTTATTTATTAAATAAAAATGACATTTAAATAAAGTTTAACCGAAGTTTATTTTAAGTTTCAGTTAAACTTTGTTTTTAGCTGTCCTGTTTTTTATTTTATTTGCTCTACCTAATCGGAAACTTTAACTAATAACGATAGGAAGACAAATATGCCCTCTTCAATTTTCAAGAAAAAACACTTAACTCAAGCTATTTTAGTTGGGTTAGTGGTTAATTTAACTGCATGTGAAATTAGCTTGGAAGACGATGATACTAATACAGATCAACAACAAGTTAATAAACCTTTAATACCAACAGGCTTGGGTGCTGAGCACCAAGTAGATGCTCCAGACTCGGTATATCCTCGTCCAACAGTTTTAAACGCAGAAAATAATGCTAATTCTGATTACAGATATAATATTAATGAAAACCCAATTGCTCATATCTTAAATGGGATTAATGATATCTGGTATGGTACTGCTGAAGGTTATCAACAAAATGCCAGCGGAAATGGCCCCGATCAATATGTTGAAAACCCAATAATTGACGCTGATGCATGGCAACATAATATTCAATATGTTGTTGATGTTACAAACAACCGTAGTGATGAACAAACCATTTCTGCTTTTTTAGATGACAGACGCAGTAAGAATTACAGCGTAATTGATGGTTATGGTCCACTAACTGAAGATTATGTTGCAAACTCAGGTGCTTATGTTGAATTGAATGAGCCAACATTAGCTCAAGTATTAGAAGATGAACATTATTTACCTGACCACAATGATAATATTATTTATGCAGGCAGTGCGGATACTGAGCTGGGA
Source organism: Catenovulum sp. 2E275 (assembly GCF_025515275.1). GTDB lineage: Bacteria > Pseudomonadota > Gammaproteobacteria > Enterobacterales > Alteromonadaceae > Catenovulum. The sequence continues at coordinate 48,269 of NZ_JAOPFU010000007.1, forward strand.
GCCATTTATCAACTAGTTTTTGATTTCCGCCAAGCGTCTCCTGCATCAACCAGTGCATCAAAATATATTTATTCCACTCCTAGACCTTGGAGAATGAATGATAGTGGTGCCGTTGAATTTACTGGAACAGAAAAAGCCTACTCTTGTACCACCCCCTCGGGAGATACAGGCGAATATATAGTTGATACATATACAACAAATGTAAAAGTTGTCCCAGGATTAATTTGTGCGCGCCGTATGCATAGCGACAGCTACGTACAAAAAGGTTTATATACAGATGAAACTGAAAATCGCCGTAAAGACGGTGGTTACCCAAGTGGCCATACCAATGCTGGTTATTTAGCTGCATTTGCTTATGCTTACGCTTTGCCGCAAAGATATTCAGAAATGTTAACGAGGGCTTCTCAATTAGGTGAAAGCCGAATTTTAGCAGGCATGCATTCGCCCGTTGACGTTATAGGTGGCCGAATCCATGCAACAGCTGTGGCTGCATTTGGTTTAAGCCAGTCTCATATTTATGCTGATGCCCAAGCGGCTTATCAAAAAGCTCAATCTTATTTTGGTGAGAAGGCACAAGCAGTAGGTATGAGCTTATATGAATACGCTCACCAAAATGTTGAAGAGCCAGCAGGATTAATCAATGGCGACAAAGTCCGAACATCGGTTTATAACAATAATGATTGGGCAGATCATGATGCAAATAAAGCATTATACCGCTCAAGATTAACTTATGGCTTTACTCAAGATCCACAAAAAGCTGGGCAAGATCCAATTGTCCCTGCAGGTGCGGAACTCCTGCTTGAATCTCGTCAACCTTATTTAACAGCGGCACAGCGTCGTTCAGTGCTATATACCACAGAAATTGATTCCGGATATCCGATTTTAGACAACACCAATGGCTGGGGACGAATTGATTTAGTAACCGCTGCTGATGGCTACGGTGCATTTTTAGGTGATGTTACTGTAATTATGGATGCTAGCGAAGGAGGATTTAGTGAGCATGACTGGTGGCGTAATGATATTTCTGGCGCAGGAATGTTAACTAAAGCGGGTTCAGGCATGTTAACTTTAACTGGCGATAATAGTTACTCTGGCGGCACTGTATTAAAATACGGCACACTTGAAGCTGAATCGCCAACTGCATTTGGCAATGGAGACGTTTATCAGCAAGGGGGGACTTTGATGGTTGATTCACAAGGTTCGCTTAGTGTTAATCAACTAACGATTGATGCTGGTCAATTACACTTAATAATGGATGCAGACCAAAGCCAGATCATTGCTCAAAACACGGTTTATCTCGAAAATGCCGATTTAGTCATTGATTTTACCAACTTTCCGATTGAATCTGGCACTCAAATTACATTAATTTCGGGCGCCCAAATTGCCGGTGAATTTAATCAGGTAACAGCACAGGGCTACAGCGTGAGCTTACAATATACAGATACTCAGGTTATTGCGACTGTAAGCACCAATTAATTTAAAAGTTTTTTGATAGAACTCAACCTTAAAACTTTTAAGGTTTTCAATAAGCCTGAAATTTTTATTCAGGCTTATTTATCTTTAAAAACCAAACTGAATACCAACACTAAAAGTGCGACCATAGTAAGAGTAGTTAGTAAAATATCCGTTTAAAACATATTCACTTTCAGATTGATTAAGTAAATTGGTGCCTTCAATAAATAAATTAGCTTTATCATTTAACTGATAACTGATTCGGCTACCTAAAAAGCCAAAATGATTTTTATATCGAGCTGGTTGATTGCTTTGAGAAATTTCCAGCAGAATATCACTGGTATAATTATAATTAGCTCGAAAAGCCCATTGGTTAAATAGGTAAAACAACTCTGCATTAAAAGTATTCTTAGCTACACCCGCTAGCTCGTTATTAATAGTCTGTTGTGGGTAAATATATTGAGCATTTGAAGCAGTTAAAGTTAGGTTGAGGCTAAAACCTAATTCGCTATTTTCAGTTAATAGATCATAAAAACTTTGCTGCGCAATCAACTCTATCCCTTTAACCTCTGCTTCTGCGCCATTACTGGTCGATTCAACCCAATAATTATCACCATCGAATTCAGCGTTAAAATAAGCTGGTTGTACAAAATTTTTTAATTGTTTGATAAATCCATTCACGCCGTAATAGCGATTACCTAAGCCATAATAGTGTAATCCAAAATCAATTTGCCATGCCTGAGTGGGCTTTAAATAAGGGTTACCTTTTATTGCTGTTTTAATATCACCAGAGTTAAAAGTTAAGCGAGGTGATAAGTCTGGTAAATCAGGGTGACTTAATGTTTTAGCCAGAGCAACGCGCCACTGCCAATTATTATCAATTGCAAAAACCAAATTTAAAGCAGGTAATAAATTCTGGTATTGGTTATTAAATTTAACTGCTAGCGCCTTATTCTGCATCGAATTCAAATGATATCCCTGACTAATAACACTTGAACTGCTAGCCCTTAGCCCTAAATTACCCCAGAGGCGACTATATTCAAATTCAACCTGAGCAAAACCACTATAATTTTTTTCGGTGATATGGTAAGAATTAGCTAAATCTGCAGGTAGTGATTCACTTTGTTTTAAAGCAATTAAGTCAATATTTTGCCAAAATGTCTGGGTGTCAGGTAGCAACCATAAGTCGGGTAAACTCGTGTTAGCCTCAGCTAAAAAGTGTGCTTTTTGCAGGTTAAAATAATCAGCTGAAAAATACTGACCTTCAATTCCGTTACTAATAATACGGTCTCGTCTTTGATAAAACCGGCTGTGCCAGTTGTATTCAATACCAAACTTAATTTCATCGATAAAATAATTATCTATATTTTTTATGAGTTTTAGCGACACTGTATTTTGAGAATCATTAATTTTATTCAAACGCCATTCCAGTCGCCTACCAGGAAACATAGTTGGGTCAGTTAAATCAAGAGATTTATATTCTATTATCGGTAATTTTTGTCCATTTCCTCGGGGGTAAATAAAGCTAAATTCTACCGAATTGTCCAACCTTAGCCGAGTTCTTTGAATTGGCTCATCATTAATACTTTCGGCTTTAGAAGATGCAAAATCAGTAAATAATAGCCATGAGTTTAGCTCGGTTTTATATTGTAAAGAAAAAGTATTTACTGTATCCAACATACCTGCGGTTTCAGCACTTATTTGCACACTACCTTTTGTTGTATTTCCTTGATTTAAAACTTGCTGCTCAAATCCCAAGGAGTCAGATTCGAGTAAATCAAACTGATAATCTGCACTATAAGCAAATTCTTGATAATCAATATCTTTATGTAAAGATAACCAATTGAAATGCAGGCTAGACTGGCTAAATTGCCAAAATGCACTTGTGTTTATACCCCAGTTTTCCCTTTGCTCAAACTCCAGAGTTGGCCGTAAAGTTGCAGCATAAACAATAGGTTCTGCTAAAAAATCTGTTTGTTCAATTATATTCCAGTCAAATGATAAAGCTCTATCTTGTCTAATTGAGCGCTTCGAATAAGCTAAAGAAAAGGATACACCAGCATTTTCTTGTGAATTGAGCCAGTTTGTCCATAAAGAAAACCTTGGATTTAACTGATCGGTTAGCTCTGACTGACTTACCGAAAACTTCACCTTATTTTGAGCCCATCTGCTACCAACCGGAGTAAAAGTTTTAAGATCGACTGTGGCGCCTATCGAACTATAAGCTTGCTCTGCAACCGGGGTTTTATTTATTGATACAGACTCAATCAATTCAGCAGGCAAGATATCATAATGGAACCTACGACCATATTGAGTTGAAGTTCGAACATTTTCATTACTAGCAATCCGATGTCCGTTAATAGTTAAATGGTTAAACTGGCTAGGTAAACCTCGTACACTGACAAATAGAGCTTCACCTCGGTCACGTTCTACTGATACCCCCGGCATTCGATTAAGCGCATCAGCTAAATTAAGTGCCGGAAATTGATCCATTTCAGAAGCCAGAATAATATCTTTGTTTTGTGCCGATACTTGCTTTTGTTTTAATGCCTGTTTAACACTATCAGCATAGCTAGCAACAACCGTAACTTCTTCCATTAATGTTTTTTGTTTTGTTAACTGTTGCACTGGTGTAATAGTGACGTCAAGTTCAGGTGGGACCTTATGTTGGATGACCCAAGCGCCGTTTAATTTAACAGCCTCAAATTCTGTATTATTCAATAGAATGGAAAGTGCATCCGCAATTGAAAAAACACCGTTTAATGCTTCAGCATTTACTGAGTTAAGCTGGATAGGATCGAAAATAATTGCTTGCTTTGTTTGTCTTGCAAATACTAATAACGCTTTCCCTAAGTGCTGGCTTTGTATATTTAAGTTAAATTTATTTACTTGATTGTTTGCATAAACCGGTACTGAAAAATTAAAACAGTAAATAAATACAAAACAACCAAGCCAATTAATTTTCAACACTTTGTTGTTCATTATTTGGAGTCAGGTAAATATAATCTGATTCAGAATTTAAACTTAATACATAAGCCTGAGTTAACATAGCTAAACTTTGTTGAGTTTGTTTAAACGGAAAACGTCCAGCAACTCTTATTTTTTCAAGCTTAGGAGCAATTACAATTGGCTTATCTGAGTATCGATTTAAATGTTCAACTAAATAACCGAGCGGCTCATTATTGAGTTCTAACCAACCATAGCGCCAATCAACGATATGCTCGAATGTTTCAATATCAGATAACTGATTGTTAGCAATCTTGATGCGCTCTCCCGCCTTTAATAAACTGGTATGCCCATTCTCAGCAGCCCTAACCTCCACAGCTCCCTCATACACACTAACCAGAGTAAAGTTTCGATTACGCTCAACATGAAACTCAGTACCAACAGCTACAACTCTTGCGGCCCCGATATTCACTTGAAACGGTCGGGTCTTATCTTTCGCAACCGAAAAATAAGCTAACCCCTGTTTTAATTTAATCAACCGTATATCCTGCTGCAAACTCACATCTAACTGACTATCAGCTCCAACATCGATTACACTGCCATCATTTAAGACTGAAGTTTTATTTTGAGCAATCTGAGTAACAAACTGGTACTGTGTTTCAACATCCTGTATGGGTTGAACCTGCCAAAAATTAACACTAAGCGCTAACACACAAATTGCCAATACAGGAGCTACTAACCATTTTTTAGTTGTAATATAGTGCTGAATAGAAAATGTATTTTGCTGTCGAATATTATTTACAGCTTGAGTTAACTGCGGACTATTCCAACTAACTAACATCGCCGTCATTACTTTCTGATTGTTTGGGGATTGTTTAAGCCAGTTGTAAAAGCGACGCTTGCTCAAACTATCTAATTCTCCATCAGACAGTTTATCTAACCATTCGGCTGCTTGATGGTAAATTTGATATTCCGTTGGTTCGTTGTGATTCATCTGGCCCCCAATTACAAATAAGTATCTATATGGCTTTGAATATCAGCCATAGCACGAGTTAAATGCTTTGATACTGCAGCCTCAGATAAATTAAGTTTAAGCGCAATTTGTTGCCGACTTTCTCCCTGAATTCTCCTTAATGTAAAAACTTCACGCCGTAGCGTAGGCATTTGCAATAAACTTTGTTCAATCAATTTCATTTTTTGTTCACTGGCCAGCGTATCTTCTGGTGATGGTTGGCTACATTCAGTGTCTTCTAACACCTCAAATACGCCAATTTTATTTTTAATGAGTAGACTTTTGGCAATCTGAATAACATAAGCTATCGGATTATTAATCTGAGTTTGTTTAGCTTGCTCTAATACCCGCACGACTGATTCTTGATAAATATCCGCTGCTTCGTCAGGGTTATCCGCATGTCGATTTAAATAACGAGTGAGTTGCTGTTCAAATGAGTGAGTCGTGACTAAATTATCAAAAGAAGATTTTAATTTATTCATACTGGCATAACTTGCCTTTTTACCAAGCTTAGCCGACCTATTCTAAGGGAAATATATGACATATTTTTGTCAATATTGGATAAAACTATACTATCTTAGTTTTGCTGACCTTTTAGACTCGAGTATCCAATTAGATGCTCGGGGGGCTTACAATATCATGACACCAACATTCCTAAATGCTTCTAATACCAAGAAAGTAAACCGTTACAGTTTTTAATAAAAATATAATACAGCTAAATTAAGAGGAATTTAAAGACAGTTCAGATACTTACAAAAACACTTAGAATTATTAAAAATTGTAGACTACAACCCACAGCAAACCGGAAACGTCTATTTTGGCGCTTGGGGTGAAATAGAAAATGATGATAGTAAAACCTTAAAATTCAGAATCGTCGGCCTGGATGAAATTTACGGCAGCAAAGATTATTCATCTATCGACTCCCCGATGTCCCGAGCCCTACTCGGCAAACAAATAGATGATGAAGCCATAGTACAAACACCCGAAGGCAAAAAAGTCTGGTATATCAATGCAATTAGTTATGATATAGAGATTAAATAAATTTGCGTTAGAAATAAGTGATGACGAGTCAAATTAGTCACCATTTATTCATAACTTTAGCGTTTACCATAGAGCACTAAAAACAAAAAAACCTAACAAAAGTTAGGCTTTTCAGTATGTTGAAAATATTTAAATTCAATAAAATATTATTCAATATTCTGGATCTGCTCACGCATCTGTTCAATTAATACCTTAACTTCAACTGCTGCGTTGGTCACTGTGGTGTTAATTGATTTAGAGGCGAGTGTGTTGGCTTCGCGGTTAAATTCTTGCATCATAAAGTCTAGGCGGCGGCCGCATGCGCCACCTTTTTTAAGAATTTTTCCGCTAGTTTCTTTAATGTGTGAGTCTAAGCGATCAAGTTCTTCTGCAACGTCTATTCGTTGGGCAAGCATGATTAACTCTTGCTCTATGCGGGTTTCGTCTACTTGCTCTTTCAAGTCTGCAAGCTTGGTCTCAAGTCGTTCACGTTGCCATTTTAAAACTTCTGGCATTTCACCGCGAACAATTTCAACTTGCTCTGCAATGCCTGTTAGCCTTTGCTCAATTAAGGCTTTTAGGTTTGCACCTTCACTTGCTCTTGCAGCTAGAAAGTCCTGAATAGTTAAATCAAATTCAGCTAATAATTCGGCTTGTTGTGCATCAACATCTTGCTCTTCGGCTTGCATTACACCGGGCCAACGCATAATGTCTACCGGGTTTATTTGTGAGTCCGGTAACTGTTGCTGGATTTGCTGTGCGTGTTTACATAGCTGCGCAACTAAGTTTTGATTAAGCGTTAAATTGCCTACGCTTTTATCTGTGTCGGTGATGCGCAAATTAATTTCTAATTTTCCGCGCTGCATTGCTTGGCGTACTTTTTCACGTAAAACAGCTTCAAGGCCACGAAACTGTTCAGGTAACCTGAAATAGGTTTCTAAATATCTTTGATTAACTGAACGAACTTCCCAAGTGAATGTGCCCCACTCAGATTTTTTTTCGCGACGCGCAAATGCCGTCATGCTGTGAATTGCCATGATAATCTCTTAAATTGTTTAATGATTAATTTCGCGTTGCGGGGGTTGCCTCCGCAGCTTTTTTTAAATTTTGTCTTTTTTTCGTTCTAAAGAACAACCTACAATTTTTGTATTATTTTTAGCTCTAATTACAAAAAGTGATTGGTTTAAATTCTATTTACGTTTGGATAATGTCCAGCAAACCACAGCTACGGCTAATAATGCCAAACTCAAATGTAAGTTGTCTTTAAAACAATAAATCAGTACAGCCGATAATGCAGCTAAGTGCCCAATTTGTGGAAGCAATTTATTCTGCTGCTGTTTTTGTTGCTGTAATAAATTTAATAAAGCTTGCTGTTGATCTTGCTGCTGCCTTTGATGTTTTAAAGCATCGTAAATCAAATCCGGTAACTCAGGCAGTTTTTCGCCCCAAAAAGGCGCATTTTCTTTAACCGATCTAAATATTGCCGGTAACCCAACTTGCTGTTGAACCCAGTTTTCTAAGAAAGGTTTAGCGGTTTTCCATAAATCAAGCTGAGGATAAAGCTGGCGGCCAAGGCCTTCAATATAAAGTAGTGTTTTTTGCAACAAAACTAATTGCGGCTGCACTTCCATCTGGAAACGTCGCGCCGTATTAAATAGGTTTAATAACACATGGCCGAACGAGATTTCAGCAAGCGGTTTTTCAAAAATGGGTTCGCATACTGTGCGGATCGCAAACTCAAAATCTTCAACATTGGTATCTCTTGGTACCCAGCCTGAATCAACGTGTAGTTCAGCTACTTTGCGGTAATCACGATTAAAAAACGCAATAAAATTATCGGCTAAATAGCGTTTGTCGTTTTTATTTAAAGTGCCGACTATACCGCAGTCAATCCCGATATACATAGGGTTTTGGGGATTTTCACGCGATACAAATATATTACCCGGATGCATATCTGCATGGAAAAAACTATCACGAAATACCTGGGTAAAAAATATTTCAACACCGCGTTCTGCCAATAACTTCATATTGGTATTTTGTGCTTCAAGCGCAGCGATATCGCCAACCGGAATCCCATAAATGCGTTCCATCACCATCACATTATTACGGCATAAATCAGAATAAACCGCTGGCACATAAAGTGAATCAGAGTCGGCAAAGTTGCGTTTTAGCTGAATGGTGTTAGCCGCTTCGCGCATTAAATCAAGCTCATCAAATAGCGTTTTTTGATATTCCCGAATCACTTCAACAGGGCGCAGGCGTTTTCCGTCTGGTAATAATTTAGCCAATAAACGCGCCATGGTTTTCATTAATTCAACATCGGCCCGCATGGTTTCGGCAATTTTGGGGCGAATGACTTTAATCACAATATCTTTGTGAGCAAAATTAATATCATCTTTTAATTTTGCGGTATGCACCTGCGCAATTGAAGCAGAAGCCAGCGGCTCAACTTCAAAATGAGCTAAATATTGATCTAGTGATTCAACTTTCCAAGCTTTTTCAATTAATTGCTTAGCTTGCTCGCCATCAAACGGGCTTACTTTATCTTGTAAAAATTTAAGCTCGTTAGCAATTTCTGGCGGTAATAAGTCGCGGCGGGTTGATAACATTTGGCCAAATTTAATAAAAACCGGACCTAGTGATTGCAACGCTAAACGTAAACGTACTTCTACTGGCTCATTCGGGTAGCGGTTTCTTAACCAGAAAATACAGTTACGCGCTAATTTAAAATGCCATTTTTGAAAACGTTCAGGAATAAGTTCATCTAACCCGTAGGTTAATAAAGTTTTTAAGATGATATAAAAACGCCAGATACTCACGACTTTGCTTCTATCTTTTGAGTTAATTGTTGAATTTTAGCGCTGAGCCTATCCGCAGCCTGACGAGTTTGCTGCACCTGAGTAGCAAACTCTTCTAACTCAAGTGGATTTGGCGCTAAACGTTTTTCATCCCAAACAATATGCGAAAATATGCGTTTGGCATCTGCTGATTTTTGACTGGCAAGTTGCTTGGTTTGCTGCGCGATTTCACTCAAGTGATGCGCGGCAATATCACCAGTAAAGCTGGCTAAAATATCCTGCCAATAAATTAAGCTGCCTTTTAACCAGTCTGAAAACTGCTGAGCTAAGCTCACGTCGCCATCAATATCAACTTCACCAGCTTTAATGAGCGCTGTAATTTGTTCCGGTTGTTGTAACTTTTGCAGCCCAGCTAAACTGGTTTTAATCGTACAGTCGGCGGAGCCTTCCAGCGGTGAATACACATTTAATAACCCTTGCTCATTTATTTGCATCACTAAAACAAGCGAAAGATCAGTTAGCTCTATTGCAAATATTTTTCCTGTCAGTTTTTTAGGGGCTGAGCTGTTGTGACCACTGGTTTTTAACCAATAGTTAATACTGTGTTCGATCAGTCCACTCACTAGGCTGGCTGTTGGCATTAAAATTTGTATCCTTTGTGCAAAGCAACAATGCCGCCAGTCAGGTTTTGATAAGTCACTTCTTCAAACTCTGCATTTTCCATCATGCTTTTTAAAGTTTCTTGATCTGGATGCATACGAATAGATTCAGCTAAATACTGGTAACTGTCGGCATCATTAGTCACTAGCTTGCCCATAGTTGGCAGCAAGTTAAATGAATACCAGTCATAAATTTTAGATAAGCCTTCAGTGGTCGGTTTTGAAAACTCGAGCACCAATAAACGCCCGCCCGGTTTAAGTACACGATAAATTGAAGCAAGCGCTTTATCTTTGTCGGTGACGTTTCTAAGCCCAAAAGCAATCGTGACGATATCAAAACTATTATCTGCAAAAGGCAGTTCTTCTGCATTGGCTAATACATATTCAACATTGCCAACGATTCCCAAGTCACGTAGTTTATCTCGCCCAACTCTTAACATTGACTCGTTAATATCGGCTAAAACAACCTGCCCGTTTTCACCAACAATACGTGAAAATTTAGCGGTTAAGTCACCCGTTCCACCTGCTAAATCTAATACTTTATTGCCAGGGCGCGCACCTGCACAAGCAATGGTATGACGCTTCCAAATACGGTGAATGCCCATCGACATTAAATCATTCATAATGTCGTATTTGGCTGCTACGGAATGAAAAACTTCAGCGACCTTACCTACTTTTTCTTCTTTATTGACGGTTTGATAACCAAAATGGGTTGTATTTTCTGAATTGTCCGACATATCAGTACGCTCTGTTTGCAAATTAGGCTTAGTGTAACTGATTTAGCAGGCATTTTTGAATCTAGTTTTTGGTGATTGATCAAATAAACAAAATTTTCTGCTATTTGGCTGAAATTGTTGTCAATTGTAACCTGCTATAGAGCTTAAATTTAAGCTGAATTAAAGTACCCCAAAATCATAAGGGGTATCCATTGAAAAATTTAAATTTTAAAGCGGCATTAGCTGGCTTAGCACTTTCTTTATCTGTTATGCCTGCGGCTCAGGCAACCATTGTTTTAATTAAAACCAGTCAGGGCGATTTTGAAGTTAACCTATACGATAAAACCACACCAGAAACCGTCGCAAACTTTTTAAGTTATGTGGAGTCTGGTGAGTTTGAAACCAATATTATTCACCGCTCAGTAAGTGGGTTTATTATTCAGTCTGGCGGATACAAAATTCGGGAAGTTGAAGTAACGGAAGACGGCGAAACAACCACCGAATTACAAATAAAATCAGTTGAAACCAATGCACCAGTTATTAATGAACCCGTTTATTCTAATGTCCGCGGTACAATTGCAATGGCAAAATTAGGCGGTGACGAAAACAGCGCAACCAGTGGTTGGTTTATTAACCTTGCAGATAATTCATCTAATTTAGATAACCAAAATGGTGGATTTACTGTATTTGGAGAAGTCACAGGCTATGGCATGGAAACCGTAGATAGCATTGCTGATTTACCTATTTATAATTTAGGGTCACCATTTTCAGCAGCTCCACTGCAAGATTATACCGAGACAGATGCTGAAAACGAAGTATCAGTTACACTCGATAATTTTGTAAAAGTAGAAAGCATTACCGTAACCGATGTTAATGAAGACACAGCGGCAGATTTAAATCCACCACTTAGCACTTACGAGCCAAGTGAATCTTCTGGCGGTAGTTTCGGCTTTGGCTTGTTAGCAGTTTTATTAAGCTTATTTGGCCTGCGTAAGTTAAAGCGCTAAAGCACATAAAAAAACAAATCAAATTTTAATTCCCGTAAATTGTGCCGATTTGATATGATTCGGCACAATTATATAAACCTATTCTTGCACGGGAATTATTCATGCAAATCACTAAAGATTCAGTTGTTCAATTTAACTATACAATTTCAGACGAACAAGGCCAGCAATTAGAAAGCAATCAGGGCGAAACGCCTATTGCTTATTTACACGGCCACAACAATATGATGCCGGGTGTTGAAAAAGCATTAGAAGGCAAACAAGCCGGTGATTCATTCAGTGTCACTCTACCACCAGAAGAAACTTACGGCCTACGTAACGAAAGTGAAGAAGCGATTCAGCGTATTCCAGCTAAACATTTACAAGGGGCAAAAGTATGGAAACCGGGTATGGTTGCGATTGTAAATACCGAACGCGGCCAACGTCAGGTTACTGTAATTAAAAGTGGAAAATTCATGGTAACGGTAGATACCAATCCACCACTTGCAGGTAAAACTTTAACTTTTGAGCTAACAGTACAAGATGTGCGTCAGGCAACGGCTGATGAAATTTCACATGGCCATGCTCATGGTGTTGGTGGTCATCATCACTAAAAAGTAGTTAATAAAAAACTATCAGCCTGACTTTACCTCCATATATTACAAGCAGGCTGGACTTATTTGAACAACGCGTTAAACCATAAATATGCAGCTACAAAAAATAGATAAAATCACTTATCGAAGTCATTTAAACCGAGTCATTATTGCCTGTATAGCCAGTTTAACTATTGGTAGTTTAGGCATTGCGCAAGGGCTAATTGCGCTATTTCCAGATCCATCCGGCAGCCATTTTCACTGGAATTTAACTGGTGTAATTATTAGCTGTATTGTCATTGCCATTGTATTAAACAAAACTAAACATCACCCTTATATGCGCGAGGTGTATTATGTTTGGCAGCTCAAACATTCATTAAATTTAATCACCCGAAAATTAAAAAAAGTGCGTCAGGCTGCTGATGATAACAATATAAATGCAATGCAAATCCTGCACTATTATTATCAAGGGTGTCGCCAGTTGTGGCAGTTAGACGACAATACCATCACCATTGATGAACTCACCATCTGGCAAGCCAAGTTAGATACCAAAGCCAATGAGCTAAGCCTTGAACTAAACAAAACCGAATTTTCGGCTGATGATCTACATAACTTCTAAATTGAAAATTATTTAATCACTTTGCTTGACCTGTGAGTAACACCCAGCTTTATACTGTCATTATGTTGAACAATTGGAGACACTAATGACAGTTGCTGAGTTAGCCAAAAAATTCAAAGTTAACCCGGATACTATCCGTCACTATGTTAAATTTGGTTTGTTAAGCCCTGAGCGCGATCCAAATAATGGCTACAAGGTGTTTAATAACCAGCATGAACAGCGCCTAAAATTTATCTTGCGAGCTAAATCATTAGGTTTCTCTCTTGCCGACATTAAGCTGATTATTGAGCAGTCAATACACGGCCAATCGCCCTGCCCTCAAGTTCGTGAAATTATGGCAAAACGCTTAGTTGAAACTGAACAACAAATTGCTCAAATGCAGGCGACTTATCAGCAAATGAAAACTGCCATGCAAAGCTGGCAGGCACAACCTAATTGTAATCCGACAGGTGATCACATTTGTCATCTAATTGAAAACTTTGCAGGAGATTTTACCCATGAGTAGTTGCTGCGATCCAACCCCAAAAAAAGAAAAAACCAGCACAAGCTGCTGTGCAAGTGAACCCAAACCAACCACTAGCAGTTGTTGTGCACCAAAACCAACCGATCATCAACATCAGGATGCTTGCTGTCCACCAGAAAAAAAAGGCTCTATCGACTGGATGATGTACAGCTCAATTGCCTTTGTTAGTATCACCTATGCGTTATATTTAATTAATAACCAAGTGACTGAACTTAACTTGCCAAACTGGTTAAATACGATGGCCGATACCTCGTTTGAGATGTTTAATGCCATGTGGTGGGGGTTATTATTAGGTATTGTCTTGGTTGGCTGGTTAAACCGAATACCGCGCGAAGTGATCATTTCAGTATTAGGTAAAGGCCATACTAAACAAGGTATTGTTAGAGCTACTCTTGCTGGTGTGATGCTGGATTTATGTAATCACGGCATCCTAATGGTTGCGATGAAATTATACGAGCGCGGAGCCAGTTTAGGTCAGGTCATGGCATTTTTAATCGCTAGCCCTTGGAACTCATTTACCTTAACTTTAATTTTAATCGGTTTAGTCGGCTTAAAATTAACTTTGTCATTTATTGTATTTTCAATGGTGATAGCTTGGGTGAGCGGTATTATTTTTGACAAGCTAGAAATGAAAGGCATTGTGCCGACTAATCCAAATAAAACCGATTTACCGGACGATTACCATTTAAAAAGTGATGTAAAGCGTTTATTTAAGGAAGCAGACCATTCAGCTAAAGCCTACATCACTATGCTTAAAGATGGTTTAGTGGGCAGCAAAATGGTTATGCGCTGGATATTTTTTGGCGTGGTATTAGTTGCATTTTTACGAGCTTTTGTGCCAATGGATATTTTTGAAACTTGGTTTGGTGCAACTTCTGTCGGTTTATTATTAACCTTATTAGCCGCTACCATTATTGAAGTATGCTCAGAGGGTTCAACTCCAATTGCGGCCGATTTAGTCACCAGAGCAAATGCACCGGGCAATGCATTTACCTTTTTAATGGCTGGGGCATCAACTGACTATACAGAAATTATGGCGATAAAAGACACAATGAAAAGCTGGAAAATAGCGTTATTTTTACCACTTGTTACTGTGCCTCAAATTTTATTTATTGGCTGGCTATTAAATAATTTCGCTTAAAATTTTTAATGCGTTTATCTTAGCTATAACCAATACTAAAAAGGCGATTTATAAATCGCCTTTTATTTTTATGCCAAGCCAAGTTGCACATTAGTTCAATAAATAATTAAATGGGTCTATTAGCCACCTGCTAATTTAACTTTATAACCCTGCTTTTCAAGTTCAGCTTTAATCACGTCACGTTTATCGCCTTGAATTTCGATAATCCCGTCTTTCACTGAACCACCCGTTCCGCATTTCTTTTTTAATACCTGAGCAAGTTTTTTAAGCTCATCACCAACTAATGGTAAACCGGCAACTGTAATCACCCCTTTACCTTTTCGTCCTGCGGTTTCACGACGGATCCGAACAAAGCCATCACTAAAAGTTTGTGCTTCTTCCTGCTCTTTTTCCGGTTTAATCCGACCGCCATCTGTACTGTAAACTAATGACATAATTACCTCGTATAACCAATTTTTTTTGCTAAGTAAAATCGTGGTTTAAAATCCCAACTATAGCCGTTGCGCTAATATCTTTAACGGCATAAATGTCGAGCTAAAATTTGTTTTATCAAATGAGTTAAAAAGGAATCAACCAGAGGTTAGGTTAAAGAAATTTTTTACTCACTAAATTTACACAATCCAGCACATCATCTATGGTTTCAAATTGCTCAGCCTGCATCACTAAAGCCCGACCTAATGCCAGCGCCAAACGCTCTGATTTAGCCCTCACCGCAGTATCTTCAATATTCATAATATCAGCTACATGCGCCAAACCAATTGTCCGGCGAATTAACTCAGTTCCAGCAAAACCAATAGCATCAATAAAAATTTGCTGAATCATTTTGTGCTGAAATTCATCCAGTTTAAATGCAACATCGGTTGTTTCTTCATTTAATAAGCGGGTAAATTCAGTTTCAAATGTCTGCCATAACTGGCTAATTTGGGTACATAAATAAGCCTGAAATGCTTTAGCAGTTGGTAAATCATTTAAACCAATCTGGCCTGCATAGTTAAGCAATAAATTACCAATTGGCGAACCGACATCAAAGCCGATTGGCCCATAATAACCAAACTCAGCATCAATCACTTTGGTGCTGGTTGCAGTGACAAAAATACTGCCGCTGTGTACATCACCATGTAATAACGCTTCAGCATGATTCAAAAATTTATACTTTAATGCCGCCACTTTACTTTGCAACGCAAAGTCTTCACGTAATGCCAACACATCTTTTTCTATCAAAGCGTTAAAGCTATTTCGTTCATGTTCACGATATGGGTCTGTAAAAAATAAATCTTCGGTAATTAAACACAAATCAGGATTAATAAACTGAGCCACTTTAGCTTTTTTAACTTTAGGATCTAAATAAAAATCAGAGGTATAAAATAAAGTTTTAGCTAAATAACGCGCAATATGCTTGCCTGTATTTGGATGCTGTTTGCCGTCAATTAAAGCGGCTCGCCAAATTTGATGATCAGATAAATCTTCCATCGCCATTAAAGACAGCGGCTCATCAAACTTTAAAATTTTAACCGTATGCTCTGGGCAAATCTCACCATGAATTTGTAAAACCTGAGCTTCAATTCTGGCTCTGTCGGTACTTAATGGCCAGCTCTCACCAACACAGCGCGCATAAGGCAGCGCTTGTTTAAGAATAACGGATTGTTTGCTGTTTTGGTCTGTTACTTTAAAAACCAAATTTAAATTACCATCGCCAAATTCGGTTGCTGTTAAATCTGCATCTGCGGGAAAAAAATCAAGCTGATCGCTTGCATAAACTAATGCATCGGCTTCGTTAAAAATACGGTATTGCCCCATTGTTGGCTCCAGAGCTAAATAATATGAATACAAATAAGATGAAAAGGCAGGCTAAATTATATCAATAGCCTCTGTAAAATTGGTAATGATGTTGGCAAAATAGCGCCCTAAATTCAATTTATTTATCGGCTTATATGAAAAACCTAATTGCAACCAGTCTCAAATACCAAAATGCTGAACTTTATATTTTAGATCAACGCCACCTGCCACATCAAAGCCAATGGCATAAAGTAGAGAATGATGACCAACTGATTGCACATATCAAATCATTAGCCATTCGTGGTGCACCTTTAATTGGTATTGCCGCGGCGATTTGGATTGGACACTTAGCCGAGCAAGGTGCCAACCAGCAAACATTATTACACAGTTTAGAAAAACTAAGAGCGTCGCGCCCCACTGCGGTTAATTTAATGAATTATCTGGACAGGTTAAAAGCAGCAATAACAGCCGGCCATTTAGCCGAAAAAGTTAGCCAGATTAGTATTAATATTTTTGAAGAAGATATTCAACTGTGCCGAAAAATGGCACAACATGGTGCCGAGTTAGTTAAACCCAATGCCAAAATTTTAACGCACTGTAATACTGGTAGCTTAGCCACAGCCGGAGTCGGCACAGCTATTGGCGTTATCACAACTGCACATCAGCAAAATAAAAATATTCAAGTTTGGGTAGATGAAACCCGCCCACTACTTCAAGGTGGTCGTTTAACCGCATGGGAAATGGAGCAGGCAGGGGTCGCTTACAAAATTATTTGCGATAGCATGGCGGCCTGTTTAATGGCTCAAGGCGAGGTGGATATGATTTTGGTGGGCGCAGACAGAATCGCAGCCAATGGCGATTTTGCCAATAAAGTAGGTACATACTCGTTAGCTGTGTTAGCGCATTACCATAATGTGCCGTTTTATGTTGTTGCCCCCAGCACAACGGTTGATCCAGCTTGCCCAAATGGTCAATCAATTCCGATTGAACAAAGAGACCCAAACGAAATAAAAGGCATAAATGCAGCATTTGGCAGTGTAAGCTGGTCGCCAGAAAAAGCAGCCGTGTATAATCCGGCATTTGATGTCACCCCAGCAAAATTAGTCACCGGCTGGATTTTAGAAAGCGGTGTTTATAACCAAAATGATATTCAAACTGGCGTGCTTAAAACGTTATAAAAATTAATGAGCTTAAATAAAACCACAACATTTGGTGATGCAGTGATTAATTGGTATCACCAAAACGGCCGTAAAAACTTGCCTTGGCAGCAAAATAAGACGCTTTATACAACTTGGTTGAGCGAGGTTATGCTTCAGCAAACTCAAGTCACCACTGTCATCCCCTATTTTCAGCGCTTTACAGAAAAATTTCCGACGTTGGCTGATTTAGCCAACGCCCACGAAGATGATGTACTGCAACTCTGGACCGGCTTAGGTTATTACGCCAGAGCTCGAAATTTACTCAAAGCAGCAAAAACTATGATGGCTGAGTATGGCGAATTTCCACAAAACTTTGAGCAGGTTTTAGCTTTACCCGGCATTGGCCGCTCAACTGCTGGAGCTATTTTATCGCTCACCTTAGCCAAACCTTATCCAATTTTAGATGGCAATGTTAAACGGGTTTTATGCCGGTATTTTGCCGTTAAAAATTGGTCTGGTGAAAAAAAGACCCAAGATTTATTGTGGCAATATACCGAAGAAGTTAGCCCAGCATCCGGCATTGAATATTTTAATCAGGCGATGATGGATATTGGGGCAACAATTTGTACCCGCTCAAAACCTAAATGCGAGCAATGCCCTTTAATTAAAAGCTGTAAAGCTTATCAACTCGGGCTAACCTCACAATTGCCAGTATCTAAACCCAAAAAAGAAAAACCTGTAAAAAGCACTGTTATGCTGGCACTAAAATATAAACAACAAGTGCTGCTGGCAAAACGCCCATCAACAGGTATTTGGGGCGGTTTATTTACCCTGCCAGAATCAGAGCGTTTGTTAACCGGTGCTGAAATTGAGCAGTTATTTTCAGTAAAAGTGGATAAGTTAGCTAAATTAACGGATTTTAGGCACACATTTACCCATTATCATCTCGATATTACTCCGCTTGTGGCTAACATAAGCCATATTCAGGATTCGATTCGGGATACATCTGAGCGCTGGTTTGAGTTACAATCCGAAGCAGATTTTGGAATGTCAGTTCCAACCAAAAAAATATTAGCCGAATTAACGGAAAATTAAGAGGTCGCTATGTCACGTACAGTTTATTGTCAGTATTTTAAAAAAGATGCCGACGGATTAGATTTTCAGCTTTATCCGGGTGAAATCGGTAAACGCATTTTTGATAATATTTCCAAAGAAGCTTTTGCGCTTTGGCAGAAAAAACAAACCATGCTGATTAACGAGAAAAAAATGAGCATGATGAACCCAGACGACAGAGCTTTTTTAGAGAAAGCCATGATTGAGTTTTTATTTGAAGGCAAAGATGTAGAAATTGAAGGTTATACCCCGCCGGAAAAATAAGTTTATACGATTTTCAACCTATGAGAAAAAATAAAGTTAGGCTAAACTCAAAGCCTGACTTTGTTTTAGGAATCATGTCAAAGGGTATGAGTATATCAATTCCGGTTCATTTTATAGAACGATTAAACGAAGCTAAAAATTTAGATGATACTCTTAACTGTATCACAATTTGGTTACCACAATTATTACCAGCAGAACGTGCTAGTATTACCTTTTCAGCCAAAGATAAAGAACGCCTCAAAGTTTATTCATTTCAAGGGAACTCAGCAATTGCCAAGTCGCTTGATATTCCAGTTGCGACCACATTTGTAGGGAAAGTATTTGAAAGCCAACAGGCTGATATTGCAATTTGCACTGCAGATTCTAAATTTGACGATTGCAAAATGCTTTATGGTAATGGACTAACTACCTGTTTAGATGTCCCTTTAATAAAAGCAGGAGTTTGTTTCGGAACAATAAATATAGCGCACAGCAAAAGCGATATTTATACGCATAATCATTTGTGTTACTTGGTTAACCTAGCCAATTTGTTAGCACCTTTTTTATTTGTTTACCATGAACTCAACTCCCAAACGAAGTTAGCAACTACCGATGAACTAACAGGTATTGCAAATCGAAGAGCTTTTTTTAGTTTTGCAAATAAATTAATGCACGCTTGGTTAGAATCAAATAAAAAGTTTTTTATCCTAATGATAGACCTGGATTATTTTAAAGAAATAAATGACACATTAGGTCATCCTGTTGGGGATGAAGTATTAAAAGCTTTTAGCCAAAATATTATAGATATTATCCCTAAAGATGCTCTATTTTCTCGAGTTGGTGGAGAAGAATTTGCAATTGTTTACCCATGCCAGCAAGCAAGTGATGCTACAAACCTAGCTGATTTGATTAATAAAATAAGTCATCAAACAGCCAAGCCAATATTATCAGAAAATATTTGTCTAACCGTCAGTATTGGTATTACTCAAGTTTCACCTTCTGACTTAAAAATAGATCATACAGTGGCACGTGCAGACAAAGCACTATATATGGCTAAAGCCAATGGTAGAAATCAATACTCTGTCGTATAGGGCTGGAAATAATAAGGAAAACACGATAAATTAACTGTTTTTATATCCAGTTAATTTATCATGAAATTATATATCGCTGAAAAACCCAGTTTAGCCAGAGCTATTGCGGCGGTTTTACCTAAGCCACAAAAAAATCAGCAAGGTTATATTGAACTGGCTAATGGCGATTGTATTTCATGGTGTATTGGTCATTTACTGGAAAATGCTGAGCCTCAAGACTATCAACCAGAATTTAAACAATGGAAAGCAACTGATTTACCGATTATTCCGAGCCAATGGCGGTTAAAAGCCAAACCCAAAACAAAAAGCCAGCTCAGCGTATTATCTCAATTAATTAAACAAGCTGATCAATTAATTCATGCTGGCGATCCAGACCGTGAAGGTCAACTATTAGTAGATGAAGTATTTGCTCATTTTAAAGTTAATCAGCAAAAACTGGCGCAAACCCAAAGGCTGTTAATTAGCGATTTAAACCCTAGCGCGGTAAAAACAGCGCTCAATAAATTACAAAATAATAAACAGTTTGCAGCCCTTTCAACCTCGGCTTTAGCCAGAAGCCGCGCAGACTGGTTATTTGGGCTAAATTTAACCCGAGCTTACACCTTGCAAGCCAAGCAGGTCGGTTATCAAAATGTATTATCGGTTGGCCGTGTGCAAACCCCTGTGTTAGGTTTGGTGGTTAGACGCGATCAAGCCATAGATGAATTTGTTAGCAAGCCTTATTATCAGGTGTTTGCACATGTAAAAATTAATCAAACCACAGGCTTTAGCGCTAAGTGGCAACCAAGCGAAGCTTGCGCCGCTCATTTAGATGAAGAAGGCCGAGTTTTAAACAAAGCGTTAGCCGAGCATGTGGTCAAACAAATTGAAGGTCAGGATGCATTAATAAAAAAAGCAGAGCAAACGAATAAAAAGCAAGCTGCACCACTGCCTTATAATTTATCCGCGCTGCAAATTGATGCAGCCAAAATATTTTCTCTTAGCGCGCAGGATACGCTATCGGTGTGCCAGAGTTTATATGAAAAACATAAACTGATTACTTACCCAAGATCTGATTGCCGTTATTTGCCTAACGAGCATTTTTTTCAGGCCAAACAAGTGAGCGCAGCAATTGCCAACAATGCCAGTGAATTGGCAACAGCTTGCCAGCAGGCTAATTTATCGCAAAAAAGTAAAGCATGGAATGACAGTAAAGTAGATGCGCACCATGCCATTATTCCAACCGCTAAACAAAGCTCAGCCCAGTTAACCCATAACGAGCAAAAAATTTATCAGTTAATCTGTAAACAATATTTAGTGCAATTTTTTCCACCTTGGCAATATCAAGACAATAGTATTGAGTGTTTAATTAAAAATGGTTTATTTATCGCCAAGCATAGGCAAACCACAGATTTAGGCTGGAAAACATTAATTGGCAGCAAAATTGATAAACAAGCAGATAAAAATGAGCCAAGTGCCACTAATCAAAATAAATTACCAAAAGTAAAAGCCGGTGATATTTATTTATGCACCCACGGCGAATTAATTGAAAAAATGACTCAGCCACCACAAGCTTTTACCGATGCCAGTTTATTAGCCGCAATGACAGGTATTTCGCGCTATGTCAGCGATCCTCAGATTCGAAAAATTTTAAAAGAAACCGATGGATTAGGCACAGAAGCAACTCGCGCGGGCATAATAGAACTCCTGTTTAAACGCCAGTTTTTAACTCGCTCCGGCAAACAAATTAAAGCCACCGAAACCGGCAAAGCTTTAGTTTTAAGCCTGCCCGAACAATTAACCCTGCCGGATATGACAGCTCAATGGGAAGCATCGCTGGAAGCCATTTGCCAGCGACAGCTTAATTATCAAAGCTTTATTGAGCCTTTATTGGTTAACCTACAACAACTGGTTGAATTAGCGAAGCAAGCTCCTAATGAGGCATTAAAACAAGCAGCCAAAAACCAACCTGTAATAACAAAAAGAACGACTAAAAAATTCACGTCCAGATATAAAAAACGAACAAAATCGGCCAGCAACAAACCAAAATCATCCTAATAACTAGCGTAATTTTTGCCAACCCGATCACATCCACCCAAGCTAAAGTTTGAAGCTCTACACAGTTTTGTTGCTGCAGTGTTGTTTAATCGTAAATTCCCGTCTTAAATTTATTACGAACTTGATTCGAAACATTAGAAGTATTCGGGAGTATATATGAAACATTTAAAACCAACCTTATCAGCCGTTGCATTAGCATTAGGTCTCGCAGCTTGCGGTGGTAGTTCAGATGATTCTAATAACGAAGGTAGTGAACAAAGCGCCAAGTTTTCATTAGGTGTATCAGATGCAGCAGTTGAAGGTGCATCTGAGGTTAATATTTTTGTAAAACAAATTACCCTGCGTAATGACGCAGGTGAAGATACTGTAATTGAAACAACAGACGAAAATAATCAGCCGGAAAAAATTAACCTACTGGATTTTCAAGGAAGTGCAGCATATCAACTGGTAACGAATTTAGAAGTTGAAGCTGGTGATTATCAATGGATTCGTATGGATATAGTGAATGGCACGGAAGCCGACATCACTCAAACCAGTCATATTGTGTTTGAAGATGCTAGTGTAAGACCATTAGTCGTTAGTCGAAAAGGCAATGATGGTGTAGGTGAAATCCAGCTCAATGATTTTGAGTTGAATCAAGGCGAAAATAGCTTTGTTGTAGAATTTGACTTAAAACGTTCATTGGTTGATCCACAAAATAATCAGGATATTAAATTAAAACCAACAGGTGTTCGTTTAGAAAACTTAATTTCCTCTGGTCATATCTCTGGTTCAATCAGCGCAGAAGTGATAGGCGCATGTGAAGTCGATAATGCCTCTTTTGCCGGAACCGGTGGTGAATTTGGCCATGCTGTTTATTTATACGATGATGATGTAACCGCACAAACTGCACTGGATATTGATGATACAGATTCAGAGCTAACACCGCATGCAACAGCTAGCTTAGTAATGAACAGCGAAACTGGCGATTATGACTTTGAATTTGGTTTTGTTGGTGAGGGCGATTATTCATTAGGTTATACCTGTGTATCGCATTTAGATGATGCTGAAAATATGGATGAAGATTTCAGTTTATATGCATTTAAAGGCGAGCCAGTTAATGTTGAAGCCAATGTGACCAGCTCTACCAGCTTAGCATTGGGCGACATTATTGAAGTAGAGATTAATGTTGAAACTGAGGCTCAGGCTCAATAAATCTCCGTCAGTTTAAGCCGCTTTATAAATTTACGTAACTCCCCGTTATCGTCTCCTAAATAAAGCGCTGCGGCCAGTAATCACTGGCCGCTTTTTTATTTAACTTTTTAACTCTCCGCCTTATTTTTAATCCACTGCACTTTGTATAAGTCCTGACGTCTATCTTTAAAGTTAGTTACTGCGCCTTCGGCTCTGAGTTTTTTCAGCGCAGCTAAATCAACATCGGCAAATAACAGCATTTCGGTATTTGGGGTACTTTCAGATAAAACCGCATCGTGCGGAAATGCAAAATCAGATGGGGTAAATACCGCAGACTGCGCATATTGAACATCTAAACTGTCGACACTCGGTAAATTACCGACACTACCGGCAATTGCGACATAACATTCATTTTCAATCGCTCTAGCCTGAGCACAATGGCGCACCCGTAAGTACGCATTGCGGGTATCCACCCAAAATGGAATAAACAGAATTTCTAACCCTTGTTCATTTAAAATTCGAGCCAGTTCAGGAAACTCAGAATCGTAACAGATTAAAATACCGATTTTTCCGGCATCGGTTTCTAATACTTTTAATTCATCGCCACCTTCAATAACCCAAGCCCATTTTTCGTGTGGAGTAATGTGTAGTTTTCTTTGCTCGTCAATTGTCCCATCTCGACGACATAAATAACTGACGTTATATAAATGTCCATTTTCCAATAAAGGCATTGAACCTGTAATAATATTGATGTTGTAGCTAACTGCCATGCGCGACATTTGATTGCAAAATTCTTCAGTAAAACCAGCCAAATAACGAATCGCGGCGGCTCTGTCTTTATCTGGCGATAATCCCATTAGTGGCGCATTAAAAAACTCAGGGAATAAAGCAAAATCACTTTCATATTCAGATAACGCATCAACAAAATATTCAACTTGTTGTAAAAGCTCTTCAAAACTGGCGACTTCACGCATTTGCCACTGTACAACCCCAATTCTGGCTTGAGTTGCGCGGGTATCGACCACTGCAGCTTCCGGTTCATACATGATATTACTCCACTCCAACAAAGTGGCGTAACCTTCAGACTTTTCATCTTCCGGTAAATATTTGCGTAATAAACGTTTTACCTGAAAATCATTGGATAGCTGAAACGTTAAAATAGGATCGTAAATTTCTTTACGGCTTACCGCTTTAATGTATTCAGTCGGTTTTAATTCATCACTATATTTGTGATAAGCCGTAATTCGGCCACCGGCCAAAATGGCTTTTAAATTATATTGTCGGCATAGCTCTTTACGCGCGTCGTACAAGCGGCGACCTAACCTAAAACCACGATAATCCGGATGAATTAACATATCCAGACCATACACAGCGTCACCATTTGAGTTATTTAAAATTTCACTTTGTGGACCAATTAAATCGTCATAAGTATGTGGGTTACTAAACCTGTCGTAATCGACTAATACAGAAAGCGCAATACCAACTAATTTATCTTCGTCCATTAAGCCAAGCTGACCTTCCGGAAAATCTTCAATTAGCTGAATAATGGTATGTTCAGGCCAGGCTCCGCCAATATCGTTATAAACTCTGTCCATCAAGGTTTTGATTTGCCCATAATGTTCAGGCTCAAGATTAATTAAACTTAAATGGAGATCAGTAAGACTCATATAAGATCCTTTAATGCTTTTAGGGATAGATGATAAATTTTTGACTGTGGTTAAAGTTTGACAGAATCACACTTTATTTACACCGGGTTTCATTCTATTTAGCGCAATAATCCAGCAATTAATATAAAATATTTTAAAATAACAGATTAGATTTGAGGTCGTTATGTCAATTAATAATGTCACCAGCGGTTTAAATGCCAGTATTTTAACCAATACGTTTAATCAGCCTAATAATTTGCTTCAGCAAGTAACAAATCAATCATTAAATAATCAGGCCATCTCAAAAGAAGAATTGCTTGCCGGTGTTGCCAAACAACAAATTGGCCTCACCTCTAACCTATTATCTGGTTTAAACGATGGCAACCAAATAACCGATCAATTAGTGTCGTTTTCAGTTAATGCCAATAATTCGCTGGCAGCCAATAAACTGCCAGACGAATATGCAAATGTTGTGGGTTCATTAATAGATGTGACGATTTAGCGCAAACTAAAAGTAATAATCGACCGAAGCATACAACGCAGAAAAATCGCCTTCGCCAACATCACCATTGGCATCAATATACCCATTTTGAGTTAAATACTCTAAATAAAACCAGCCCGGCCCATAGTTATAACTCACCCCGGGCGAAAATGCAGATACCCCATCGGCATTATTCCCCTGTGTATCTGTTTTAGCCCAGCTTGCATTTAAGTACATAAACCATTTATCTTTTTTATAGCCAAGTTCAATTGCGGCACGATTGTTTTTAATTTCTTTTGCCAGCCCATTAGCTACATAATAATTTTCTGGCAATTCACGGTTAACCGTGAATAACTGAGCTTTGGTATAAAATTGATCAAACTGGCCAATGTAATAAATAGCAGCAGCGCTATGCTCGCCATCGACCGGATCAGGGCTTTGACCTACTGCAGTTTCCAACCCGGTTAAATCCTGCAATTTACCCGCTTGTAAAGACAAACCAATTTTATGCTGCTCAGTTAACTGATAATTAGCATCGGCAACAAAGGTTTGAATTTTACGATACGTATTAGAAGTACCCCAATGGCCATTATCATCAACCGTATCTGTGCTGGTTTCCCCCCAATCATCAGCATGATAATAAGCTAAGTTATATTCCAGCCCAGTTTGTTTACCCGAATATTTTAAACCCACGTCCATTTGGTCGCCGTAACCACCATGCAGCATATCTCCCGGCCAAAAATTAACGGTTTTCCAACCAAATGGCACCTGACTTTTGCCAATATAAACTGCGCTTTGCTCATCAAGCTGATATTTAATCCAGGCTTTATGCAAAGCAAAATTATCACCGCTGGAATTATTGGCCGGACTGGTAAATGAACCCGGTCCAATTCGCAACTCAGCAGATAATGACCAAGGGCGGTTTTCGGCTGTATCGTCAACATAAAGCACTAAAGCTTCATCGGCGACATCACCATAAGTATCTTTGTCTCTTTCATTATCATCGACATAACGGTAATTAAACCAAATACCGCCAGATAAACTGGGGGATGCGATTAAAGGAGGGCTTAATAATAAAGCAGTAGCAAAAAAAGTATTTGAATAAAGTTTAGCTGTGTTGAAGTGTTTCCCTTGAGATTGTCTCATAGCGGCCTCTTTCTCTTGTGGATTAATTGGCTTGTGCTTTCATATTATAGTGAGTTTTCAAAGAATTGTGGTAAAAACATACGGCATACATACTCCTCCTGATACTAATTTAATTCATTCATCTGTTTTTTTAATAAGTTTAATCGAAAAAATACTGTTTTTATTTAAAGTGACAATAACTATCATTTACATGGAGGTATTTATGATTAAAACAATTACTTTTGCTGTTATGCACTTTTCAGTTGCTTTTGGAGTAGCTTGGCTATTAACCGGAGATATGATTATTGGTGGCGCCATCGCCTTAATTGAACCTGCAGTTAATACCATTGCTTATTATTTTCATGAAAAAATTTGGGAGCGTTTTGAATAAATATTTAAAAGATAACGTAGTTCAAAGCTTACTTAATCGCTTTTCTACGCTAATTCATTTATACAACCAGAGATTTTGTCGAATAAAGTTCAGTTCTATTTATTGACTGGCTAACTTTAAGCGTCTAACAGGATGCACCAAGAAAACGCATTGCACCAAAATAACTCTTTAATTTTACATGTTAGTTGAATAAACCTCTTTCCTAACCCTCATCAATAAAAAAGAAAAAAACACAATAAATCATAGCATTATATTTTTTATGTTAGCAAAAATAAAAAGCTGGCCGAGTTTATGCTTACAGTAAAAGTGCAGGGGTTCAAATTAATTGAACCAGCATAGTGCTAAACAGGTGACTAGGGTTCCGGTTTGTTTATATGAGCGGTAAATAAACAAGTGTCTGGTCCGAGAGTTGCCAACCTAGCCACATAAAACTTAATCACATAGGTGTATTATCTTTTATGTTTGCGAAAGCAAAGGTTACACGGCGGGACAAAAGCCCGGGAGGTTCAATTTAATTAGGACCCCTGTGCCCTGAAAACCGTGTCAACTTGGAGAGCGCAACATGAAAAAGATAAAAATATTAACCCTAATTCTCGCTTTAATTAGCACCTCGAACGTTTTTGCAAAAGATAAATTTTCAATTTGTTGGTCAATTTATGTTGGCTGGATGCCTTGGGAGTATGGTGATAGCTCTGGCATCATCAAAAAATGGGCTGACAAATACAATATTGAAATAGATGTCGTTCAAATCAACGATTATATTGAATCAATCAACCAATACACGGCTGGCCAATTCGATGCATGTAGCATGACAAATATGGATGCATTAACCATTCCTGCCGCTAGCTTTGTTGACACCACAGCATTAATTGTAGGTGATTTCTCCAACGGTAATGATGGGGTCATTTTAAAAGACAAATCCAAATTAGCCGATATTAAAGGCCAAAAAATCAACTTGGTTGAGTTAAGCGTATCGCATTATTTATTAGCTCGCGGTTTAGAATCAGTTGGTTTATCTGAGCGTGATGTTGATGTAGTCAATACCGCAGATGCGGATTTAGTTGCAGCTTACTCAACTAAAGATGTGACTTCAGTGGTGACATGGAATCCACTTTTATCTGAAATTGAAAAACAACCAAGCGCCAATAAAGTATTTGATTCGTCAGATATTCCGGGTGAAATCATCGACTTAATGGTTGTTCATACAGATACGTTAAAAGCTAACCCTAATTTTGGTAAAGCATTAGTTGGTGCTTGGTACGAAATAATGCAAAAAATGAGCGACGATAAAGTATTAGATCACATGGCTAAAGCATCCGGTACTGACTTAGCCGGTTATAAAGCTCAGTTAGCCAGCACCAAAATGTTTTATACCGCAAAAGACGCTGTTAGCTTCACTAAAGATCCAAAACTTGCACAAACCATGAAATACGTTGCTGAGTTTTCATTTGACCACGGTTTATTAGGTGAAGGCGCGCCAGATGCAGGCTTTATTGGTATTCAAACCCCATTTACCACCATTGGTAATCCACAAAATATCAAACTTAGATTTGACCCTAGTTATATGCAAATGGCTGTTGAAGGCAAACTATAAATAAGCTTAGAAGTTAATTATGAAAAAGTTAATGAACATAGAGCCATCTCGTTCACTTAAAGGTTTTCTTGCCATTCTGCCATTTGTTGTGATTTTGATGCTGTACTGGACAGCATCAAATGACCGATTGGCTGAAAACCCTTACGACAAATTGCTACCGAGTTTTACCCAAATCTCAGATGCTGTTGATCGTATGGCTTTTACCGAAGATAAGCGCAGTGGTGAGTATTTATTTTGGGTAGATACAGGCGCAAGTTTATACCGAATTTGCATCGGCATTGGCATTAGCGCCGCAGTCGGTTTGCTATTTGGTATGTTATCGGGCTTGTTACCTATCTTCCGCTCAGGGTTTTCACCACTGATTACCATAGTGTCGCTGATACCACCGATGGCCATTTTACCAATTTTATTTATCAGTTTTGGCTTAGGCGAATTAGCTAAAGTAATGCTGATAATTATTGGTACAGCGCCGGTGATTATTCGTGATATTCAGTCGCATGTGCGCCAGTTACCATCCGAGATTTTAATTAAAGCGCAAACCTTGGGTGCATCAACTTGGTTAGTTGCGATTCGTGTTGTGCTACCACAAATTATGCCGCGTTTAATTGCCGCTGTTAGATTGTCATTAGGGACAGCATGGCTGTTTTTAATTGCCGCAGAAGCGATTGCCGCACAAGAAGGGTTAGGTTATCGCATCTTTTTAGTACGTCGTTATATGTCAATGGATGTGATTTTACCTTATGTACTTTGGATTACGGCACTAGCATTTGCAATGGATTTTAGCCTGCGCAAAATGTCTGAGTTGTGTTTCCCTTGGTATCACCATCAGGAGGCAGGCAAATGAGTTTGTTAAAAATTGATAATGTCTGGAAATCCTACGGTGAGGTGCAAATTCTTGAGCGCTTAAATTTAAACGTTGAAGAAGGTGAGTTTGTTTCAATGGTGGGTGCTTCAGGTTGTGGCAAAACCACCTTATTAAAAATGATTTTAGGTAGTGAAGAAGCCACTAAAGGTCAAATTTTATTAAACGACAAACCAATTGCCCCCGAGCCAAACGAAGAGCGCGGCATTGTATTTCAAAAATATTCCGTATTTCCGCATTTAAGCGTTTTACAAAACGTGATGATTGCAGATGAGTTTTCCGCATCTAGCTTTTTAGGCCGTACCTTTGGCAAACAAAAAAAGCAGATAAAACAAAAGGCACTCGAATTTATTCAGGCGGTTGGTTTAGGCCATGCGACTGATAAATACCCACATCAGTTATCCGGCGGTATGCAGCAGCGTCTGGCAATTGCTCAGGCGCTGATGAAATCACCCAAAATTTTATTATTGGATGAACCGTTTGGCGCGCTCGATCCGGGCATTCGTAAAGATATGCACCAGCTTATCCGCAAAGTCTGGAAAGAGAACAAACTGACTATTTTTATGGTAACGCATGATATTCAAGAAGGTTTTGAATTGGGCTCTCGTCTTTGGGTATTTGACAAAGTGCGACACGATCCGCAGGCACCTACAGCGTACGGCGCACAAATCACTTACGACCTAAAGTTGAATGATTCCAAAAAACAGCTTGAAGGTCAGGCAATTGCCGAAAAATTTTCACAAAAGGTAGTAAATTCATGATTTTATACAAAGACACATTGCCATCTGGCAAACACTGGTCAATGAAAATGCGACGCGGCACTAGCCTGCGTTTAATTGACAAAACCGGTGGCGCTAATGTTGGTGTTTTATTTTATAACCCGGAAAGCTTATTAGAGCGTTACAACGCACCGGACACCTTAAAATGTCAGCACACCTTTAAACTCACTAAAGGTCACTGTTTATATTCAGACATGGGACGCATTTTTTGTGCGATCACCGACGATAGCTTTGGCTGGCACGATACGGTTTGTGGTAACAGCAATGCGGCTATGGTTGCAAAAAAATGGGGCAAACGTGATTACCAGAACCACAGAAATAACTGGAAACAAAACGGTAACGATGCGTTTTTAGTTGAGGCCACCAAATACGGTTTAAACAAGCAAGACTTAGCCGCTAATTTAAATTTATTCAGCAAAGTAGAGCCAAATGACGAAGGCGGTTTAACTTATGCAGCTGAGCAATCTAAAGCCGGTGATTTTATCGAGCTAAGATTTGAAATGGACACCTTAGTGTTATTTCACACCTGCCCTCATCCACTAAATGATGCAGCCGAGTATCCGGAGTTTGAGGTTGAGTATCAAATTGTTAAATCTGAGCCAGTTGCAGATGACGATTTATGCAAAAACTCATGCGCCGAAAATCAGCGTGGTTACGAAAACAACCGTTTATATCATTTAGGTCTTTAAGGAATTAATTGCATGATTATCGAAAGTTCATTACAAGCCGAAAAAGCATTTAATCGTGATGTGGTTGATGCCGGTGATTATTATTTAAAAGTTATCAAAAAAGGCCAGACCGTTCGCATTTTAGATTTAGAAGGCAATCAGGCTGCTGACACTTTATTTTATAACGCCAATGACCCAAGTGAGCGTTACAGCGCAACCGACACCATTCGTGAGCAAGGCAATTTATATTTAACCGCTGGCAGCGTATTAATGTCGAACGAATGTAACCCAATGCTGAAAATTGTTGCCGACACTTGTGGCAGACACGATACCGTAGGCGGCGCTTGTGCAACCGAAAGTAATACTGTGCGCTATGCGCTTGAAAAAAAATGCATGCACGCTTGTCGCGATAGCTGGTTATTAGCCATTGCTGAAAACGAAGAGTTGGGCCTGAGCAAAAAAGATATTACCCACAACATTAACTTTTTTATGAATGTACCGGTAACTGCTGACGGCAAATTGAGCTTTGCAGATGGTATTAGTGGTGCAGGCAAATATGTTGAGTTAGAAGCGTTAATGGATATTGTGATTTTAATCTCTAACTGTCCGCAGCTAAATAACCCATGTAATGCTTATAACCCAACCCCAATTGAAGTATTAATTTGGGAATAAGTTTAACTTCATTATTGAACTTAAAATGAAGTAAGAGTTAAGGAATTAGCCGTAAGGCATAGTAACTGGGACGACCCGGGAACTAAAGTTTGATGCGGGACGACCCGCAAAGACGAGTAAAATATTATGTTTAATACAGTCCTAATCGCAAACCGTGGCGCAATCGCCTGTCGTATTATTCGCACTTTAAAACAACTTGGCATTAAAAGTATTGCCGTTTATTCAGAAGCAGATAAAGAATCTTTGCATGTTGCACAAGCCGATGAAGCATATAGCTTAGGTGAAGGTGCAGCAGCGACAACCTACTTGAATCAGGACAAAATAATTGAAATTGCCAAACAAACCGGCGCGCAGGCGATCCATCCGGGTTATGGCTTTTTAAGTGAAAACGCGACCTTTTCTGACAAACTAAAACAACAAAATATCAGTTTTATTGGTCCGCGCGCTCAGCAAATGATTGATTTTGGGTTAAAACATCAGGCACGTGAAATTGCCGAAAAAGCGAATGTACCTTTAGTACCAGGCAGTGGTTTGATTGCTGATTTAGCAGAACTGGTTGAATATGCAGAACAAGTTGGCTTTCCGGTGATGCTAAAAAGCACA
This sequence comes from Catenovulum sp. 2E275, assembly GCF_025515275.1. Classification (GTDB taxonomy): domain Bacteria; phylum Pseudomonadota; class Gammaproteobacteria; order Enterobacterales; family Alteromonadaceae; genus Catenovulum. The sequence continues at coordinate 80,124 of NZ_JAOPFU010000007.1, forward strand.
GCCGGTGGCGGCGGTATTGGTATGCAAAGATGTGACTCAGTTAGTGAGCTTGAAAAAGCCTTTATTAACGTAAAACATTTAGGCGCACAAAACTTTGCCAACGACGGTGTATTTGTCGAAAAATTTGTTGAAAAAGCCCGCCATATCGAAGTGCAGGTTATTGGTAACGGTTTTGGTCAGGTTGTAACTTTAGGTGAGCGCGACTGTTCTAGCCAACGTCGTAACCAAAAAGTGATTGAAGAAACACCAGCACCTAACTTACCATCCGCTACACGCAGCGCTATGTTAGCGACAGCTAAAAACTTAATGGCTTCAATTGATTATTTAAATGCCGGTACGGTTGAGTTTATTTACGATCACGATCAAGACAAATTCTATTTCCTAGAAGTTAACACCCGCTTACAGGTTGAGCACGGTGTAACCGAGATGTGTTATCAGGTTGATTTAGTTGAGTGGATGTTAAAAGTGGCTTATAGCGAAAGCATTCAAAATCAGCCATTAGATTTATCTGAATTAGATGCAATTAAACCTGTTGGTCACGCAATTCAGGCGCGTATTTATGCTGAAAACCCAGCGAAAAACTTCCAGCCTTCAGCCGGTTTACTTACTCAGGTTGAATGGCCGTCAGCTGACGCCCGAGTGGATCACTGGGTTGAAGCAGGTTTAACGGTGTCGCCATTTTTTGATCCCATGATTGCTAAAGTGATTGTGCATTCAGATAACCGTGATGCTGCAATCGCCAAATTAGATAAAGCGTTAACCGACTCTAAAGTTTATGGTGTTATTACTAACATTGATTATGTTCAGCAAATTTTAGCTGACGACAGCTTTAAGCAAGGCAAAATTTTTACCCGCAGCTTAAATGATTTTCAGGCTAAATTTGCTGGTTTTGAAGTATTAAAAGCCGGAACTATGACAACCATTCAGGATTACCCTGCACGTACCGGTTACTGGGATATTGGTGTACCACCATCAGGTCCATTCGACTTTTATTCATTCCGTTTAGCTAACCGTTTGTTAAACAACCCTGAAGATGCCGCCGGTTTAGAAATTACCCTACAAGGCCCAAGCTTAAAGTTCTATCAGGATTGTCAGGTAGTCATCACGGGTGCGGAAATTGAAATTAGCTTAGATGACGAGCCACAGCAAAATCACCAAGTTATTACTGTTAAAGCCGGTCAAACCTTAAAAACAGGTAAAGTGACGGCTGCTGGTGCGCGTGCTTATTTAGCGGTAAGCGGTGGTATTCAATGTCCGGATTATTTAGGCAGCAAAAGCACCTTTACGTTAGGTCAGTTTGGTGGTCATTGTGGCCGTGCATTGCGTATGGGTGACTTTTTATCGATTCCTAAAGAAACCAGCTTGCAGCCGGTTAAGCAAATCCCGCAGGATGTAATTGCGCCGGTAACCAACAACTGGACATTACGCGTAGTATATGGTCCACATGGTGCGCCAGACTTTTTCACTGAAGACGATATTAAAACCATTCAGTCGCATACTTGGAAAATTCACTACAACTCAAGCCGTACCGGTATTCGTTTAATTGGTCCAAAACCAGAGTGGGCACGTGAAACCGGTGGCGAAGCAGGCTTGCATCCGTCAAACATTCACGATAATGCTTATGCATTCGGTACAGTCGATTTTACCGGTGATATGCCAGTGATTTTAGGCCCGGATGGCCCAAGTTTAGGTGGTTTTGTTTGTCCGTTTACCGTGATTGGTGCGGATTTATGGAAGTTAGGCCAATTAAAAGCCGGTGATAACTTAAATTTTGAAGTGGTTGATTTAGCCACAGCAAAACAAATTGAAGTAGCGCAAAATGCCCAAATCGACAACTTGGCTAAACAAGCTTGTGATTATGTGCCAGCAGCTATCACCACGCCAATTTTAGATACACTAGAAACCGATGATGGTGAGCCGGGCTTAGTCTTCCGCGCTGCGGGTGATAAGTTCTTATTGGTTGAATATGGCGAATTAGTTTTAGATTTAACATTACGTGCCCGTGTACAGGCATTGTTAGAAGGTTTACAAGCTAAAAATATTAATGGTGTTTTAGAGTTAACCCCGGGTATTCGCTCATTACAGGTGCATTACGAAAACCTGATTGTTGACGTAAACGAGTTAATTAAAACCATTAAAGAAATTGATTTAGGTTTAGGCGATACCAGGCAGTTAAGTTTTGAATCGCGTATTGTGCACCTGCCATTAAGCTGGAACGACAAAGCCTGTCAGGAAGCAATTGATAAATACGTACAATCGGTACGTAAAGATGCGCCTTGGTGTCCATCTAACCTTGAGTTTATTAAACGTATTAATGGTTTAGACAGCATTGAACAGGTTAAAGATATTGTATTTAACGCTAATTATTTAGTATTAGGTTTAGGCGATGTGTATTTAGGTGCTCCAGTAGCTACCCCGCTGGATAAATGCCACCGTTTAGTGACCACTAAATATAACCCTGCACGTACTTGGACAGCCGAAAACTCAGTGGGTATCGGCGGTGCTTATATGTGTATTTATGGTATGGAAGGTCCGGGTGGTTATCAGTTTGTTGGCCGTACCGTACAAATGTGGAACCGCTACCGCAGCAATGCTGTATTTAATCAACCTTGGTTATTACGCTTTTTTGATCAGGTTAAATATTATCCGGTCAGCCATGAAGAATTAATGCAAATCCGTGAAGATTTCCCGTTAGGCAAATGGCAGCCAAAAATTGAAACTGCCACGGTTTCTATGCCTGAGCTAATTCAACAATGGAAAGAGAACGAAACTGAAATTGAACAGTTTACCAAACAACGTGAGCAAGCTTTTGCTGCTGAAATGGCAGAATGGAAGCGCACGGGTCAGTTAAACTATTCATTTGAAGCTGATGCAGAGCAAAAAAGTGAAGAAATTCAACTTGCGGATAACCAGTATTTAATGGAAGCAACCGCAGCCGGTAGCGTTTGGAAAGTGACCAGCGAAGCCGGACAACAAGTTGGCTCAGGCGAATCTATGATTGTGCTTGAATCAATGAAAATGGAAATTGATATTGCGGCAACTGAGCCAGCTAAAATTGTCAAAATTTTAGTTAAAGAAGGTCAGCAAGTTCACGCTGGTCAGGCATTAATGGTATTGGAGGGTTAATTAATGAATCAAACCAATTTAACCATTAGTGAATTACAGGCGGCGTATTCATCTGGCACATTAATGCCGCAAACGTTAATCCCTGAGTTGCTTGGCTATGCTAAGCAACAAGAGGCGGTGTGGATTTATTTGTTAAACGATGCCGAAATAAAACCGTATTTAGATGGGTTAAAAGATAAATCACCACAAACTCATCCGTTATATGGTGTGCCGTTTGCAATAAAAGACAATATTGATTTAGCGGGTGTGCCGACCACGGCCGCCTGCACGGAATTTAGCTATACCCCTGAAAAATCAGCTTTTGTGGTACAAAAGTTAATTGAAGCAGGGGCGATTCCAATTGGTAAAACCAATTTAGATCAGTTTGCCACCGGCTTAGTTGGCACACGCTCACCTTATGGCGAAACTCCTAATGCATTTAATCCGGATTATATTTCGGGTGGTTCAAGCTCAGGTTCAGCGGTAGCACTGGCATTAGGTGCGGTTAGCTTTTCATTAGGCACAGACACAGCCGGTTCTGGCCGAGTGCCAGCTTGTTTTAATAATTTAGTTGGCGTAAAACCCAGCAAAGGTTTGTTATCAACCTCTGGTGTTGTACCAGCTTGTCGCAGTTTAGATTGTGTGAGCATTTTTGCGCTAACCGCAACTGATGCCAATACAGTTTTGCAAATTGCCGCTCAATATGACGGTGAAGACTGTTATTCGCGTGAAAACCCACTAGCAAACCAAAAACCAGTTTTGACAAAAGCCCAATTCAGTTTTGCTGTTCCTTTAGCTGAGCAATTAGCCTTTTTTGGTGACGATGCTTATCAGGCTGAATTTAATAAAGCTGTTGCTCAACTTGAAGCTTTAGGCGGCGAGAAAAAAGTGCTGGATTTCTCCCCTATGTTACAGGCGGCTAAATTATTATACGAAGGCCCTTGGGTCGCTGAGCGTTATTTGGCGACGCAAGAGATTATCGAAAATAATCCACAAGCGATGTTGGATGTTACGCGCACTATTATTGGGTCGGGTAATAAACCGCTAGCAACCGATTGCTTTTCAGCCTTATATAAATTACAGGCATTGAAAAAACAGGCTGATTTAGTAGTTGAGCAGGTCGATTTTTTAGTTGCGCCAACCGCGGGCAGACATTATACCCGTAAAGAAATTAACGAAAATCCAATCGGTTATAACTCAAACTTGGGTTATTACACCAACTTTATGAACTTATTGGATTTTTCAGCTATTGCAGTACCAACCGGATTTACGGATAACAAAATGCCATTTGGGATTACGTTATTTAGCTTTGCAATGCAGGATCAACGTTTATTGGCTTATGCTGATAAAATTATGCAGCAAAATCAGTTTACCTTAGGTGCAACCAACTGGCCGTTAAACGCAGAGCAAACTAATACAAACGATAACGCTGGTTTTATTGATTTAGCGGTATGTGGCGCCCATTTATCTGGCATGGCGCTGAACTGGCAATTAATTGAACGCAACGCGTTATTAATTGAAAAAACCAGCACAGCCAAAGCTTATCAAATGTATTCAGTACCGGGGCAAGTAGAACGTCCGGCGCTGATCCGCTCAAGCGGTGAATGCCAAAGCTTTGAAGTAGAAGTATGGCGTATGCCAACTGAGCATTTTGCCTCGTTTGTAAAAGGCATTGCCGAGCCGTTAGGCATAGGTAAAGTTGAACTTGCAAACGGCCAATTTGTGAGTGGTTTTATTGCCGAAAGCACAGCTCAAAGTGGTAAAAACATCAGTGAATTTGGTAGCTGGCGCAAATATATAGCGAGTAAATAAATTATTTGGTGGCTTATTCCGTAAGCCACCATTCTTCCTATCAATCTCCCCACCCACTTTCCCATCTAAAAAACGTATAATTTATTCACATTCATCTGCTATGATTTCGGATAAATATCTGCGCTATCTATATCGACTCTATCTGCACACATAAAGGGATTTAAATGAATAAATATATTGGGTTAGGTTTTATTTTATTTTCGGCTGGCTTACAGGCTGCGCCTTTGGTGGGGCAAAATTCGACTTCGGTTGCCAATGATCAAACCTATTACACCGCAGAAACCGAACATACTAAGCTTATTTTTACCGAGCAAAACAAAACATTTGCGCAGCAAGCTGCGGCGTTAGAACCACATATTCATCAGTATTATCAAAAAACCTTTGGATTTGCGTTGGATGATAGGTTAAATGTGGGTTTAATGTCGTCTTATAACCAAATTGCCAATGGCTTTTCGACCCAGTTTCCACTTAACCGTCAAATTAACTATTTAGGCGGTGCACAAAGAGTTGATTATTTTTCATCAACTTCATGGTTAGATACCCTATTAATCCACGAAACCGCACATAATTACCAAACCAATGCTAAAGATAATCCGGTTTCCCGTTCGTTATTTAGTGTGCTCAAAAACGGCAGTTTATTCACTCCGGTTTTTCCGGCGATCACGCCTAATATTTTTGAATCCAGCTTTCTGCTTGAGGGCAATGCCGTTTTAAATGAGTCCGGTCACGGTAATGGCGGCCGCTTGTATAATGGGCGCTATCGGGCAATGACTCATGTTCATGCCAAAGCAAATTATTTAACACCTGAGCGTTTATACAATGCCACGCTTAATTTTCCTTATGGCGAAGGTTTTTATATTTTTGGTTCGCAATATCAATATTATCTTGCCGAACAATATGGGCTAGACAAAGTTAATCAATATTTTAAAAACCGCTCTCGTTATTGGTTTTGGCCATTTATGGTGAACCGTCCCATGCAAAATACATTGGGTATTAATTTTAATAACAGCTTTGCTGACTGGGTTTATGCAAGCCAGCAACAGGCAGAAAAAATGACGCTTGCCAGTGGTGAAAAACTGGCAAGCTCAAAATATTTCAGCCAAATGAATCGTCAGGAAGAGCAGATTTTATTTTTAACTAACCCAACCGCAGTACGCGCGCCAAAGCTGAACCAATACCAGATTAATAACGGAGCATTAACCCAACAAACCAGCAGTTTAGATCTGGGCAAAGTATTTAAACTGGATGATGAAAACTATGCAATTTCTGCTAGAAGAACCTCGGTATGGCGAACTTATCAGGGCTTGTATGACGATGACGGGCTAATAAAAGATGATACTCAGGGTAAAATTATTCAAGGATTTTTAACTGATGGCCGTGCGGTTTATTTTGACAGTGCTAAATCATTTGATCAGCCTCAGCTTTATATCGGAGATAGCTTTTATGCTCAGGTTAACTCTTCGGTTATCGTTGACAATGATTCGCTGTATTATTTTATTCAGCAAGGCGATACTCGGGTTTTATATAAAAACCGGCAAGTTTTAACTCGTTTTAAAGGCTATTACGGGATTGTTGCGGATGTTGATAAACAAGGCCGAGTTTATTTTATTGCCAACAGCGAATTTGGCAGCAGTTTATATCGGATAAATAACGGCCAGGTTGAACGGGTATTGGCAGCGGATAATATTGTTGATGCCAAACTTGCAGGCGATAAAATTTTGGCGACCTCTGTGACTGCCGATGAATATATTTATACGTTAGAATCATTATCCCCCAACACTCAATCGCCTTATGTTGTTAACTTATTGTGGGATAACTCAGCCGAACAATCGGAACAGCCTCAAACCCACCACGCTAAAATTGAGTTGGCCAAAACCACAGATAAAACATTAACAACTGAGCATAAATACGGTGTATTTAATAACTTGGAATATAGCGCAGGCCATTTTGCTTTATCCACAGTCACCAAAGAAAGTGATAATGACGAAGATGAAGTTGAAACCACTTATAGTATTAGCGCACAAATTTCTGATCCGCTGGACCGGACTCAAATTGCATTTTGGGCGATGCGCGACAGTGATTTAAGCGATTTGATCGGGGTTGGATTTAGCAATAATCAATCTTTTGTATTAGCCGGTATTAATGCTTTTTATGTCGCAAATGATGGCTTTGAAGATGAATCACAACAGGATACTAGAGAGTTCGGGGTTGCGGCTCAGTTACGTTTTCCATTTCTGCAAACTGGCTTTTGGCAAGCTGAGCTGGATGCCAATTATTATCAAGATTATCAGTTAGCCGAACGCGAACCTGTCTCTTTAGCCTTAAAATTAAACCGGCTTGAACATTATGGCCATAGCTGGCTATACAACAAAGCATTCATGTTATCTGCTTATTCTGTTGACGATAGAGGCAGTCAGATAACCGGTGCTGAGCTCTTGTTATCAACCGATTTACCTTATGAGTTTTATCTTCAGGCACAAGCTAAATATGCTGAGACAGATTTAACCATTATTGATCCACTGTTACGTAAAGGTGTTGAATTAAAAGATAATATAGATTTTATCAATAATGATCCCAGCAGTTTTACCATGCCATCTTTAATTGATGATGTGTATGCTAAATCTGTCAGCTTTGCAGAAATATCAGCCTCAAAAGTATTTAATTTATCTGCTTATTCGTTTAAATCGCCTATTTCATTACGCCGTGAAAAACTCACGTTAGCAATGCGCCAGTTTGATATAAAACAGGCAAATAACTTAACTGATATTAAAATTAATCAGGCTGTTTTAGGGGTTGATTTTGATTTGTTACTAATGAATAAAATGAATGTTATTTTTGGTGTGCAATACATTTATAGTGACGATGATACTGTGACAGAGCAAAATCAATTTCAGGCAGGATTTAATATTCCGCTTTAATTTGCTCGTTATTTGAGAGAATTGGTTTGAGTGGTTGCCCGAACCAACTTAGCTTAACGTTCTAGTAAATAGTCGCGCCAATAAATAGGTTAGGCTGATAACATAGAATTTAATAATTTGGAGTTAGTATGAAACTGTCTTTATTTAGTAGTTTAATTGTCGCAACGATTAGTTTAACCAACTTACAAGCCTGTGCTCAGCCGCAACAAGCAATAGCTTTGGATACCAGCGCAAATAAATACCAGCTTGAATTAGTCAGCGAGGGCATTCAAATTCCTTGGGGAATGGTATGGCTGAACGAACGTGAATTACTGGTCACAGACAGAAGCGGAGAATTAAGAATGATCCGCGACGGCAAGCTAGTTGAACAAGTTATCCAAGGCACACCTAAAGTACATGCCCAAGGCCAAGGTGGTTTATTAGATATAGAGCTTGACCCTAACTTTGCCGAAAATGGCTGGATCTATATTTCATATTCAGGTTACGAAGGCGAAGATGAAGGCTATAACACCTCAATTATGCGTGCTCGTTTAAAAGACATGAAGTTGATTGATCAACAGTTATTATTTAATGGCGAGCCAAATACTACAACTACACACCATTTCGGTTCTCGTATTGAGTTTGATAAAGATGGCTATTTATATTTTTCAATTGGGGATCGTGGTAACCGAGACTTACATCCGCAAAGCCTTGAATACGATGCGGGTAAAATTCACCGAATAAATGCAGATGGTTCAATCCCAGAATCAAACCCGTTTTATAACCAAGCCGGTGCTCGTAAAAGTATTTATTCATACGGCCACCGCAATCCTCAGGGCATGGCAATGCACCCAAAATCGGGCGCGATTTGGAGTCATGAGCATGGCCCACGCGGTGGGGATGAAATTAATATTATCAAATCAGGTGCAAATTATGGCTGGCCAGAGATCACCTATGGCATTAATTATATCGGCACAAAAATAACAGATGAAACCAGTCGTAAAGGAATGGAGCAACCTGACTGGTATTGGGTACCATCTATTGCACCTTCAGGTATGGAATTTGTGACCAGTGATAAATACCCTCAATGGCAAGGCCACCTTGTAGTCGGTTCAATGAAATTTGCTCACTTAGTGTTAGTTAAACTTGATGGCAGCAAAGTAACAGGCCACAGTAAGTTATTTGAAGGTGCAGGCCGAGTACGCAGTATCACAACTCACCCCAATGGTGATTTATATCTTGGTATTGATGGTATGGGCATTTACCGCATAGTGCCAAAAGCATAACGAGCAAAACCGTTTTACACTACAAGTTACCGGTTTAATATCGCTTATGATCTGGTCTTGAAATTAACCAATCAAGCCGGTTTGAATAATTGTTCAAACCGGCTTTAATGCAAATAATCCAAACCTTCGAGTATCGTTTCCATTTGATTTTGAATGGTTAATTATCAAGTTCGCCATTTATGGTATTCGAAGCGACAGGCGTAAAACGGGCTAAAGTCCGAACTACAATGTAATCTCAACTGCTCAGAACGGTATAGCAAGGACTCTAAGTGCTTGCACCATCGTACTGCTGGCATTCGAGAGCTCTTGCATCCACGCCATCCAAACAATTTAAATTAACCGCCGCAATAGGTGTACCATCCGGCATTGCGCCATAGGCAAAGCTTTGTACGCCACAGGTTTTACAAAATAGATGCTGAATCTGCTTTTTATTAAACAAATACTCAGCTAAGTTATCAGCGCCGGATAACAGCTTTAATTTATCCCGACCGGTGAAACTTAATACAAATCCCATTTTTTTACAGCGCGAACAATTGCAAATAACCGGATTAGTTAGATCCAGTTCAACTTCAAATTTAACTGCTTCACATTGGCAACTGCCAGTGTAATGTTGTTGATTATCAGCCATCTTTATATCCTTTTATCAGTTACAGCCAATGTTGGCTATTGGTATTAAAACTGGCGTGGGCTATACCCGTGCAGCCTCAAGATGCATGGAGATATTTATGATTTATTTAAATTTAATTTCCAAGGTACACCAAATTTATCGGTTAATACCGCAAAACGCTGCGCCCAAAACGTTTCAGCCAGCGGCATTAAAATCATTTGCGCATCTAGCTCTAAAGCCTGATATACAGCCTCTATTTGTGCTTCGCTATCAAAATTAATACAAATAGATATACCTTGTGGCACTTCGTATTGCGTATCGGCATCTACACCTAATAAATAGTTTTCGCCAATTTGTAACTCGGCATGCATAATTTTATCTTGCCAGTTTTGTGGCATCGCACAGCCTTGATCATCATCATTTAACTCTGGGGTATCGCCCCATGTTTGGCTAAAATTAATTGTGCCGTCAAATACATCAGCATAAAACTCAAATGCCTGTTTGCAGTTACCATTAAAATTTATGTAGTGTTTGAATTTCATTGAGTTTTCCTTTTAACCGTCTATTTATAGCTAAATCAATATAAATTGAGATAATCAGCTGGAGATAAAAGCCATTTAGGCAAGGCAAGTTGGTACAGGCCTAGTGGTTCTAAGTCAAACCAACTTAACGCAGAATAAATGGCTTTTAGCCCAGCCTTTCAGGAGCCTCACAGACAGCCCACTTCTGTGTTGTATCATTTTGAAAGGTGCCTACATTCCTACAATGATCCGCCTTGAATTGAACTGTCTATGATGGCTCTGATACTCGCAATTTATATTGATTTAGCTATAACTAAAAATACATTTTTGTTTGGATGTGAATATAGAGTAGTCGTTTATATGAAGACAATTCGATTATTCAGAAAATTTTTTAAACTTTAATGGCAGCTTTAATAATGATGCGTTAAATCCAGCGCCTAACCGTTTGCTGATAATGCTTATAGGTTTGCCCAAATTTAGCCTGCATCATTTTTTCTTCCGGCTGAATTTGAAAGCGATTCATATAGACAATAAAAATCGGAATGGCGATAAATGCATACCAGTTACTTAAGTAAAAAAACCAACTAACCAGTAATAATAAAAAACCTAAATACATAGGATTACGGCTAATCTGGTAAATTCCATCGGTGACTAAATGGGCTGACTTATTTGGGTTGCGGGGATCAAGTGTGGTCTTTGCCTGCCTAAAGCTAAATACACCAGCACCAATTATTAGCACTGCAAGCAATAAAAACCCAGCCGCCAGCCAGATTTCGCCAATTAAATAAAAAGACTGAGCCGGAAATAACCAAGCCAAATATTTCATTAAGCCCATTAATAATAGAACTTGTAAAATCGGGTATATTTTAAGCTCAAGCTTACTCAACATTTTTCATCCTTAAATGATGCCAGTGCAAATGCAAACATTCTTTTAGTTTAGCCATATCCAAAGGTTTGGCTAAATGCGCGTTAAAACCGACCTCAATTGCTCTGGCTTTATCTTCCGGCATCACATCCGCAGTCAAGGCAATGACAGGTAGAGTATCGTACTCCGGCATTTGTCTGATTTTTGCTGTCGCCTGATAACCATCCATCACCGGCATTTGGCAATCCATTAATACCACATCATATTTATGCTGTTTAATTGCATTCAGCGCTAATTGACCATTTTCAACAATGCAGGTTTCACAACCGAATGAATTTAGCATTTCTTGAATGACTATTTGATTAATTTCGTTGTCTTCAGCTACTAATACTTTACAGCCTTGTAAACTAATCGATTCTTTATCGACTATAGCTTGGGGCGCTTGATTGGTAATTGCTAATGTAATAAATAACCTAAATTCTGATCCTTTACCTAACTCACTGCTCAGTTCTATATTGCCATTCATCAGCTGAGCTAACTCTTTTGAAATAGGTAACCCTAAACCAGTGCCCCCAAATCGACGAGATGTGGAAGAATCGGCTTGAATAAAAGGGCTAAAAATATTGATTTGATCTTTAGGTGATATACCTATTCCGGTATCTTTTATTTTTATAACCACTTTAGCTTGTTCTGGGTTAAGCTGAAAAGACTCAGCGGTTAATCTCACCTCACCTTCAAGGGTAAATTTCATTGCGTTACCGCATAAATTTATCAAAATTTGCTCAACCCGAACCGGATCGCCCAAATACCAGACTGAGTTAGGTAAATTATCAATAACCTGCCAGTTTAAGCCTTTTTGCATTGCGCCAGATTCAAACATAATTTGAATTCGTTGTAGTATTTGGTGCATATCAAATTGAATATGATCCAAGGTTAGCTTTTCAGACTCTATTTTAGATATATCCAAAATATCATTCACAATTCCTAACAACGTAGTTGAAGATTGCTCTATTTTGGCAATATAGCTTTCAATATCTTGTTGTGACTGCGTATTTTTTGCCAATTGAGAAAAACCAATTACCGCATTTAAGGGAGTTCTAATCTCATGGCTCATATTCGCTAAAAAGCGGCTTTTGGCTAAGTTAGCTTCGTCAGACTGACGTTTTGCTTTAATTAAAGATATTGTGCGGTCTTCCACCATTTTGTTTAATAACAGTTGACGGCTGTTCATTATCAAAACAAATAATATGATAAAGGCAACAATAAATAATTGAGAGAATAGTAAAACAAACGCGGTTTGGCTTTGAAAGTGATTTATAAATTCAGGGTTTTCAACAATATATAAATCCCATATTTGACCTAGTTGTTCATAGCTTTGAATAATAACTTGCTTATGGTCACTTAAAGTTAGCTTATCATTATTTGTATTACTGGAAATAAGTTTATTACTACCTCGCTCAACTAATTCATAATAAAACATACTGCTTTGTTTTGGCGTTATTGCATAATTAAGCAACTCTTCTACCAAAAATATACCAGTAGCAAAACCGACTAACTTTTTCTGATAAATAGAAATATCAGATTCACCATGTATAACTTGATACACAGGTGCAAACACCAAATAAGCAGGCTCAGGTTTGGTAGATTGTACTAACTGTATTATCTGAGTTGCTTTAAGCACTGAAGTCGCCGCGGCTTTTTTAAATGCCATTCGTCTGTCTAATCGAGAAAATCCGTTAAAACCAAGAGCTTCTTTATTACTTTCAAGTGGAACTATATATTTTACAATGACTAGAGGATCATTCTCGTTTAGTGGCTTTCCTGATAAGCGAATATCGTATTTGTATTCTTTAGACAGAGCTTCAAAAAAAGAAAGTTCCATTTTTTGCGGGACAATTTCAATCCAAGAGAATGCTTTAACAGTATGCTCTTCCGTAAATAAATCCTGAGCAAAATGTTCAAATTCACTGCGATTTAATTCCGGAGTAGTTTGTATACGGCTAGCGAGTCGCTGAATTTGGGTCAAGCTTTTATTTATTTGGCGGTGCAAGCTGTTTGAAACAACATCCAACTCGCGCTCTAAAATAGATTTAGCACTTTTAATATTGTTGTGAGAAAACAATGTGGTAACAATAATAACAATAAAAAAGAGTAAAACTGGGGTAATAATTAATAAATAATCACGCTTCAAATCTTGTTTTTCACGTTTTATATTTAAAATACTTAATAAAAAAGGTGTAGCTAATAATACCCCTAATGAGTCGCCTACCCACCACAGCAATACATTTTCCCAGTGATTATTTAAGCTATAATGTGGGTTAAATAAGCTAAGTGAATAAACCCCTATATTGGAAGAAATTAAATTAACAGCAATACCAACTATAAATACAAAAATAAAAGCGTATTTATCTGATTTAAGTTCTAAGATATTTTTTGTATACCGGCGTAAAATAAAACTGCCGACAATTGCCTGAAAAGTAGAGCCAGCACCAATTAAAGTAACTTGATAAATTTGTTCAGCCGTTAAGTCAGCTAAGCTGATATCAGTCTGTATATTCAAGTTAAAGCAAATAGAGGCCAAAAAAACAGCGGGAAAAAAGCGCCACCACCATATATAGCAGCCAACTAAAGCGAGCCCAGCCGGCAACCAAATAGGGACCACTTGAGCTTGAGATGAAATTCCGGATAACCACTCACCGCTAAAGTAATAGCCAAATGCGAGCAATATATACACAGAAATATTTGAATGATAGTTTTTAAAAATAGGCACTTAACAGTGTTCCTGTTTTAAGATCGCGCAGTTATTAATACAGCTTAGTTTATCCATCTATAACAGAGAAAGTTATATCAGTTTTTTAGAACAAGTTAATAGATTTTTCTGGTTTTATTTATCAGCAACTTACCTGCAAAATAATCATCACAGTGTGACAAATTAAGAGGAAACAATTATGACTAAAATTAAAAGCTGGGTAAAAGTAATTAAAAACAAACCAACTCAAACCATTAAAGACTGCAATTACGCTAATAATTATTATGGCGATCAAATTTGCCGTCAAAAATAGGTTTTAGTTTCATTCAACTATAAATTGAAAAGCACAGCTCGCTTTTACGAGCTGTGCTTTTTTGTATTGGTTAACATTTAACCATATAAATACAACTGGTTATCGCTTAATTAACAATCAATAGAATTTCCCGATTAGCCTAATCTGTTTTATCCGCTCTCTATTTTTGCAACCCAAACCTATACTTTTCTTCGACAACAACAATCCGTTCAACGAAGGAAGGAGCATCCCATGTTCAAAAAAGCAATACCTGTATTAACTGCTGTTGCAGTAGCAGTGTCGAGCGCCTCTGCGTTTGCAGAGAGTAACGTTAAATCAAATCAGTTCTGGTGGCCTGAGCAATTAGATTTAAGCCAATTGCGAACGCATGGCGCTGAGTCTGATCCGTTTGGTGAAGACTTTGATTACGCTAAAGCGTTTGAAAGTCTGGATTTAAAAGCTGTAAAAGAAGACATTAGAAAAGTATTAACCGAATCTCAAGACTGGTGGCCAGCTGATTATGGTCACTATGGTCCATTTTTTATCCGTATGGCATGGCACGCTGCCGGTACTTACCGTGTAGTTGATGGCCGTGGTGGTGCTGGCGGTGGTCAACAAAGATTTGACCCATTAAACAGTTGGCCAGATAACGCTAACCTTGATAAAGCACGCCGTTTATTATGGCCAGTTAAACAAAAATATGGTCGTAATATTTCATGGGCTGATTTAATGGCATTAACTGGTAACGTTGCACTTGAAGACATGGGCTTTAAAACCTTTGGTTATGCCGGTGGCCGTGAAGATGATTGGGAACCAGATTATGTTTATTGGGGCCCTGAGAAAAAATGGTTAACTGATGAACGCCGCGACAAAAAAGGCAAATTAAAAGGTCCTTTAGCCGCGGTTGAAATGGGCTTAATTTATGTAAACCCAGAAGGCCCTCACGGTAAACCAGATCCACTAGCGGCAGCTGAAGATATTCGTATGTCATTTGGCCGTATGGCAATGAATGATGAAGAAATTGTTGCATTAATTGCAGGTGGTCACACCTTTGGTAAAGCGCACGGTGCTAAAAAACCAGCAGATTGTGTTGATAAAGAACCAGCGGCAGCAGCGGTTGAAGAGCAAGGTTTAGGCTGGAAAAACAAGTGTGGTAAAGGCCACTCTGAAGATACGACAACCAGTGGTTTAGAAGGTGCGTGGACAGTTACTCCTACTCAGTGGACTTCTAACTATTTAGATAATTTATTTGGCTTTAACTGGGTACAAACACGCAGCCCTGCGGGTGCAATCCAATGGATTCCAGATAATAAAGCAGCTGCTAATTTAGTACCGGATGCACACATTAAAGGTAAGCGTCACGCACCTATTATGTTTACAACCGATATCGCACTTAAAGAAGATCCAGTATTTAGAAAAATTGCTGAAAGCTTCCGTGCTGATCCTAAAAAATATGAGTTAGCATTTGCAAAAGCTTGGTTTAAGTTAAACCACAGAGATTTAGGTCCTCGCGCTCGTTATTTAGGTGCTGAAGTACCAGAAGAAGTTTTAGTATGGCAAGATTACATCCCAGAAGTTAACCACAAGTTAGTTTCTGAAGGTGATGTTAAAAAGCTTAAAGCTGAAATTTTAGATACAGGATTAACAGTATCTGAGTTAGTACGTGTTGCTTGGGCTTCGGCAGCTAGCTACCGTGACACAGACATGCGCGGCGGTGCAAACGGTGCACGTTTAGCATTAGCACCACAAAAAGATTGGGCAGTTAACAATCCGGCAGAAGTCGCTAAAGTGCTTAAAAAGTTAGAGAAAGTACAAGCTGACTTTAACAAAAAAGCGTCAGGCGGCAAAAAAATCTCATTGGCTGATACCATTGTGTTAGCGGGTGCGGCGGCAATTGAAAAAGCAGCAAAAGATGCAGGCTACTCAATTACTGTACCGTTTAAACCAGGTCGTATGGACGCCTCTCAGGAAATGACAGATGTAGAATCATTTAGCTATCTTGAGCCTAAAGCTGATGCTTTCCGTAACTACTATAGTGAAGAAAGTTTTTATGCTCCGGCAGAAGCCTTGGTTGAACGAGCTGATTTATTAGGCTTAACTGTACCTGAAATGACCGCATTATTAGGTGGTATGCGTTCACTTAATGCTAACTTTGAGCAATCAAGCCACGGTGTATTAACTAAGCGCCCGGGCACATTAAATAATGACTTTTTCACCAACTTATTAGATATGTCTACTAAGTGGAGCAAATCGTCAACCGAAGGTGTGTACGAAGGCCGTGACCGTCAGTCTGGTGAATTAAAATGGACTGCAACTACAGTTGATTTAATTTTTGGTTCAAACTCTGAGTTACGTGCAATTGCTGAAGTGTATGCGTCTGATGATGCCAGAAGCAAATTTGTAAATGACTTTGTGAATGCTTGGGCTAAAGTAATGACTAACGACAGATTCGACTTAAAATAAGTTAACCATTTTAGCGGGGATTTAAGCCAAGTTCTGGACAGTTGTAACATTGATTTTTTCACCCCTGAAATAACTATGCTACAAACCAGAGTTTATATTGATAAATTAATATAGGGTTTATTTGGGAAGGTAAACCCTGAGTTTAAATCCCTGCTTTTTAAGATACTTTTTTAGTTAAATTTGCTTAGTTAAATCAAGCTAGAAAACACAAGATTAAAAGCAAGCTGCTATCAGCTTGCTTTTTTGTTTTATTGCTATCGCTAAATCAATTTGCTAATTTGCTGGCAATTAATTATTAATACCCGCCGCTCTCATCATTTATGGAAATTACAGCACAAACCCCATCACAAGTAGATGCACTTTATCAGCAATATTTAACGCTAACGCCAGCCGAGCAAAGCTTATTAAAAATTTTAGCCGTGGTTTATAAGCCGATTGGTATTAGTAAGTTGCAATCTTTATTAACACTGGCAGAAAACGCAGGGTTGGAAAAATTTGGCAATAAAGCCGATTTTATTTCGGCAGAAAAAAGAAAAGAACTAATAAAACAAGATTTTATTAGCCAAAATCGAGATGGGATTAAGCTTAATTTGCTGCTCGCCAATAAATTAACCCAAGATTGCATTAAGCAAAATAGCTTTAATTTAATCCTAAGTTTAGCAGAGCAAATTGTACCTGTGACTTCCGGCTATAGTTGGCAGTTTCAGGCTGACAATGAGCAAAGACTATTACGCGATTTTTATTATTTGCACGAGCTTAAAAACTTTGAGCAAATGTTTGATTTTAATAAAAATCCACAAATAATAAATCGCCATAAAAACCAAATTTTAATCGAGCTGTTATTTATTCCGTTTAATTTAACTCAATTTTTAAAGCTCTCAAATATACTTCAATATCAGGCGTTTGCCGCTTGGTTTAAAAACCGCCAAATGCAGGGAAAATCTAACCAATATCCACTTGAGTTATTAGAAACCGTTTACCGCCATAATCCAAATAATATTCAGCTCATGCATTTATTGTCTGAACAATATTTATTAATGGCTAAATTTGATGATTATCAACGAGTAAAAGCAAAAGTGGATGGCAGTTGTTATGGTTTGCAACTTGAAGCCAGCTACTTATTTTTACAGGGTGAAATTGCTTTGTCTGTGCAATATTTTGAGCAGGCAATTGCGATTAAAAACCGTTATGTACGGCGTAAAAAACAATACTTAGGTGATATCTTTGGCTATTTTTATAAGTTGGCATTGTGTATTAAAGGCAGTCAGCAAAATATTGCCAGCCTAAATACCGCACTGGATCAAATTAATTTTGAACAAAGTGATCGTTCAAGTCCGCAGGATTTTTACCAGTTAACGCTGGCAATGACTTGGGGCATTCATAGCTTATCGTCTGGCACAGAATATGATTTTGAAGCAGATAGATTTGAGATGATTAAAGCGCCACTTGAGTTAAGTTATCAACTGATTAATTTAAATGCCGCTTTGCATCAGCTTTGGTGTAACGATAAGCTCAGCCCGAATATACAGCAGACTTTAACTGAAAGCTTGGCATTTTTTAAACAAACTCAGCTCGACTTATTTGTGCTGATTTGCCAACAAATGTTAGCCATGCCAGAAATTAATTTTCATCAAACATTGCTGCATTTGCCCAGTCAAGTTAGCCGTAAAGCAGAGTGGGATTTAGCGCTAGATAAATTACTCGCCCTGCAAAATGATTCATCAGCCAAACCACAACATAAAACATCAGATAAACCCACCCGACTCATTTGGGAGATTGAGCAGGTTTATTCCGGTATTCATTTAAAACCGAAAGAACAAAAACAATCCGGTAACGGCTGGACTAAAGGTCGAGCGATTGCGCTTAAACGCCTGCATGACAACCCGCAAATATTTGATTATTTATCTGAACAAGATTTAGCGATTTGCCAGCATATAAACGCTTATCAGTCGTGGGGATATTACAGCAAAACTGAATATGCTTTAGAAACCGCTAGCGCATTAAAAGCGGCTGTTGGTGCACCTAATTTATATCTGGCCGGACAACTAGATGCGCCGATAGATTTAATTGAAAAAGAGCCAGAGCTATTAGTTAATCAACAAGGTGAGCAGCTTTGTTTAAGCATTGCAAATTTGCCCGATTATACTGACGAGAATGATCTGCCTTATGCATTTAACGAAACCAGCCCGGGGGTTTATACATTTACCCAGTTTAATAAAAGCCACATCCAAGTTGCTGAAATTATTGGTGAAGAAGGCTTGTTAATTCCGGTTTCGGCTAAACAAAAAGCACTTAAAAGTATTTCAGCAATAGCGCCTCTGCTCAACATTCAGTCTGATATAAATGAGCTTGATACCGGATTAGAAACCATCAAAGCCGATCAGCATTTAGTCATTAATATTCAGCCTTTAGCGGACGGGCTAGAATTTAATTGTGTGGTCATGCCATTTGGCGAACAAGGGCCAGCAATTAAACCCGCGATTGGCAATGTAAACTTAACCACAGAAATCAACGGCAAACGCATCGCAACGGTTAGAGATTTAGCCGCCGAACAGGATTTATTAGACCAGCTTGATCGACATTGCCCTCAATTTTTAGCTATGTCGGATACTGTTTTACGCCAAGACGATAATCAAAGTGCGTTAGAAACACTGGAGCAATTAGAGCAAGTCATCAATCAGCAGCCAATACCGTTTTTATTAAAGTTACGCTGGCCTAAAGGCAAAAAAATCAAACTCTCATCTCAGCTAAAAAGTGAGCATTTACAACTGGCTGTTAATAAAAAAAGTGAATGGTTTGATATGTCAGGCGAGCTAAAAGTAAATAATGAAGAAGTCATAGAGCTAAAAAAATTATTAGCTTTGGTTAGCTCAAGCAATGGCCGTTTTATTCAGTTAGACAGTGATAAAATTTTAAATTTATCGCAGGATTTACGTGCTCGTTTGGAGCAATTAAGCCAGATTACGGAGCAAGGCCAATTTCATCCACTCGCCAGCTTGCAAGTTGAAGAAGCCATTCAAGGGATGCGGCTAAAAACAATTCACGCATGGGATGAGCAAACCCAAAAAATGGCTGAATCCAATCAAATTGAGCCTAAAATTCCCTCCACTTTGCAGGCTGATTTAAGAGAATATCAACAGCAGGGTTTTGACTGGATGTCACGACTGGCTCATTGGGGCGCAGGCGCTTGTTTGGCGGATGATATGGGCTTAGGTAAAACTTTGCAGGCATTGGCATTATTAGTTTCGCGCGCGCCCAATGGCGCAGCACTGATTATTGCGCCAACTTCGGTTTGTTTTAACTGGATGCAAGAGGCAACCAAATTTGCGCCAACTTTAAATTTTAAGCTTTTTGCGGATTCAGCAACCGGCGAGCAACGCACTGAACTGATTAATAATCTTAACCCGTTTGACTGTATTGTCATTAGCTATGGATTGCTCCAGCGCGAGGCCGATTTATTAAGCCAAATTCGCTGGCATACTATAGTAGCCGATGAGGCGCAGGCACTTAAAAATCCACTGGCAAAACGAACTAAAGCGGCATTTAAACTCAAAGCCAATTTTAAATTAGTCACCACAGGCACACCGATTGAAAACGACTTAACTGAACTTTGGAGTTTATTTAAGTTTGTTAACCCAGGCTTATTGGGTAATTTAAAAGAATTTGGCAAACGTTTTGCGCTACCTATTGCGAATGCAAAAGAAGATAAACTGGCAGCACGCAAAGCCCAAAATGGTCTGCGCCAATTAATCAAACCTTTTATTTTAAGGCGCATGAAAAATCAGGTTTTAACCGAGCTTCCGGCCAGAACCGAAATTAATATTCCAATTGAATTAAGTGAAAAAGAGCAAGCGTTTTACGAAGCCTTGCGCTTAAATGCAATTGACAATATTAGCGCCGCCAGCCAAGACAGCAGCAATGGCGAGCAAAGAATAAAAATGTTGGCCGAGTTAACTAAATTAAGACAAGCCTGCTGCAACCCTGCCTTAATTATGGCTGAAACCGATTTACCCAGTGCAAAATTACAAGCGCTGGATATTTTGTTGGATGAGCTAAAACAAAATAATCATAAGGCATTAATATTTAGCCAATTTGTGAGCCACCTGCAATTAATTAAACAGCATTTGGATAAAAAAGGCATAAGTTATCAATATTTAGATGGTTCAACCCCACAAAAAGCGCGGCAAAAGAGTGTTAATGATTTTCAGGCTGGGAGCGGCGATGTATTTTTAATTAGCTTAAAAGCCGGTGGCTTTGGGCTTAATTTAACTGCGGCTGACTATGTAATTCACATGGATCCTTGGTGGAATCCGGCGGTTGAAGATCAAGCATCCGACAGAGCACACCGTATGGGTCAGCAAAGACCTGTGACAATTTATCGCTTAATAGCGCAAAATACGATTGAAGAAAAAATCCTTTCACTACATCAGCAAAAACGGGATTTAGCCGATAAATTATTAGCCGGTAGCGATACTGCGCAAAAACTTTCAGTAGACGATATGCTGATTTTATTAAAAGATACGTTTTAATCGTTGTTGAGATTTGACGTAGTTTATGCGGTTTTATTAAAAGATGGTTTACGCTGCTCCGCAGCTAAACCATCCTACTCCACTTAGAGCATATAAAAATAGTCGGGCAACTTAACAGCAAAAAGGTTAAGCAAAGTTTATTTCAAAACAATGCTTAACTTCATCCCCATAGGTTTAATTACTTTATTTATCGTTTGGATTGATGGGTTACCGCTATCGGTTTCGATATTTTGTAAACTCCGGCGGCTAATTTTAATTAACTCAGCATATTTGGCTTGAGTTTATTTAAAATATCATCACGTAAAACTTCCCGCTCACTCGGGGTTAAGTTTTTTCTGGCTTTTATCATACGCAATTTATCCATTTTTCAAATTTAGTTTGCCAGTGATCAAAGTGATTTTTAGGGTGAGTTAAAATTGATTGAGGGCAGTTATATTCAGCTAATAACTCGGGTAAATTTTTAAATTTGTCTAAGGTATTTAAATACAAAATCTGTAAGTTTTGAATATTAAGATCGATTTGCTGTTTATCACAATATTCGGCCAGTTTATTGATAATTTTTACCCACTGATATTCCCCCCAATTCATATTGAGTACCCCAAGTTATCGTTCTTCTGATATCTTCGGGATCGACCCGCATCGGGGCAAAATCATAAATCGGCGATAATTTAATTTCGTTTTTGGTTTTAATTAATGATGAATTACGTGCATGATTATCTGAGTTTCCAAACATAACATTGAGCAAATCCCGCTCAAACCACTGACAAACAAAAAGCGCAGGATCAAACTGAACTTCGGTTTCAGCACTCACTTGCTGAATATGAGCCACCACTTTAGCTATCACGTCAAAATGATTAAAGTTTTGTCCTGAGCGACCTTTAATAACAGCATAAAATGCTTTCGAGATCATAACGAACTTCTTGCCCGTTTTGATAATTAAATCAAACCTAGACAACCACAAAGAAGGAATATTAACACCTTCCTCTATTTTCATATTAGCCACATCGATAGTATCAAAACAAACAGGGTAGTTAATACTGCATGCCATTTGAGCACAATCGTTCAGGAAACTGATTTGATGTGGAGTTAAGTAGCTAAGCTTATTGGTTGTATTCATTATTGAGCCATCATCAAATTCTACCTGCCCAATAATAGTTTGCCAGTGACCTTCAATATACATTTCAACATCAAGTGTACGCATCATGATTTACTCAACTTTGAAACACCAGTTAAGCGTAATATATTGCGCATAAATACAGTGTGACAAAAATAAAGCGCATTAAAATGCGCTTTTTATGTAAGCGTTATGCATTTAATTATTAGCACGGATAAAACGTGGACACTTGCTGTACATAAAAATACAAAACAATAAAAAACCACCAACAAAATACAATTGAAAACCATTATCATTTGTAATAGCATTAATAACGTATTACTTATTAAACACTCAATTCTAAAAATGATTCTCAAGGATACAATAATGAAAAAAGCTTTTGCTTTAACGAGCCTTTGCGCGGCTATGTTGGCAAGTAATAGTGCTATTGCTGAAGAAAAAATAGAGACGATTGTTGTTACTGCTACTGGTTATGAGCAGCTAGAAACTACAGCTCCAGCGTCAATTAGTGTAATTACCACAGATGAAATTGTACAAGTACCAATTCGAGATTTAGGTGACGTATTAAAAGGTTTAGCCGGGGTCAGCGTAAATAACTACGCAGGTGGCCGTAACGATATTATGTTACGTGGTTTAAATGAGGACTATATTTTATTTTTAGTGGATGGCAAACGGGTATCGTCTAGCAATGGTTTATGGCGTGGCGGTAACTTTGATTATACCTCTATACCACTTGAATCAATCGACCATGTTGAAGTTGTGCGTGGCCCAATGTCGGCTTTATATGGTTCTGATGCTGTTGGTGGTGTTATCAATATTATTACCCGTAATCCGGGTAAAGAGTGGCAAACCACAGTTAATGCTGAATACTCTAAAATGACAGATGGGGATGGTGGTAACAGATACCGTGCCAATTTATATACCAGCGGCCAGTTATCAGAGAACTTAGGTTTAGTTGCCAGCCTTGAAAAAGCCGATCAGGATATTTGGGTAAACGAAGAAGTAACCCCAGGTTACGATACCACTGAAGCGCGCGAAACATTAAAGTTTAATACCACTTTACGTTGGGCTATTAATCAAAATCAAAGCTTAGATATTGATTTTGCTTACGATA
Source organism: Catenovulum sp. 2E275 (assembly GCF_025515275.1). Lineage (GTDB taxonomy): Bacteria > Pseudomonadota > Gammaproteobacteria > Enterobacterales > Alteromonadaceae > Catenovulum. The sequence goes on from NZ_JAOPFU010000007.1 coordinate 103,478, forward strand.
AAGATGATGTGCCGCCAACTAATTATGGTGGTGCTGTTCGTGAGCAGTCAATTGACCGAATTACTTTAGGCTTAACCCACAGTGCAGAATGGAGCTGGGGCGGCACAAAAATTTTAGCGAATCGTTCATCTGCTGATTTATACGATTACAATACCCGCTATCGTCTACAGCCGCCTTTAGGTCGTGATATTGAAGAAATATTTACCACTTTCCGAGCTTCTGCATTTACTAATTTAGGTGCTCATAGTTTAACAATTGGTACTGAGTATCTGAATACAGAGATTAAAGATCCGGTGCAATATCCGGTAAAAGGTGGTGATGATCAAAGCCTGACCTCTTTATTCGCGCAGGATGAAATTAGCTTATCCGACAAATTAACCGCAACTTTAGGTGTACGTGTCGAAAACAGCGATGATTACGGCACCCACTCAAGCCCTCGCGCTTATTTAGTTTATGAAGCAACTCAAGATGTTGTCATTAAAGGTGGTGTAGGTACCGCATTTAGAGCACCAAGTTTATATCAAGCCTCTCCGTCTTTTTTAACCGTGAGTTGTGGTGGTGCTTGTGATATTACCGGTAACCCTGATTTAAAAGAAGAAACCAGTGTTAATACCGAGGTTAGTGTATTAGTGAATAAAGCTGGTTGGAACTTATCTTTAACGGCCTTTAATAACAAAGTTGAAGATATGATCACAACAGCTGTTGTTGATGGTAACCGCCAGTGGTTAAACGTAAATGAAGTTGATATTAAAGGCTTAGAAGCCGGTTTTGGTTTTAAATTTGGCGTTTTATCAACCGATATTAATTACACTTATTTAAAAACCGAAGATAACAATGGTAATGAACTCAGTTATCGTCCTGAGCACAGTGCTAATGTTAAATTATCTGCAGCATTAACTGACACGGTTTCGTTATTTACCAATGTTAACTATCGTGGTGAGCATCAGGGTAACGCAAGTCAGGATTTAGATGGCTATGCAACGGTCAGTTTAGGTGCTAACTATCAAGTGTCTGAAGCCTTTAAATTACGCGCGGGTTTGACCAATGCAACGGATACTCAGCCAATTATTGATGATCCGGCTACAACCGACAGTGAAGGCAATACCATCGCGGGTAGCGATATGGTAATGCGTGGTCGTTCGTACTTTGTTGGTGCTACTTATAAGTTTTAAAAACAGTCGTAAACAACCTGTACACTTCATCAAGTTTTGAGCGGTTGAGTTCACCTTGTAGCTTGGGTTTTAGCCCATTTTACGCCTGTTGCGTTGAACGCCATAACAGGCGAACTACAGATAATTAACCATCAAAACTAAATAGCTCGCTGCACCAGATTTATTCCGGTGCAGCTTTTTATTAACTTAGTATTCTTAAACTCATTTGGATTACCACTCCATGCTTTGGCATTGCTTTTATTTTGCGCTACTGCTGCTTAGTTGTTGCCTGTTTTATGGCTCGCATAAAAATCAACTCTGGTTTAAACAGCCTTTACCTCAAACGCCTTGGCGGCTAGTTGGCCTGTTATTTCAAATTATCGCCTTAACTGGTGAGCTTATGTTTTATTCGGCCAGTTCAGCTATTTTTGGCTGGCTTGCGTTAAATATGCTGATTTTATCTGTTTTACCTTTTATCAATTTATTTTGGGGGCAAAGCAAAAATGCAAAATAATAAAATTCAGCCTGACTGGTGGAGTAAATCTCTGGCTGGCAGCATTTTAGGGTTAACTTTGGCATTTGCGTTATCTGGCTGTTTTGCATGGTTTGGCCCCGGCGGCATCACGGCAGACAGTAAAGTGCAATTTAATATGTGGATTATCTCACCTATCTGGATGCTGGTTTTAAGCTTCTGCTTTTTATTCCGCAGTGGCAAACAAGCTTGGCTGGTTTTGGGGTGTGCCAACCTTATTTTTTATTCAATTTTATATTTGTTCAGATAAACCCGATGCAGGTAAATAAATGAAAGTTCGCAGTGATATCTTAAGAGTTTATCAATCTGTTCATATCTGGACAGGTATCATCAGTGGCATGGTGTTATTTATTGGTTTTTATGCCGGTTCATTAACCATGTTTAAAGAAACCATAAATCAATGGATAACGCCTCCAAGTCATAATTTGCCAGTGGCATCCGCGTTAGATTATAACCAGCTTATTGCCAAAGCGACCGAGCAACACGACAAAGCCCGGCAAGGTTTTACCCTTTATTTTGAGCAAGTCCAAAAGCCACCTATGCAATGGTATGAGCAAGGTACAGACAGAGGCTTAAATCTGGATGGCATTGTTCAGCAGGCCAGTTTAACTGACCATAATGAGCTCATCACCCAACAAGTAAAACCCAGTGCCTTGGCAGATTTGGTAGACGAATTACATCGTACCGCCGGTATTCCCGGCACGCTCGGCCACGAAGGATTAGGCGAATATATTTTAGGGATTGCATCGGTATTATATTTTTTAGCACTGGTTTCTGGCGTTATCTTTTTATTGCCAACTTTAGTTAAATCTTTATTTAGTTTTCGGCAAAATAAAACCGCCAGCCGGTTTTGGTTAGATTCACATAATGCGGTGGGTATTTTAAGTTTACCGTTTCATATTGTGATTAGCCTGACCGTCATTGTTTTTGCATTTCATGATCAGTTTTATCATGGGCTTGAAGAAATAGTATATGGTGAGCAGCCGATGTTTAGCCGACCTGCGCCAGCCAAAATAGAATACTCATACACCAATTTACCTCAGGTTGAAGACATTCAGGCAATTGCCAAAACCATCGCGCCAGATTATCAGTTTAGTGAAATGGCGTATTTAAATTTAAATACGCCCAGAGCAACAGTGCGTTTAGGTGCTTATAACCCAAATGAGTTAATGCGGGGGCCGGTTACCGATTATATTTTTATTCAGCCATATACCGGCACTATTCTTTCCAGCACTTTAAATCCGGCAGATGAAGGCATTTGGGTAAGGTTAGTCGCCAGCTTTTTTGCATTGCATTTTGGCAGCTATGGCGGAGAACTTGGGCGCTGGGTTTATTTTTTCCTTGGCATTATGGGCGCGTTTTTATTTTATTCCGGCAACTTATTATGGCTTGAAAAACGGCGCAATAAAAAAACTCAACAACAAACAAAAAATGTCCGTTGGCTAGCTAACGCAACGGTTGGAATTTGCCTTGGCTCAATGCTCGCTGTGGCAGTTACTTTTGTTAGCGCAAAGTGGATTAGTTTATTTGCCAGCCAAATTAACTTTGCTTATATGTGGGTTTATTATCTGGTATTTTTTGCAGCCGTTATTGGCGCATTTATTTATGGCGCGGCCAAAAGCGCAGTTTGGATTTTAAACTTATTAGCGCTGGCGTGTCTGGCATTACCAATTATCTCTTTATTAGGGATTATTTTTCCGCAGTCTGGCATTTGGCCATCAATTCATTTAACAACGATAGGCTTAGAGTTGGTTGCTTTATCGCTGGCTGGCTTGTTTGCTTTTTTAGCCCGAAAAACCAAACAACGCTACCAGAGCGGTGAACAAAATAGTATTTGGTTTAATACTCAGGCGGCAGGCTAATCAGATAAATATGGCAACTCAATCTAACTTGCCAAGCCTGTCGCAGGCGGTTGAAATTTATTACGATGAACTCAAGCAATTTGTGATGAAGCGCACTGGCTCAAGCACAATTGCTGAGGATGTTGTGCAGGAAACTTGGATCCGCGCCAATAACAATCAAATTATCACCCCAGATAATCCAAAAGCTTATTTGTTTTCTATGGCAAATAACCTTGCAATTGATCATTTACGTAAAATTAAACCGACAACAACCACACCTTTAGAAAATCAAATTGAGTTGAATTGTGATGCGCCACAACCGCTTGAAAGTGCAATTTCAACACAAGAATTAAATATTTTGTTAGATGCGGTACAAGCGTTACCGGATAAATGTAAACAAGCATTTTTGTTATATCGCGGGCAAGATTTAACCATGCGTGAAGTAGCTCAAAATATGGGTATTTCAGAAAAAACAGTTGAGAAACACATAGCCAAAGCTATGCTGCATTGTCGGCAAAAATTAAGACAGGCAGGACGAAATGTATAAATTGGTTGGGGGATATTCCGTTTATTATGCGTCTATCAATAATGGATGCACGATTAAAAGCTAAGCGGAACTAAATAGAATGAGCAAACAAACAGAAAACCAGAGCGAGCCGTCAGAACTTGAGCTCGAACAAGCCAGTATTTGGTATTGCAAACTTGAAGATGCTACCCGCTCTCAGCAAGCTAGTTTTAATCAAGCAGAATTTGAAAACTGGCTAACCCAAAAGCCGCAGCACCAAGCGGCGTTTACTGAAATTTGTCAGTTATGGGGCGCGCTGGAGCAACCGGTTAACCAGTTGCTGCGCAAACACGAGCCGGTAAAACTTAATTCAACTCATAAAAAAGCGAGCAGGGTTAATCAAATAACAGCCATGGCTGCTTGTATTTTAATTGCACTCACCCTCTCTTTTGCTTGGCTTCAAGATTGGCCAACCCGATGGCAAAGCGATTATTTTGTGCAAATTGGTGAAAAGCGCCAAATAACAACCGCTGACGGTAGTGAAATTACACTTAATTCAAATAGTGCTTTAGCTGTGCAATTTACCTCTAGTGTCCGTCAGGTTGAGCTTTTAAAAGGGGAAGCTTGGTTTAATGTGCAAAAAAATCCAAACAAGCCATTTATTGTAAAAACGAGCTTTGGCGATATTCAGGTAACTGGCACTCAGTTTAATGTAAAAGTTGAAGACAAACAGGCTTTGGTCAGTTTGACCGAAGGCAGTGTCGAGCTAAAACAGCCTCAACAAAGTGGATTAGTAAAAACATTATCACCCGGGCAGCAAGCAGCGATATCAAAACAAGCGATTAGTGAGGTTACCGCATTTGATCAAACCCAAGTTTCTGCGTGGTTAAGAAATCAGTTTGTTTTTTACAATACCCCGCTTAATCAGGTGATTTCGCATTTAAACCAATACCGGCAAGGTCAAATTATTATTGTTAACCCCAATTTGCAGCAATTAAAAGTCAGTGGTGTGTTTTCGACTAAACAAACTGATAAAGCATTAAATATGATTTGCAATACATTAGCACTGCAACAAACCCGACTCACAGATTATTTAGTGATTATTCAATAAATTTTATTTTTCAGGTGGGGGAAGCGAGTTGTTAATTACGTCTAGTTGTAAATAGTAATTAAACTCATTTAAATTAACAACAGGACTCCCAATGCAATTTAAAACAATTCCCGCACCTTATACAATGCTGGCTACTGCGGTTTTATTATCAGTAGGCCAATTACCGGCCGCTTATGCTCAAAACTCAGTTCAGGTACAAACCCAAAACTATCAATTTGATATTAAAGCGAAACCTTTACCACAGGCGATTGCCGATTTTTCAGCAGTTACCGGTGTACAAGTATTTTATACCGAGCAAACGGTTTATCAGCATCAGGCAGTTGCAGTGCAAGGCCAGTTAACTGCGGCTCAGGCACTTAAACAATTATTGGCAGGGAGTGATTTGGTTGCCAAATTTGATGGTTCTAACTCGGTGACAATTGAAAAAAAGTCAGCAGAAGACATGCAAAGTCTACCAGTGACCCGAGTTGAAGCTGAATTAGAAGCCGACAGCCAGCGAACATTAAATTATAGCCGAGCAGATATTGAAGCCAACCAGCCGCAAGATGTAAAACAGTTATTCCAGCAAGATGCCGCAGTTTCAGTTGGTGGCTCAATGCCAGTTAATCAGAAAATTTACGTACGCGGGATAGAAGAAACCGCTATGGCGGTAAATATTGATGGCGCGCGGCAAAATAATAAAGTATTTCATCATAACGCAACTAACCTGATTGATCCGGCGTTATTAAAAACGGTTAGAGCATCGGCTGGGGTTGCGGCTGCGGATGATGGTCCGGGCGCGATTGGCGGTAGTTTATTATTTGAGACAGTCGATGTAGCTGATTTATTAGATCCAAATAAAAACTTTGGTGGGTTTATTAATGCCAGATATGCCAGTAACGGCAGCCAATTAGGTACTTCAGGTGCGCTTTATGGTCAAAATCAGGGATTTGAATTATTAGGTTTTGTCAATAAAGTCCAAGGCGATGATTATAAAGATGGAGAAGGCAATACAGTAAAATATACGGAGCCGGGGTTTTTCAGTGGTTTATTAAAAACAGCTTATCAAAGTAACGATACGGGCAGGTTTGAATTATCGCATGAAACCGTTCAAGACGATTCAGTTAGACCATACCGAGCGAACTTTATTGCGTTAACCGCTGGTCGACCAACACCCGAATCCCGCAATTATGATTTAGCCAGAACCAGTACCACATTTAATTATAACCACTTGCAATCTAAAGGGATCTGGAATCCTGCGGTTACCCTGTCAGACAGTGAAACCGAGTTAAAAACCACAGAAAATCCACTCAGTGATCCCACCACTGAAATTGTATACACAGGCATTACCGGCAGTAAATCTGGTAAGTTTAGCAATCAAATGTTTTTTGACTTGGCCGAGGTCACTGCTGGTTTAGATTTTTATTCTGACGCCGCTATTTTTAAATTTTCAGGCGATCCAGACTTAGAAGAAAAAGCTAAAAATACCGGTTTATTTGTCCAAGTTCGCCAGCCTTTAGGACACAACCTAGATATGTCTTATGGTGTACGTTATGACAAGCAAACATTTACCGGCGTTGATGGCAGTAAACATAAAGATTCAGGATTAAGCGCTAATTTATTTGCTGATTATCAAGTTAACCGCCACCTCAGCTTAAATGCTGGCTATGGCAAAATTTGGGGCGGGATTGAACTGGCTGAAAATTTTATTTTAAATCCTGACTGGAATTACACCGAGCTAAAAGCGGTTGAGTCAAATAACTACAGTTTAGGTTTAAAAGCAGAATACGAGCAATGGTTATTACAAGCCAATACCTATAAAACAAAAATTGATAATGCCAGAGTACCGTCATGGGGTGGCGGCGCAGCTTTAGTCTCTGATTTTGAGGTTGATGGTTATGACTTAGCGGTTGGTTACAGCACTCAAATTAGCCAGCTAATTGTAAAATATGCCAATATAGATTCTGAAATTAACGGAGAGACAGCAACGTCTTATAATGGTAACTATTTTACCGCACCATTAGGTGAAATAATTACATTAAGTGGCAACTGGCAGCTTGCAGAATTATCACTTTCGTTAGGGTTTGATGCTGAATTTACGCTGGAAAATGATGCAGTTGAAACCAGCGGAGCCAAACAAAAATCTTATACCGTGGTTAATACTTACGCTGATTATCGGTTTAATCAGAGTTTAAATTTTAGGTTATCAGTTGATAATTTAACTGACGAAGCTTATGCCGACCGAGCCTCTTACGGGCAAGAGTTTACAACCGTAGTGCCGTTTTTAGAGCCGGGTCGCTCGGTTAACTTAAATGTTCGTTATCAGTTTTAATTTAATAACGTCACTCTAACTCATGAGCTTATAACCAATAAAACCTGTATTTGAATATGAAAAATGCAGGTTTTTTAGCCATATTTACAACATAACATGGAAATGAAAATCATTATCAATTATATTTATACAACAAGATCGTTAGTTTTTTAATTTAAGCTTATAAGAGGCTGTATGAGTCAATGTAAATCTAGTCGTGAAGTCAGCTTGCAAAACTCTTTGCCTAAAAAGCTATGGTTTAAAGCTCGTTATTTAATTCCACTACTCCTGATTTTTATTTTTTTAACAACAACGGAAAAAGAGTTAGCGCTTAATGTATTAAGTGATGCTTTTTTTCAGGTTGGTGTATTTGTTTTAGCGACCCTTTGTATTTATCACTTTGCTGCTTCTGCTCTTAATAAACTTGATTTACCCGTAATAAAAAAAGTGAGTGAATTTAAAATTATTTTTGCAGCTTTATTAGGAATGTTACCGGGTTGCGGGGGCGCAATCATAGTTATTACCCAATTTATAAAAGGTCAGTATAGTTTTGGAGCTGTAGTTGCTGTTCTTACAGCAACTATGGGCGATGCAGCATTTTTATTAATGGCTACTATGCCTGCTGATAGTATTAGTGTGATGCTGATCAGCCTCACCGTTGGTTGCCTAAGTGGTTATATTACAGATGGAATATTTGGTAAAAACTTTCTTCGGCCTAATACAGATAACATAGCGGTTAAGAAAAGTTGTCCAATCTCTACCAGTAAGTTAGCTGTAGCCTTATGGAAATTGATGTTGGTTCCTGCAATTATTATTTCTGGATTAATGGCATTCCAGCAAGACCCGAATGAATGGCTTAACTTACCAAGAGGCAGTGTTGAATTATTTGGAGGTGTGTTTGCCATACTAGCAATATTAATGTGGGCTATTGAAAGCTCTTCAGCTGACAATCAATTTCAAGATCTGGTTGCTGAGCATGAAAAAAGCTCGACTAGCACCTGGTTTGCTCAAGCCGTTCAGGATACTAACTTTGTATTAAGTTGGGCAGTAATGGCATTTTTAGTATTTGAGTTAATTAATTATTGGGCAGATCTGGATTTAACCGAATGGTTTGGTCAGTGGAGTATGTTCGCACCTTTAATTGGGGTATTGATTGGGTTAATTCCTGGTTGTGGTCCACAAATTGTCGTAACTAGTTTATACATTAATGGCGCTGTTCCTTTCTCTGCGCAGTTGGGTAATGCGATTTCTAATGATGGCGATGCTTTATTCCCAGCTATCGCACTTGCTCCTAAAGTAGCATTATATGCAACTCTCTGTTCTACTGTGCCAGCTTTAATAGTGGCATATAGTTATTATTGGTTATTTGAATAAGCTGAGCGATAGCATTATTTACAGCTCAGTTTTTTGAGCTAATTTATAAAATTTTAATTAACCCATCTTACCCAAGTTTAAAAAAGCTCAAGTTAAAATATATAAGTTCTATATTACAACTGAGGCTAATTCAATTAGAATAGTCGCATTCATTTTTACCAGTAATAAATGTATGTCAGTTGAATTAATCGTTTTTGATTTGGATTTTACCCTGTGGGATTGTGATGGGGTCTGGTGTGATTGTACTTGCCCACCATACAAAAAGCATGGCAATCTAATTCTTGACTCTCAAAAGCGTTCAATCACTTTATATTCTGATGTAATAGCTATTTTGCAGTATTGCCAAAAACAGCAAATAAAAATGGCACTGGCATCTCGTACTGGTGAGCCCAGCTGGGCTAAACAATTAATTGAGCTTTTTGATATTCAGAGTTTTTTTATTCAACAAGAAATATACCCTGGTAGTAAAGTAAATCATTTTCAAATGCTCAAACAAAATTTAAATATTGATTATGGACAAATGGTCTTTTTTGATGATGAAATGCGTAATATTAAAGAAGTCGGTGATTTAGGAGTCAAGGCTGTTTTTGTAGAAACAGGGTTAAACTGGGACATGTTTACATCTGCCATTCAACTTTAATCACTTTTTATGTTACCTAGATTTAACAAGGCCAATATTTTTACGATGAAGTTTCTGACAAATGCCTTCAATAAAAACGTTAACCTACTGACTTTTATTTTTACAACCCTAACCACTATTTATATTATCTTTGCCGGACACAGTATTAGATTTGAACAAGGCCTTAATCTTGTTCTGCATTTAATGGCTGAATTAGTATCTGTATTTGTCTTTATTTCGGTTGTTCTGTTAGTTTTCTTTCGGTTTACCCATCAAGCCTCTAAACAGGGGAATATCATTGTTTTAGGGTTTACTTTAGTTGGGGTCGCTGATTTTATTCATGCACTGGCTTACCCCGGCATGCCTGATTTTTTTACCCCTAGCTCAACAGAAAAAGCGATCTTTTTTTGGTTTATTGCTAGAACAGCTGAGTTAATTACCTTTATTTTACTGGCTAGCAAAATCAGGCTACCAGGTAGAAAGCTTATCTGGCTTTCGTTAAGTTTAGCTATCGCTGGAGTCGTTTTTATTATAGGTACTTTTTATCTAGCATTTTTTCCAGTTACTTTTATCGATGGTAAAGGAGTTACTACATTTAAGTCGACTTATGAGCTATTGTTAGGCATAGGTTTTTTAGTACTAGCGATTTTCTTTTTTAAAAAATATATCCAGTATCCCAGAGCACAATCTTTATACTTTTCAATATCATCTTATTGTATGGCTCTTTGTTCATTTGCCATCGTCTATTATTTAACCCCTTCAGATTTAGGTATGGTTTGGGCCCATTTACTTAAAATTATTTCTGCCGCAATTATCTATCGTTCTGTATTTGTAGAAGAGCTCGAACATCCTTATTTGGTTGCTAATAATGCAAAAGAGCTCGCACAACAGAAACAACTAGAGCTAGACACGATTTTAAATAATATGCCACTCAGCGTAATTCGTTTAACACCTGAGTTTAAAATTAACTATGTAAATGATTATGCAACTCAGATCACCCCTGCACTAAAAAGCTTACCTCCCAATGCTCCGCTTAAAATGGCTTATCCGCAGTCTAGTATTGATGAGTTAACGCCCTACTTAAAAAGTGCTTTAAAAGGCAATAAAGAAACAATTAACTTTAGTTATGAATTAGCTTCTGGTAAAAAAGTGCACCGCTTTACTAAAGTTATTCCCGAAAATACTTCCAAAAACCTAATTAGTAGTATTTTATGTTTAACCGAAGACATTACTGAAAAAGTAAATTCAGAACGGGACAAAAAAGTTGCGATAAATGATATGGTTGAGTTGCGCCATGCTTTAGATCAACACGCGATTGTTGCCATTACTGATGAAAAGGGAATTATTCTTTCTGCTAATGATAAGTTTTGTGAGATATCTAAATATTCGCGGGATGAATTGATAGGTCACACTCATAAAATTATTAACTCTAATTACCACCCTAAATCCTTTTTTAAGGATATGTGGCAAACTATAAAAAGTGGAAAAGTTTGGCATGGTGAAATATGCAATAAAGCCAAAGATGGTTCATTTTATTGGGTAAGCTCTACCATAGTTCCGTTACTTAGTGCATCTGGTTTGCCCGAAAGGTACATAGCCATACGAGCTGATATTACAGATAGAAAATTAGCTGAGCAAAAAGCATACAACTTGGCAATGTACGATGATTTGACAAAACTACCAAATCGTAACCATTTTATTAAAATGTTGGCCAATTTAGATGTCGATAAAATCAATAAATATAAGGCGTATCATGCTTTATTATTTATTGATTTAGATAATTTTAAAGTAATCAACGATACTATGGGCCACCCTGGTGGAGATGCCCTGTTAACAGAAACCGCACTTAGACTAGAGTCTATTATGCAGCCCTCCTACCACCTTGCCCGCTTAGGAGGCGATGAGTTTATTATTTTATTAACGTCTCTGGATGATAATAAAGAACAATGTACTTTGGCAGCACAACAATATGCAGAAGATATACGCCAGTTAATATCAGAGCCATACTTTATACAAGGTCACGAAATTAGCATAACACCGAGTATAGGTATTACTATTTTCTCCCATAAAAACATAGATTTATCAGAGTTAATGAAACAAGCTGATATAGCTATGTACCAATCAAAAGATAATGGCCGTAATCGGGTTAGTTTTTTTGATGCTAACTTACAAGCTAATATTGAAAAACGAAATAGTTTAAATAATGCTTTAAGCAAAGCGCTGCTGAATCAAGAGTTTACGTTAAATTATCAAGCAATTTATGAGCAATCTGGCCGGTTAGTCGGTTTTGAAGCATTATTGCGTTGGACAAGTGAAACATTAGGTTTTATTTCTCCTGCTGAGTTTATCCCTCTGCTTGAAGAAAACAACATGATCATTGAAGTTGGCAAATGGGTATTGGAGACAGCCTGTTGTAAACTGAGTGAATGGAAAGGGAAAACGGAACTAACTGATTTAACCATTGCGGTAAATGTCAGTGCAGTCCAGTTTCAACAAAAAGATTTTGTGAAACTAGTTGCCGATTGTATTTTGAAATACCAAATAAACCCAGCTTGTTTAAAGTTAGAAATAACAGAAGGTATTATGTTAATCGGTTCTTCTTTGATTACAAAACGCATGAAGGAGTTAAAAGAATTAGGAGTTAATTTACTACTGGACGACTTTGGTACAGGGTATTCATCATTGAGTTATTTAACGCGTTTTCCGATTGATATTTTAAAAATTGACAAACACTTTGTGGATAAAATGCTAAGTAGTGAGCAGGATGAAACAGTAGTTCGCTCGATAATTAGCTTGGCATCTGGGCTTAAAATGAAAGTTATAGCGGAAGGTGTAGAAACTCAAGCCCAGTTTGCTTATTTAAATCAACTGGGTTGTGAATATTATCAAGGATACTTGTTTGCTAAACCTGTGCCATTAATCTCAGATGAAGATGTCAGAAGCCGATTAGTGTCAGATAAGGCAAAAATAGATTAACCATCAATTTTCAGCCTGCCGGATTTGCTCTAGGGTTTGAGCAAATAGGGTTTCGAGCTTTTCGGTTTGCTCTACTTCAAAACCTTGATCCGATAACTTTTGTTTAAATACCTGCGTTGGATCAATTTCATCTAAACTTAGCTTTTCTGCGGCACTAAACCCTGAGTTAAGTTGTTTATTGCGTTTGCGTCTAACCAATAAAATTTCAACCGGATAATCCTCACAGATTTGCTCTGCCTGCTTTTGCACGTCTGAGTGAAAATCTGAGCTGTCTATTTCTAAATCTAACCATACGCTTTGCTGTTGAGCGGACGATTTATCAACCGAATCAATAAATAATTCAGCTAACTGATTTTCTATTTGTGCCAGACTGCCAGATAAACAAAACATAGCTTGAAAAATCGGTACACTAATGAGTTTGCTTGTGGTTGTTTTTTCGTCAAAATCTACTAATACAACTGACTTTTCACGGCTAGTTTCGTCAAAGCTCATCGCAATTGGTGAACCGCTGTAACGCCAGTTAGCATTATCCGCAATTTGCTGTGGCTGATGAATATGGCCTAAAGCTAAATAATCAAACGGCGGAAATTCACTGGCTGGAAATGCCTCTAAACTACCAATATAAATATCGCGTACCGATTCAGTCAGCGCAGCATTCACCACAGTTAAATGGCCAGTACCCATAATTGGCAAGTTTTGGTTTAGCTGTTTATTTTTATCCAGCGCCAACTGATAAACTGTCTGATAATGTTGCTTAATAGCGGTCAATAAATCAGGTTTTGAGTCTGTTTCTGTTTTGCTGCTTTGGCTGGTTAAAACATCTCTTGGCCGAATAAAAGGCACAGCACAACAATGCAGCGCTGGCTCAGCGTTTCTATTATTTAGCGTAATCACCTCTGCCGATAAATCGGTTTGAACATTAGCAATTAACTCACTGTTTAAGCAGGAAAACAGCGCTTTTGACTCATTTAGCATAGCAACCGAATCATGGTTGCCGCCTAATAAAACCAACTGGCAGTTGCATTTTTGAATTGAAACTACAAATTGATTTAACATTTCGCGGGCATAACTGGGCGGCGAGCCGGTATCGAATATGTCACCGGCAACAATTAAAGCATCCACTTTTAACTCTCTGACTTGTTCAAGCAGCCAGTTTAAAAAGGCCTGATGCTCGGCAGCTCTGGATTTTCCATAAAAATTTTGTCCTAAGTGCCAGTCTGAGGTGTGTAAAATGCGCACAGAAGATCCTTGTTATGTTAAAAGTCTGACATTAGCTTTAAATTATGTCTTAAATTAACTATATAAAAAATAAACTACTTTTTGGCATAAATACCAACCTACAGCCAAACTTTCTAGCCAACCTTATAGGTCAGGTTTTAGCCTGAAGTTATTTTGAGTCAGCATATAAACTAAACGACTTTTTGGCATAAATGCCAACCTACAGCCAATAATTCTAAGTACCTTGTAGGTCAGGCTTTAGCCTGAAAGTTATTTTTTCGGATTCGGTGTATAAATTGGGTTTGGAAATGCAGTCACTTTATCCGCTAAGCTGGAAATTTTAGCGGTCCCCTGTTTTTTAACCTGATCAATCCGCAAAATATTATGCATTGGAATGTAAGTAGTTTCGACACTTTCAAATTCTGATTTAAGTTTTTCTTCACTGGTATCTAACACTAGCGAGCTATGATTATTCCAGACAAACTCACCAATTTCGACAAAACCAAACAAATTGCTTGGCATCAGTTTACGTACATACAATTCATATTTTTCGCCATTATTAATAAATTGCACTAGGTAAATTGGGTTTTTATCACTCATATTCAGTATTAATTTAAAATAAGAAAAGCCGCTATTTTAACGGGTCTGACGAAGAATGGAATTATGCAAGGTGACAAATTGTAGAATAAAGCCAGTACATGAATAGACTGGCTTTATTTTAGTTTTAGGAATTAAAATTTATATCTGAAATTAGCGGTAATGGTTCTACGCTTGCCATAGAAACAGTCACCTCTAGCTAAACATGAAGTGATCACGGTTTTATCAGTGATATTATGAGCTTGTAAACTTAAAGTATAATCATCAAATTCATAACCTATCATGGCATCATACAATGTGTAACTTGGTGTTTTGAGAGGATCGTTTAATACTACACCACCTTGTTCAACATAAGCTGTACCGTCAGATGTTTCACCAACATAACGTGCCCCTGCACCAAGCGAAAATCCTTGAGCAAATGCCGGATTCCAACTTGCCCAAATAGAGGCTTGTGACTCTGGTAAAGCAGACAAAGTTGCGCCTTGTTCACCTAAAGTATTACTTTGACTAACATAAGCATCGGTATAAGCATAACTTGCATAGATATCCAACTCTTGCCATGCTAACTGAGCTTCTAGTTCAATACCCTCAGAGCTGACTTCCCCTTGTTGAACCTGCCCATTTGGATTAATAATATCAGGATCATTCACTTGCTCGGCAGATAATGACGTTGTTCTGTTTTGCTCTTTAATTTTATAAACTGATGCGGTTAATAAATGCTCTGTGCCAGCTGGTTGGTATTTTAAGCCGGCCTCAACTTGCTCACCCGTTTTAGGCGTGAAAGATTTCCCATAAGCATTAGTACCAATTAGCGGCTCAAATGATTCGCTATAGCTAATATAAGGTGAGATACCATTTTCAAATAAATACATTAAACCTAACCGGCCAGTAGTTGCATATTGGCTACCTACAGCTAAAGTTGCTTTATCGCGTCGTAATGCAGCAGAAATCAACCACTTTTGATCAATTCTCATATTATCTTGCACATAAAAACCTCGTTGGTAGGTTTTGCTTGATGGGCTATCAACAATATCAGCTTCGGTAATTAAGTTTTCAACTTGACCATATTCCGGAGAGTATAAATCTAATGTTCCCGCTGTTCCGTATGCGGTATCGTTATCTGTATAAGCATTTTGATAATCAAAACCAAAGACTAATTTGTGCTCAATATCGCCTGTATATGCAGTGCCATGTAACTGTAAGTCACTAGTTATTGCTCGCGCATCTGCATCACTGATATAAGCTACTCGGCTGACTAGTGTACGGTTATCTTCCTGTAATCTAGGCGGCCAACCATAAATAGTATGGTAATCAGCATGGCTATCACTATAACGAGTGGCAAAACGCATACTCCAATCCAGATTGATATCATGCTCAACAATTGCAGTTAATGCAGTTTGTTCTGTGTCATATTTATCAAACCCGGGTTCAGAAACAAACCGGTTGCTTGGTATTTGACCGAATTCATTTGGTAAAATAGTGCCTTGGTGAGGTAAAAATGAAGTGCTAGTACCAGACTCATTTTTTTGCCAGTTGGCTAGAAAGGTCAGCTTGGTATCGTCAGTAACCTGCCAGCTTAAAGAAGGCATCAATAATTTACTATTGTCGGATACATAATCAGTTTGAGTATCGCTGTCTCTCCATAAACCAATCATTCTACCTTGAATAGATGCATCATCATTTAACGCCCCCGTTATATCACCAGCTATTTGTTTGCGAGAATAATTACCGACTTGTGCCCAAAGCTGTCCACTGGTAACAGGTTCTGGTTTTTTACTCACTAAATTAACAATACCGCCGATAGAGCCTTGGCCATATAAAACCGAGCTAGGGCCTTTTAAAATTTCAATTTGAGATAAAGCAAAAGGATCGGTTCTCACATTATTGTAATAACCAAATAAGCTTTTTAAGCCATCTAAATATTGCACAGGAGCAACACCACGAATAATAGACCAGTCACCTCTGGTATCAACTCCGTAAGGGCCATTATATAAACCAGCAACATAGCCTAAAGCATCCTGCACAGTTAGCGAGCCTAAATTTTCAATTCTTTCTTCGGTTAATACTGAAACTGTCATCGGAGTTTCAATAATTGGGATATCAGATTTTCCGCCAGTGGCGCTCACATACGATATATAACCGCGCACACTTTTAACTTCGATAACTTCAATGTTTTCATCTTTCGATGAATCTTCTTGTTGTGAATAAACATTTTGGGATAAGCATAAACAACCGATCAAAGTTGCCAGCTTAGTTTTGGCTAGTATATTAGACATTTCTTACCTATTTTTAAGTTTTTAACTACTAACTTTTGAATCTTATTCATTTTATAAGTATTATTTATACAACGTCAATGTTTTTGATAATCGTTATCATTTTCACTTTTGTAACTATTGAGATTCTATAATGGCAAAACTTAATACTCGCTTTTGGTTTAAATTACACGGATGGTTTTCACTGCCTATTTGGCTGATTTTTTGTGCTGTGTGTTTAACCGGTACAATAGCTGTTGTTAGCCATGAACTCACTTGGTTGACTAACCCGAATGCACGGGCGAGTAACCCTGATAATTTACCGGAAAAACCCATTGCAGAATTAATTGAAGTCGTTGAAAAAGCTTATCCAACCGCTGATGTGGGTACGGTTATTAGCTACGAGCCTTATTTAGTTAAAGCGGTTATTTTTACCGATAAGGGCATACCTCAGGGTAAAGCTTATGTAAATCAGTACACTGGCGAAATTCAGGAAATGAATCAAGGGATAACCTTTATTGGATTTATGCGCGGTTTGCACGGTTGGTTGTTATTTCCGTGGCAGAGTAGCTATAGCATAGGGTATTACTTAGTTTGTGCAATGGCGATTGTGATTATGGGCGCATTGATTACTGGTTTAGTTATTTATAAAAATTTCTGGCGTGCTTTTGTCAAACCCAAAATACGGGTTAATCAGGGTAAAAAAGCATTTTTAACTGACTTGCACCGGGTATCTGGCGTTTGGTCTATCTGGTTTTTAGCGGTGATGAGTTTAACCGGACTTTGGTATTTAATTCAGGCAATAATGTGGCACGCAGGAGTTGATATTGAGCCGCATGATCCACTTGTTCAAGCGCAACAATTACCACCAATGCAAGCTCAAGCGCCTGAGTTTCCAGTTAGTTTTGCACAAGCAATGAAAGTTGCTGAACAAAAATTCCCGGATTTTACACCTGGATATTTAATGCTGCCGGAGCATAACCGAGGCATGTATACTTTAATCGGAACGGGTGATTTTATTTTTTATGACCAGTATTCATATCGCGTAAGTGTTAATCCGTGGACGGGTGAGATCGCAAATACGAAATCTCCGGAAACCATGACCACACTCCAAACCATTTCGCATATTGCCGATCCGCTTCACTACGGCACAATTGGTGGGATCTGGACAAAATTTATCTGGTTCTTTTTTGGCTTAATTTTATCTGGCATGTCAATTACAGGTTTTATGATCTGGGGCAGTAAATTGGTTAAAGCTAAAAATACAGCAGAGCAATCAGCGGCATTAAAACAACAGGAGGCTAACTAATGGCTCAACGTTCTAGCACTTGGTGGCAACGTAATAAATTTTGTTTAAGTGGATTGATTTTAATTCTGCCTTTTATTTTTTTATATCAGTCGATGAACCCAAAATTTCCAGATGCATGGGGTGAAAAAACGGTTGGTGAGTTTAAAATAACGCCAATGCCATTTAATATGGACCCACCTTATTCGCATCATGATGAATACGTAAAAGACTTTTTATTAATGTTTGGCGAAGGCGATATTAAAAATATTCGTCAGGCTTATTTTAGTTTGGGTGAAGCGCCGCATAAACTGAGTAAACTGGCGTTAGACGAAGAAGGCATTTTGCATGGTAGCCGTCATGGTCAGCACGTGCATGCTATTGCACCACCAGCTATTTCAGCTAAAGATAAAGCCTGGTTAATTATTGAAACTTGGCAAGGTGATGTTTTAACGCAAAGCTGGGATATTCCGCAAGCGCTAGTCACTTTATAATCTTTTCAAATACCTTTTCAAATACTAAAGCAGAATAAATACCCTATTTATTCTGCTTTTTTCTGTTGTAAATTTATTGTTGTTGAATTCATCTTTTTTATTTTAGTTATCTGAATTTATTGATCTAAACCCGGTTAACTGTGAAGTATTTGTCCTATACTATGGACAAATATTTGCTATGCGCATTTTCAAGGAGTTTAGATTGAACAACAAGAGTTACCTTATTATTAATTCCGGCAGTTCATCACTGAAATTTTGTTTATTTATTGGTGATAAAGCTCAAGCGGATTTAACCGGTATAGCCGAACGATTATCAACAGCTCAGGCCGAAATTAGCTGGCAGTATCAAGGCGAAAAATCTCAGGTTTCATTAGGCGAAGCGGATCATGCGCTGGCATTAAAAAAGCTTTTTAGTGTATTAACTGAACTCAACTTATTTGATTCATTATCCGCAATTGGCCACAGAGTTGTTCATGGCGGTGAATACTTTAAAGAGTCGGCTTTAATTACCCCAAGTGTTTTAAATAAAATAGAAGCTTGCAGTGCTTTAGCTCCGCTCCATAATCCGGCTGCAATTGTCGGGATAAATGCGGTGGCGGAACAGTTACCGGATATTGCGCAAGTTGCCGTATTTGATACCGCGTTTCATCAAACCATGCCTGAACATAGCTTTTTATATGGCTTACCTTATGAGTTATACGAGTCGCAAGGCATCCGAAAATATGGTTTTCATGGCACGAGCCATCAATATGTAGCAGGCAAGGCGATTGAAGTTTTAGGTTTAGATAAAAATAACTCCGGCGTAATTACAGCCCATTTAGGTAACGGTTGTAGTATTAGTGCAGTACAAAATGGCTTATCGGTTGATACCAGTATGGGATTTACCCCGCTCGAAGGAGTAATGATGGGTACTCGTAGTGGTGATATTGACCCAAGCATTCACCAGTTTTTAGCCGACAAGCTTAATTTATCACTTAAAGAGATCACAGATATGCTGAATAAACGCAGTGGTTTATTAGGTTTATCCGGCTCCAGTAACGATATGCGCACCTTATCTGCTAAAGCCGCCGATGGTGATAAACAAGCAGCATTAGCAATTGAGGTATTTGCTTATCGTTTGGCAAAAAGCATCGCCAGTATGGTAGTTGGTTTAAACCGGTTTGATGCTTTGGTATTTACCGGTGGAATTGGCGAAAACTCATTTTTAGTGCGAGGCAAAGTGATTAACCACCTTGCGGTTTTAGGATTTGAGTTAGATCAAAACCTGAATAATCAGGGCGGTGATACATTCGGCATTATAACCACACCAGATTCACGTAAAGCGATTATTGTTCAGACTCAGGAAGAATGGGTTATCGCGCAAGATACCATTCGTTTAACAGCTCAGGCTTAACCAAATTTTAATCGGGAGTTTATTTTGAAGCACAGTTTATTTTTAACGCCTACAGGTTATGGGGCGGGGTTAACCTCAGTTTGTTTAGGGTTAGTTAGAGCTTTAGATCAGCTTGGCCTACGAGTCGCTTTTTGCAAACCAATTGCCCAACACAGTGGTCAGGCGCAACAAATTGATCCCTCATTATTATTTGTTAATGCGATGCAAGGGTTAAATCCACCCGACCCAATTCCACTTGAAAAAGCTCAGCGTATGCTTGCCAATGGCGAAATTGAGCAGCTAATGGAAGAAGTCGTCACCATTTGTGAAGAAAGTGCTGAGAATGCAGATATTTTAATTATTGAGGGATTAGTACCACACAAAAATTTACCTTTTATTGTGCGGATTAATACTCAAATTGCCAATACCCTCGACAGTGATGTCATTTTAGTTTCGGCCAAAAACGAACTAACCGAATTGGAGCTAAATCAACAAATTAGCTTATCATCTAACTTTTATGGCGGCACTCGCAGTAAAAAAGTTTTAGGCTGTATTTTAAATAAAGTGGGCGCCCCCGCTGGCAGAGTACAGGCACTAATGGCGCTGGACGACGGCGAGGTTTCACCCATAGAACCAGTTAAAAACTTATCTGAGTTAGCTGTATTTAAAGCCAAAGGGTTTAAATGTTTAGGTCAGGTTAGATATAACCCTCAATTACTTGCGCCACGTACCATTGATATTCAGCAGCACTTGCATTGTCAGATTTTAAATGACAATGCCGATTTAAACCGCCGTGTATTAGGCGTTAGTATTTGTGCGCGCACTTTAACCAATATGCTGCATACCCTAAAAGCTGGCACATTAGTGGTTACTCCGGGCGATAGAGACGATATTTTATTAACTGCCTGTATGGCTGTACTAAATGGCGTTCCACTGGCTGGTATTTTATTAACCGGTGGCTATACACCAGATAAAGCGTTAATGAATTTATGTCAGGCGGCATTTGATACCGGTGTGCCAGTTATGCTGGTTAGCAGCAATACTTATCGCACAGCGCAATATTTGGATGAGTTAAATTCTGACGTACCAGCAGATGATAATATCCGTATGGAGCAGGTGATGAATGCGGTGGCTGAGTCTTTGGATGTCAACTCATTAGCCGAACATTTAAAAGTGAAACGGACCCCAAGATTATCTCCGGCAGCATTTCGCCATCATTTAGTTCAGTCTGCCCGTTCACAACCCAAAGCCATTGTTTTACCCGAGGGTGAAGAACCAAGAACCATTCATGCAGCGGTGATTTGTGCACAAAAACAAATCGCTAAATGTATTTTATTGGGCGATCCTGAAACCATTAAACGCACCGCAGACAGCTTATCTTTAGAGCTACCAGAAAATGTTGCTTTGGTGGCTCCCGCCTCTATTGTCGATGATTATGTTGCGCCACTAATGGAGCTTAGAAAACATAAAGGAATTACCGAAGATACCGCTCGCGAAATGCTTGAAGACAGCGTTGTACTTGGCACTATGATGCTGGCACTAGATAAAGTAGATGGTTTGGTTTCGGGTGCGGTTAATACCACAGCCAATACAATTCGCCCTGCACTGCAATTAATTAAAACTGCTCCTGAGAGCAAACTGGTCTCATCTATTTTCTTTATGTGTTTGCCAGAGCAAGTTTTGGTGTATGGTGACTGTGCGGTTAACCCTGACCCGAGCGCCGAAGAGCTGGCCGATATTGCAATTCAGTCAGGTGATTCGGCTAAAGCATTTGGTATTACCCCTAAAATTGCGATGATCAGCTATAGTACAGGCGAAAGTGGAATTGGCAGCGATGTAGATAAAGTACGTGCAGCGACTAAAATCGCACAAGAAAAACGTCCAGATTTATTAATCGATGGTCCATTGCAGTATGATGCAGCATCGGTTGCTAATGTTGCAGCGAAAAAAGCACCCGACAGCCCGGTAGCGGGTCAAGCAACCGTATTTGTATTCCCAGACTTAAATACCGGCAATACCACATACAAAGCGGTGCAGCGTTCAGCAAATGTAGTGAGCATTGGCCCTATGCTGCAAGGTTTACGCAAACCAGTTAATGATTTAAGCCGTGGCGCTTTGGTAGAAGATATCGTTTATACCATCGCGTTAACTGCAATTCAGGCGCAAAATGTTTGATTTGAATAAGGCTTAACTTGTTCTGTCAGGTTTGGTTAATAGCATTTAATCAAACCTGGTTGTTTGTGCCAATTGTGGAGGTTTGGCATTGCGTTTTAAATGTCAGTTGACTGCTGAAAAGCTGACGTTTAACCTGCTCAAATTCTGCATTTTTAGTAGGTTGGCACGAGCCTAGGCGAATCCCAACATTTTGTATATTAAATAAATTGTTGGGATTCACTTCGTTCGACCCAACCTACGCGGGCTAACTCACTTTTGTACCAAAAATGATTTATATGATAGCAAGAATTATTTTGATGTGTATGTGTTTTATATTTCTATACGATTGGACTGCAAGCTCAATTAAACAAGGAAGTTTTGAAGGGCGAGGTATAGACGCAAATATTGAGCAATACCCAGGGTTGTTTGGATATAGGGCAATGGAAGAGTCTATTTTTTTGATTCTACTAGGTGTGCTGATTATTTACGATTTTATTAAATTATTACGGTTAATTCTAAAAAGAGCTAAAAAATAAATGGTATATAGTTTATATAAAAAATATTTCCTTTAATAATTACTCTTGAAGCCCGAGTAGGTTGGGTCGAGCGAAGCGAACCCCAACAGAATCTGCCAACAAACTAAAATTTATCAGCACCCCCAATCCTCTTTGATCCAACCTAACTTAATGTATTTATGAATACTTGAATATGGCCAGTCAACTGGCGATAAAACATAGCCATGCTTCACAGGATTATAATGGATGTAAGCTACATGTTTTTGCAAATCATCCTCATCACGAATTAAATGCTCCCAATAGCGTCTTTGCCAAATGCCACGTTCATTTTTATCCAATCGACTTTTACTGATTCTTTCATTTTTTACAATATGCCTTGAGAAATTAACTTTGATTTGACGCCACCTTTGCGCAAAATCACAATCTCCTGCGGGTAGTTGCCATATAACATGCAAATGATCAGGCAGCACAACGGCTGCTATCGTTTTGACGGGTCTGGTGGCAAGCATTTTTTGATAGCTGCTTCGTAATAAATGAATATTATCCGTTAATAAAGATTTATCGCGCTCAGCTAAATTAACAGTGAAAAAGTAACAGCCGCCTTTTACAAAACATCTTCGATAATGCACATTTAAATTCCTTTTTAATCAGCCTGTTATATAGTTATAGAATAAATATTAGATCGTGCACTATTAAATTCGATTGTTGGGATTCGCTTCGCTCGACCC
>NZ_JAOPFU010000080.1 GCF_025515275.1 Catenovulum sp. 2E275
CTTGTCATCAATTTCAAAAATGAGATAGAAGCAGACGGTAGGATAAACTCGATTTTGGACATAAATGGGTTAGACCGAATGCGTGCTTTGTGCCAGAAGCGAAAGCTCAATAATTAGAAAAGGGACATCTACTTTACATCGGTGAGTGATATCAATTCAGTAGTGCAATTTTAAGAAATAGGTTTTATCGTAAAGTGGCTTTAAGGACATATTAGGAGTGCATTGGGCCAATTTTGACATTAAGTTTTTTAGACCGCCACAATCAAGGTTTTAAACGACGAATTAATAACGCAACCAACATTTGAATGGTGTTATAGTGAAATGCCCATGAGTTCAGAGAGAAAGTAGGGTTCCCTCTGATACTCGTTATAACTGAAAGCTCATTAAAAGGTGATGTCAACGGCATCTAAATAATAATCAGTGTAGGTATTATTCAGCTATTTAACTTGTTGAAAATCAGCTTGAGTGACGAGTTGATATATTATTGAATCTGCGTAAAGGTCTAGACGCTATGAGATTCTGTCAGACTAACTTGAAATATCAGAAGAACCACTTTCAAGCTAAAATATGAGGAGCCCGTTTATTCAGCGTAACTTGACAAAACTTCAAATATTTTAATCCTAGTTTTAATAGTAGAAACAATCTTATCATTTCGTAGAAACACTCTTAACGATAAAAATATTTGTATACTAAACGCAATTTAATTATCCTAACCTGACTTAGGGGAGTAGTCTCCCGCTTAACGCGGGGAAACTGTCAACATACCCCGAGCCTCCAATGCTCGTGGCAGTTTCGGGTTTAACAAACTTTGACAAGACTTAAGACAATTGGTCATTTCGGGCAGAGATGAATCATTGTCTTAATTGTCATTTCTGCCCTAAGGACAAATCTTATGAAGCAGTTGATTAACAGCTCTACCAACAATTTTATTCAATACGGCTATCAAAGCGCAGCCCCTGCCATTCAGCTAAAGGGGGAAACAGTATGTTATTAGCATTACTTGCTATCATTGCTGGGTTTGCCCTGCTTGTATGGAGTGCTGACCGATTTGTTGAAGGCGCAGCTGCAACAGCAAAGCTTGCTGGGCTATCTCCAATTTTGATTGGGATGGTCATTGTGGGATTTGGCACTTCCGCACCCGAAATGGTTGTATCAGCTATGGCTGCGAGCGACGGAAATCCAGATCTCGCGCTCGGGAATGCTTTGGGTTCCAATATAGTTAACATTAGTTTAATTCTGGGGGTAACCGCACTAATTGCCCCAATTGCGGTACAATCCAATATCGTAAAAAAAGAGCTCCCGCTGTTAGTGGGAGTCGTCCTGTTTTGTGGTTATTTACTCTATGATGGCACACTTACGTCAATTGATGCCATATTACTACTGGTTGGGTTATTTGTTTTCATCGCTTGGTCGGTTTATTCCGGCATGAAAAACTCAGGCGATATGCTAGAACAAGAGTTTGATAAAGAGTTAACAGACCATTCGATGCCTATGGGCAAAGCTATATTCTGGTTAGTAGCAGGTTTGCTCTTACTCATTATCAGCTCACGAATTCTAGTATGGGGTGCTGTTGAAATTGCTTCAGCGCTGGGCGTGAGCGATCTGATTATTGGTTTAACAATTGTAGCTCTCGGCACATCATTACCCGAACTTGCAGCTTCCGTCATTGCTGCCAAAAAAGGTGAGCATGATATCGCTATTGGTAATGTCGTCGGTTCTAATATATTCAATATCCTCGCGGTTATTGGCATTGCCGGGATTATTCATCCCATCCCCAAAATCTCTGCGGAAGCGTTTAACCGGGATTGGGTTGTTATGTTGCTATTAACTCTGGCTTTACTGATTATGGCATACGGTTTTGGGCGTAAAGGAAAAATTAATCGAGTTGAAGGCGGTACTCTCTTGACTGCTTATTTTGCTTACAATGGCTACCTACTTATAAATTTACTGGGGTGAGATGAATGGAAACAATTATTAATTTTTTTGCTGAGAACCAACCTCAACTAATTGTTGTAGCAAAGAATACTTTGCTGACAATATTCATTTTAATTGTCGCGATTATAGGTGCAAAAATTCTCAGGCGAGCTGTTCATAACGGTGTTTATCGGTTAAGTAAACAGGATGAAATTATTACAAAACTGCTGACGACTCTGTCGGGTTACATAGTGTATTTAATCGCGCTTGTGATTATTCTCGACCTGTTTGGGGTAAATACAGCCAGCTTAGTCGCTCTCGTAGGTGCTGCTGGTTTGGCAATTGGACTAGCACTAAAAGACACATTACGTAATATTGCAGCTGGCGTGATGCTGTTATTTTTAAAACCATTGAAAAAAATCAGAATTTATAGAAGTATCTGGCTACTCTGGAAGCGTTGTAGATTTAGGGTTATTTACAACAGTGTTGGAAACCGCGGATGGAATTTTTGTATCTATTCCTAATAGTTCTGTTTGGAGTAATGCGATTAAGAATTTCAGCCGAAACGGCAAACGCCGAATGGATATTACTGTCGCAATCTCTTATGGTGATTCAATTGAAGATGGACTAACGGCCCTAAGAGAACTGGTGTCTGAAGACCAGCGCATTATGGCAGCTCCTGAGCCCCAATATCTGGTTCATACACTGGCTGATAGCTCAGTAAATCTTCAGCTTAGAGCTTGGGCGCCAACCTCTGATTACTGGGATATTCATTGGAATATACAACGTAAAATGAAAGGAAAAATTGAGAGTAAAGGAATTACAATTCCTTTCCCTCAACGAGACTTGCATATTATTCAGGCAAAAGATGGTATACCCAATAAATTAAGCTAAATCTAATTACTAAAAATATATATGTTCAATGAACTCTCTAGGCGGCAATTAGCTGCCTAGTGCTGGCATAACGACATAAAATTGAAGAAGAGCAAATACCCGCCCGCTTAAAATAAAGAGTAGACGACTAATATTTATGTTATAAACACCTTCTTTTCGCTTGCTTCTGACATGCCATAACAAACTCATAAATACATGAACTGGATAATTCAGTAACAAAATTAATGGCATTGTGATAAAAGTTCAGTAAGTTCTGGATCTAAAAAATTCTGCATCAGTTAAAAACTGCTGTAGTTCGAATAGCCGATGCCTAAATGAAGTCATTAAAGATCTGCTGTTCACTCTTTTGAGGCATTTGCCGAAACACGTTTGGGGGCAGCTTCGTGCCAAAAGCGCAAGCTTAGCTGCTGGTTATTTAACGACAGCTGACGGATATAAACAGACCTTTACCCCACTCAAATTTTGCATCTGTGGTAGGTGGGGTAAGCTAGAGGCGCACCCAACGTTTTGGCATATTGAATAAAAATGTTGGGATTCACTTCGTTCGACCCAATCTAAGCGCTAACTTCGTTGTAACACTTCAAATTGATTTTGGAAAACTATTAAAGAATACAGCTTTATATTTTCTTTATATTCCGTTTTCAAATCTTTAGAGCATTCTTACAACAACTCACCCGCACACGTCATACAATGAAATTATCTTTATTTTTTAGTGATTATCTATGCAGTCATTATCAAATGATTTAGTTCGAACTGTACAAAATTCTACTTTAAATGCTTGTTTCCGAATCTTAGGCTACTTATTATTTGTCCTGAGTATTGCTATGCTCATTACGGCAGTTGTTAGCTATAACTATGCAGAAACAATTGCATGGATTTTTTTTGCTGATAGCCTGCTGATTGCTTTCATTGCAAGTTTATTAATCATTAATACCAAAGAAATTACTCAATTTTCTAAACGTTATTTATTTTTTATAACCAGTAGTGCATGGTTAATTATTTGTTTTTTTTCAGCCATCCCACTTCATCAAACAATACCAACCTTAAGCTGGACTGATGCATGGTTTGAGACTGTTTCAGCGATTACAACTACAGGTTCTACCGTTTTATCTGGATTAAATAATACGGCAAAGGGTGTACTATTTTGGCGAGCAATTTTACAGTGGATCGGAGGTGTCGGAATTATTGTGATGGCAATAGCCATATTGCCTGCATTGAAGATTGGGGGGATGAAATTATTTAAGACTGAAAGTTCAGATATTTCAGATAAAGCCATGCCCAGAAGCAGTAAAATTTCTTCAGCAATTTTAATTACCTATTTAACAATCACTATACTTGCTTCCAGCAGTTATTATTTTGCAGGTATGAATGCGTTTGATGCAATAACCCATGGGATGACGACAACTGCTACAGGCGGATTTTCAAATTACGATGAGTCTTTTGGATATTTTAATTCTATACCCATCATGACTTGGCTTGCTAGTCTGTGGATGTTGTTAGCGGCTATGCCTTTTTTATTATTTGTTCAGATGTTTTCCCGAGATAAATTTGCGGTTATCACCGACCCACAGGTAAAAGCCTTTGTTATAATTGTGGTTGGAGCTTCCTGTTTGTTGACCTTTTATCAAGTAGAAGAAAATCAAAGAGATTGGTTTAGCGCACTCACACATAGTGTTTTTAATGTAATTTCTGTTATCACTACCTGCGGCTATGCCAGCGAAGATTACTCGTTATGGGGAAGTGTTGCTTTAATCGCTTTTTTTTATTTAACTTTTAGTGGAGGATGCTCTGGCTCAACCTCTGGGGGGCTTAAAATGTTCAGAACTCAGTTAGCGTGGATGTTATTAAAAAAACAATTAACTTTATTAATTCACCCAAACGCGATAGTGACCCAAAAGTATGGCAACAAAAAAATAAATGATGAGTTGTTAGGTACTGTCCTCGCGTTCTGTTTTATTTATTTTGCTACTATAGCCATACTTGCATTAATTTTATCTTTTTATCACCTTGATTTGTTAACTGCATTGACTGGAGCTGCAACAGCAGTTAGTAATGTCGGTCCGGGATTAGGCGACATAATTGGCCCTGCCGGAAATTTCTCAACTTTACCGGATGGTGCAAAATTATGGTTATCTGTTGGTATGATAATGGGGCGATTAGAAATTTTAACTATATTAATTTTATTTACACCTCAATATTGGCAATATTAATTTTTAGTAAAGACTGAGTTATGCAATTTTCCGGTTCTAAAATTTGGCTTCAATCTAGAATATTTTTATTTGTTGTTGTCGTACCATTCTCAATAGTTGTCCTTTTATTGCCATCTCGCAGCTGGATCAGCACTACAGATATTGCGATGCTTCAGTTGCTCTGGGTCACTTGGATTGCACATAAATTTAAACGATTTTGGGCAATCAATACCACGTTCATCAGTGTGCTTTTATTCGATTGGTTTTATGTAGAGCCTTACTACACCTTACATGTAAATAACGTGGAATATTTAATTACGTTTTTGGTTATGTTAGGTCTGGGACTATTTATAAGTCAGCTATCAGGTTCACTTTCTAACCAGTTAGAAAGAGCGCAAAATATAATGTCACAAATGCGCGGTATGTTCATGCTGGCACGAGGATTAAATAAAAGGGAAACATTTGAAGTTCAGATTGAATACACAGTACAACTTTTATCTCGCCAAACAGCCAGCCCAGTGATTTGGAAAACGTTACTTTTAAATGAGGAATTTGAGCCTGCCTTACTTAACTTGCCGGTAAAATTTGGAGAGCAAACAATCGGTTTTCTACAGATTAACTACAGTGCTTATGAGAAAAACAGAACGCTTGTAAATACTGCGAAATCTTTATTAACCCAGGCGTATCAAAAAGAATTTTTTGCCAGACAAACTAAGGCTGCTCAAATCAAAGCTGAACTTGCACAAAATCGGGCGCTGATGCTCAGATCCATTTCGCATGACTTACGTACCCCTTTGGCCACTATCATGGGATCATCCAGTATGCTTGCCGACAAAGAGTTACAATTAAGTTCAGCACAAATCCGTGAACAAGCACAACATATCTTCAACCAAAGCAATATATTAAGTAGTCATTTCGACAAAGTGATGGAACTCAGTCAAGTTCAGGAACTGACTCAGGTAGTTGATTCGGAACCTGTACTAATAGCGGATATTGTTTCTGCAGCAATCGCCAGACGTTCTTTTGTTTTAAAAGACAGTGAAATCACAATGAATATTCCACCCCAAGCCGAATGTTTAGCTGATACTACTTTGTTAGAAATCGCACTGGCAAACCTGCTTGAGAATGCGGCTAAATACGGTTTAGAGCGAATTCAGCTGGATTTCGTTGAGTCAGAAAGCCATTACATGCTGCAAGTATTTAATGAACTCAATCCAACCCTCAAAAAAGACCGAGATAAAGGTACTGGATTGGGCATTCCAATTTGTACTTTAGTCATGCAACTTCATAATGGCAAATTGAACATTCATATTCAAAACAATGCAACCGCTGAACTCAAATGGCCCAAAAAAGGAAATTTATGACAATAAAAGTGTTAATTGTTGAAGATAATGCCGCCATGCAAAGTTTTTTAACAACCTTATTAAAAAATTACGGGTACGAGCTAATTTGTTTTGAACAAGGTTTAGACGCTCTTCAATATTTAACCAATCATAATGTCGAGCTCATCTTATTAGATCTTGGGCTGGATGACATTGACGGACAAGATGTGTTAATAAATTTAAGAAGCTGGTCTTCGATACCTGTTATCGTTATATCAGCCCGGTTTAGTGACAAAGAGAAAGTTCAGGCTTTAGATAATGGAGCCAATGACTATGTTACTAAGCCATTTAGCGCACCTGAGTTAATGGCAAGAATTAGAGTTGCGCTCAGACAGAATCAAGATAACCAAGTTAATCAATTTGAATTTGGCAGAGTTAAAGTTGATCCAATTGCACGTTTAGTGCTTTGCGATGGCAAGGAAATCCATTTGACAAAAATTGAATACGGTATTTTGCTATTACTTTTGAAAAATCGGGATAAAGTTTTGACCCATAATCAAATTTTAGAATCTGTCTGGGGTAAGAACTATATAGACAGACCTGAATATGTCAGAGTTCATATTGGCCAATTAAGACAAAAATTAGAGCAAAACCCAGCGGCTCCTGAGTATCTAAAGACTGAACCGGGAGTAGGTTATAGGTTAATAACAGAATAAATATACAATTTTCGGGTTGACTTAATCTCAATAGCACCACCGAGGTTACTAAGATAACGTTCGAACTATTAGATCGGCTGACCTCGCCATTGCCATCTCATTAAGAGTCTAATAATGTGCTAAAAATTTTCTGTCTGTTTGAGGACTTAATGCTGACTTTTAAGTTGCAACAATTCTCAATCGATGAATTTCCGCAATTCGCTCTTTTGAGGCATTTGCCAAAACACGTTTTGGGACAAAGGCAGCTTGGGGTTGCTGCATATATTAAATTAAATCAACAATCTGTTTCTCTAGAAATCTTAATTGCATCTTCAATTTCAATTCCGAGGTATCTTATTGTGTTATCTATTTTTGTATGACCAAGTAACAACTGGACAGCCCTAACATTTTTGGTTCGTGCATAAACCAAAGTCGCTTTCGTTCTTCTCATTGAATGAGTTCCGTAAAGGTCAGAATCGAGTCCTAACTGCTCAGCCCAATTTCTGATGATAGACATATAATAGGAATAGCTTATTGGTTGATTGGCTCGCCGCAAACTCCGAAATAAATAATCGCTGGATTCTAATGCGACTTCTTGGATCCAACGGCTAATACTCTGTTGCGTTCGCAGTGTTATTTCAAATTGAACTTCTATTCCTGTTTTCTTCTGTGTCAATTGAACCCTTTCAAATACTTGATCGAAGGTAGCGACGTCTCGAACTTTTAAAGACAGTAAGTCACATGATCTAAGCTTGCTATCTATAGCCAAATTAAGTAAAGCTAATTGCATCAAGTTGTTTTTAATTTCAATTCGTGTGCGAATACGCCAAATCTCTTCAAGCTTGAAAGGGCGTTTCACACCAGTAGTGTTGTGGTTTAGTTCTGGTTTCATAATGACCTCCTATTGAAAAGTCACTATGAGGATAGCTGATGTATTACTGATTAGGGTTTGGACAATTCCGAGCTAGCAATACACGCCCTTCAACGAGTTAATAATAAACACACTTTTAAATTAACTGCTTTTTAATTTGAATACCTAAACGTTTTGCTAACCTTACCAGATTAGCTCTGTCGGTGGACAGTTGTTTTGCGGCCGAAC
>NZ_JAOPFU010000081.1 GCF_025515275.1 Catenovulum sp. 2E275
CCACTGAGTGTTTGAGTTAAGGTACTGCTAATCACGCCCCCTAGTGGATCTAAACTTAAAGACGGGGCGGTAATATCGAGTACGGCGTTAATATCTAAAACACTTATGTTACCAGCTCGATCTGAAGCTGTAGCTTCGATAACCAAATCGCCTTCTTGAATACCTTTACCAGAGAGCAAATCTGCATCTATCGGAATAGAAAAATTTCCATCTTCATCTGCTATAACGACCTGTAACTCAACAAGCTCTTCACCACTATTCCCAACACGAATATTAACCTGAGCTCCCGGTTCTGTGACTCCACTAAATGTACGAGAAACAACTGAATTAACGACATCCAAAGCACTTAATGTAAGCTCTGGAGGAGTAATATCCAAAACGGCTTCCAAGTCAACAATACTAGAATTCCCAGCGGCATCTGTTACTTGGGCTTCGATAACCAAATCGCCTTCTTGAATACCTTTACCAGAGAGTAAATCTGCGTCTATCGGAATAGAAAAATTACCATCTTCATCTGCTGTGGCAACTTGTAGACCAACTAACTCATTACCAGCATTGCCTACTCTTATATAAACTTGAGCATTTGGTTCTGTCGTTCCAGACAAAGTATTACTGATAATAGAATTAATCGTATCTAGGTTTGCATCTAAATCTAAGGTTAGTATGGGGTTAGTCGTATCAACATTGCCAGAAGTTGTTGCTGAGCTTTCGTTACCAGCAGTATCGCTCACACTTGCCTGCACAGTAAAAGTCCCTTCCGATAACGGGTTAACGGCTTCAACGCTCCAATTTCCATCAATATCAATTTGTGTAGTAATAGTTTGACTTTCATTATTTGAATCAACAAGCACAACTGTCACAATGGTATTAACGGCAACATCTGAGCTTCCTGATATTACAGGTGTATTATCATTTTCGGCTCCGGTTGACGAAATTGTAATTGTAGGTGGTGTGATATCAACAACAAAACTTTTTGTATCTATAGCTTCATTACCGGCTAAATCAGCTACATTAGCGATAACAGTATAACTACCTTCGGTTAAAACCTGCTCAACTTCAACTTGCCAGCTATTATCAGACTGGATTTGAGTTGTTATTGCTTGCTCTTCACCTGTTGATGCCCTGATAACTAGATTAATCGTTTGCCCTACCGGTGCAGAACTAACACCGCTAATTAAAGGAGTGGTATCATTCGTTTCGCCTATAGTATCGATTCTGATTTCAGGATCAGTTAAATCTATAGTGCCATTAGAATTTGTTACTGTTTGATTGCCAGCTAAATCATTAACTGTAGCTTCTACAGAAAAACTCCCTTCTGCTAACGGTGTTCCAACTGTTTGTTGCCACTGACCGCTTTCATTCACAACAGCAGTTATAATTTGTGTTTGACCATCTGCATCTTCAATATAAAGATTTACGAGAGTGTTAACTTCAGCAGTTGTAGTACCTGAAAGCAAAGGTGTAGAATCATTAGTATGACCGATATTATTAATCTCAAGCTCTGGCGGCAAGGTGTCTATTTGTCCTATAGCAGTTGTTGTAGCCTGATTACCTACCACATCAGAGACATATACTGTCACAGTGTACTCACCGTCAGGTAAACTGTCTGTCACTTCATAAGACCAGGTTCCATCAGCATTAACTTGAGTGAAGAATTCATGTTCAATATTATTAGAGTCTACTATCACTAAGTTAATAACCTGCCCTTGAACTGCATTTGTGGTTCCATTAATTAAAGGCGTGCTGTCATTGCTAAGACCTAATTCATTGATTGATAAACTAGGTGCTGTTGTATCAATAGTTCCGACTCTAGATACTGATGCTTGGTTATTGGCAGCATCTTGTACTTGAGCATTTACATTATAATTACCATCAGCAAGTGGCTGAGGGACATCTACAAGCCAGCTTCCATTACTAGTAACGGTTGTTGAAAAAGACTGCGTTACTCCTTGCGAATCAGTCACAGTAATATATATAACTGCACCAATTTCGTTAGAACTGCCCGATAGCTCAGGCGTAGAGTCATTACTTGCTGATAATGCATTAATTGTTAAACTTGGAGCAGTTAAATCAACTTTGCCAGTGGCTTGAATATCGGTTTCGTTGCCGGCAGAATCTATACCTGTAACGGTTACTGAATATTCCCCTTCAGCTAAAGCCTGCTCAGCCTCTACACTCCAGTTACCATTTGAATCAACTTGAGTGGTTAATGTTTGGCTCGAGCCATTTCTGTCTGTAATAATTAGGCTTAACGTGGCATTTTCCGGTAAATCAGAAGTCCCAGAGAGGATAGGTGTCGTGTCTTGGGTGCTACCTAAAGCATTAACATTTATAACCGGAGGGGTTGTATCCACCTCGCCTATAACTTGGACTGTAGCCTGATTATTATATTGATCGCTTATACTTGCAGTTACAGTAAACTCGCCTTCGGCAAGTGGGCTAGGGGTATTAATATTCCAATTTCCATTAGATACAGAAGTCGTAATCGTTTGCACAACGCCATTGATATCTGTAATAGTTAATTGAACTTGGCTACCTGTAATAGCATCTGAGCTCCCTGATATATTAGGAGTGGTATCATTTATCGCACCAATAGAATTAATTGTTAAATTTGGAGCAACCGTATCTATTAATGCACCAGAATTAATAAATGTTTCATTCCCAGCTTCATCTTCATAATGGATGTTAACAACATAATGGCCGTCAGCAATTACATTGTTAGGTTCTACGCTCCAATTGCCATTAGTTTGTGTGACCGCAGTTAAATTTTGGGTTACACCTTGAGAGTCTGTAATGGTAACAGATATAGTTTCTCCAGCAGGAAGATCCGAGGTACCAGATAATAAAGGAGTTGAGTCATTTCCATCAGTTAAATTATTTAATGTAATTAATGCAGCTTGAGTATCTATAACACCAGCTAATGTTTCAGTAGTGATATTACCAGCTAAGTCCGAAACATTCGCTGTAATTGTAAACTCTCCATCAGCTAAAGCTACTTTAGTTTCAACCCACCAACTACCATCATTTTGTACTGTAGCAGTAAGTGACTGACTTTGATTATTACTATCAACTAAAGTCACCTGAACTAGCTGCCCACTTTCAGCATTTGTTTGTCCGCTAATGATTGGTGTAATATCATTAGTTTGGCCTATATCATCAATGGTTAACGTTGGAGCGGTCAAATCCAAAAATCCCGTTGAGCTTTTAGTCGTTTGGTTTCCTGCCCCATCAACAGCTTCAGCCTGAACATTAAACTCCCCTTGGGCGATAACCTGGGTTACCTCTACACTCCACGTGCCATTAGGTTGGACCGTTGTATTGAGGTTTATAACTTGCGTGTTTGCATCTATAACTGTAATAGAAATAGTTGAACCAGCATCTAAGTTAGTAGTTCCACTTAATAAAGGAGTTGTATCATTTGTATTCCCTATCGGATTGATTGATAATTCCGGAGCAGTAATATCAATAATACCATTGTTAATAGCTGTCGTTATATTACCTGCATTATCCGCTGCACTGGCTTCTATACTAAACTCCCCTTCTTCAAGCTCCTGATCGAGTTGATAATTCCAATTGCCATCAGCATCTACCTGAGTCTGGCGCGTAAACTCATTTCCTAAGCTATCAATAATTGTTAAATTGATAGTCGCCCCTGCTGTTAGATCTGATGTACCTGTAACAAGCGGCATAAGCGTATTAACCATACCTAATTCATTAATTGTCAAGTTAGGTTGGGTCAGATCGATAAATCCACTACTAATAGCTTGTGTCTGGTTACCAGCTACATCGGTAATACTTGCCTGAATGCTAAAGTTTCCTTCTACCAATTCACTCGAAACATTAGCACTCCAACCTCCAGAAGCATTTACTGTGGCTTGTAAATCATAAATATTACTTTCTGCATCAGTCACCCGAATCAAAACCTGACTCCCAGAAGGTTCATCAGTGAAACCTTTAATGGTCGGGGTTGTATCATTTGTAGGATTAAGTGTATCAATTTGTAAAACTGGTGGTGTTATATCTATATTTGCTGTGGCGCTGGTAGTGCTAGTTTTACCGTTAAATGTAACTTCAGCCTGAACAGTGAATAAACCTTCCGCTAAATCAGACGGAGCTTCAGCCTGCCAGTTTCCATTTCCATCCGTTAGTACAGATACTGACAGCCCCGGATCACCTGAACTATCAGTAAAACGAACAACGACCTCCCCATTGGCAACGCTACTCGTACCTTGAACTAAAGGTGTTACATCATTGGTATCATTTAAATTTAAAATATTAATTGTCGCAGCAGTTGTATCTAATGTACCTGTTGCATTAACACTAGTAATATTATTAGCACCATCAGAAATTTCGACACTTACAGAAAAACTACCTTCAGCCATATTAGCAGGAACACTTGCTTGCCAACTGCCATCATTAGCAATAACTGAACTAAAACTTTGTATAGTGCCACTCGCATCTGTCACTTCA
This sequence comes from Catenovulum sp. 2E275, assembly GCF_025515275.1. Taxonomy (GTDB): domain Bacteria; phylum Pseudomonadota; class Gammaproteobacteria; order Enterobacterales; family Alteromonadaceae; genus Catenovulum. The sequence goes on from NZ_JAOPFU010000081.1 coordinate 4,471, forward strand.
ATTAAAATACTCGTATTTTCAGGTGCATTACTAGAGCCTGAAAAGGTAGGGGTTAGGTCATTAATGACTCCTATAGCATCTAAACTTAATTGATAAGCTATTGTGTCGATTACCCCTGAAGCTGAAGACTCTGCAGTATTTCCAAATTCATCAGTAATACTCACCTTTACGGTAAATGTTCCATCAACAAGAGTATTAGGTACAACTTGCCAGGTTCCATTATTACTGACATTCGCAGTCAAATTTTGAGTATCACCATTCGAGTCTGATACTGAAATTTGTATATCTCTACCTATTTGATTACTACTACCACTTATTAAAGGAGTATTATCATTAGTTAGATTCTCTACAGACACGCTAACTTCAGGTGCTTGAGTATTTATCTCACCAGACTCAGTAACTTGAGTCTGGTTTCCTGCAGCATCGGAAACGGAAGCCTGAATAGTAAAAGAACCATCTGGAATTTCATCGGTAAACTCTACCGCCCATTGACCTGAGGCATTAACAGAGCTGATAATGGTATAATTTTGTCCATTGCTGTCGAGCAGTGAGACCGTTACTGCTTGCCCCTCTCCAGCATTTGTTGTACCTGTAATCACTGGAGTATTATCATTAATCACTAAACCCGAAGTAACATTTAAAGTTGGTGCCTGAGTATCTAATTGAGCGGTTATTTGTGTTTGTCCGCTATTGCCAGCTAAATCTTCAGCTTGGGCATTTATAGTAAAATCCCCGTCAGCTAAGGCTGAGGTTACATTGATAAACCAACTACCATCTTCCTCAATTATAGTCGTAAAAATTTGGCTATTATTTTCAGCATCTGTAACCGTTATATTTATTTCACTACCAGTAACTAGGTCAGAGTCACCAGAAATTATTGGCGTATTATCATTAATTAATCCAATTGGATTAATGCTAATTACCGGAGCCTGAGTGTCTACTACCCCATTTGCAGTTGCCACCCCTTGGTTGCCATTATCATCACTAATATTGGCATTAACCTGAAATTCACCTTCAGCAAGTCCAGCTGGGACCTCAACTAACCAACTCCCGTCCACTTTCACTGATGTAATTAAGGCTTGTGACTGCCCCTCGGCATCAATAACATTGACGTTAATTTGGGTGCCTGCAGGCATATTACTTGTTCCGGAAATTTGTGGTGTATTATCTGAACTTACTCCTAGCTCGTTTATGCTGATATCCGGTGCTGTTGTATCAATAATGCCACTCATGGTAGTGCTAGTAGTATTGCCTACTGAATCAGCTATAGATGCGGTCGCTGTAAATTCGCCATCTGAAATTTGTGCTGAAGTAATTTGCCAATTTCCTGATTGATCGACACTGGTAGTTAATAATTGCTCTGACAAATCAGATGCGATTATTTTTATTTCAACTAAAGTCCCCTGTGGGGCATCTGAACTCCCTGAAATAATCGGTGTTGGATCTGTTGGATCGGTTATTGAGTTAATTGACAATAAGTGCCCTGTAATATCAATTTCTCCTTGGGCTGTTATTTGGGTTATATTTCCTGCACTATCAGCAACATTCGCATTAACAGTATAAATACCCTCTGCTAGTGGATGATTTACATTAAATTGCCATTGGCCTTGAGCATCAACAACCGCTGTATATTGTTCAACTTCACCAATTGAGTCGGTTATTTCAATATTAACGACTCTACCTGCACTAACGTCAGAAGTTCCACCTATACTTGGGGTCTGATCATTTGTTATTACCAACTCATTAATTTCAAGACTTGGAGCCTGACTATCTAATAAAGCATTAAACCCTGCTGAACTTTGATTTCCGGCGTCATCAATTACTATCGCGTTAACTGAAAAACGCCCTTCAGCAAGTGGAGTATTAAGTTCTACTTGCCAAAGACCACCATCCACAACTTGAGTATTAAGTTCATGTTGCACCCCATTATTATCGGTGATCAGAATTTCAACATTGGTTCCTGAAGCCATATCCGATGAACCTGATATTAATGGTGTTGAGTCCGTAGTAGTTTCAAACGAGTCAATTACCAATCCCGGTGCTGTGGTATCTAGTTCACCAGTCACCGAATAACTTGCTACATTACCAGCTTGATCTATGACATTAGCTTGCACATCAAACTCACCTTCAGCCAGTTCACTTTGGGTGGTAGCTAGCCAAGTTCCAGATTGAGATACTGTTGTAGTAATGATTTGAGTTATTTCATTCGCATCTATAATAACAATCTCAATAACACTACCAGCTAAAGCATTTGAAGTACCACTTATAAGCGGAGTTGGATCATTAACTAGTCCAATCTCATCAATAAAAATTTCTGGGGCTTGAGTATCAATAATACCCGTTGCCTGAACTATTTGTTCGTTACCTGCATCATCCAGTGCTTTGGCCTGTATATTAAATTCCCCTTCTGCCAATTGAGCTAATTCAATTTGCCAGTTTCCTTGCGCATCCACTAAAGTACTAACAATTTGCTCATTGCCACTCGCATCAATTACATTAACCTGAATGGAAGTTCCGACTGGTAAATCAGATGTGCCATTAATAACAGGTGTTTCATCATTGGTTGCACCAATAGGATTAATCGTTAACACTGGCGCTGTTAAATCTATTTCGCCCGTTTCATTCACTTGCGCAA
>NZ_JAOPFU010000082.1 GCF_025515275.1 Catenovulum sp. 2E275
CTGTTCCTGTTCCTGTTCCTGTTCCTGTTCCTGTTCCTGTTCCTGTTCCTGTTCCTGTTCCTGTTCCTGTTCCTGTTCCTGTTCCTGTTCCTGTTGGCTAGCTGTAGATGAATCACTTTGGCAGCCGGATAAAACCAGCAGCAAACTGAATAACGCAGGATTTATAAACTGGCGGATTTCTGTTGTGAGTATTGAGCGAGGCATACGGAATCCTTTTGTTTGATATTTGTTTTATGCTTGTTTGTTTTTTGTATGGTTATTGGAGGTAAGTTATAGCACTCAAGTTAAACGTTTACCAATAAAAATTAATTAATATTTTTAACTAAAAATTATCTATTTGAAAAATATATTTTTTATTTGGTAAATCGTTAAACTTATTTGGTTGGTGAAAGCATACTCATAGAGCTAAATCAATATAAATAACGATACTCGCAATTTATATTGATTTAGCTCTATTCAGCAGATGAACCGAATATGGGAGAAGACCATCACATCAGGTTAAATAAGCAGAGTTGGATTAATGGTTAAAGTTAATTAAATGAGCAAAATAAATGCTGTTATTAAATAACTGGCTAGTTGAGTGCCAATAAGCCCGATAAAGTGGATCAAAACTAAATGCAATGACCTGGCCTTTACCGGTTTTATATGCTGTTAATGCGGTTGTATTGGCAATTAACCTTTGGTTTTCTGTACTGGTATAACCTGCTTTTAAAGGGTTATCAGAAAACTTTAGCAAGTCATGAAATGGGGTATTTGCATCTAATAACATGGTTATATCATTTTGAAAAATAGCAATTTCCGGTTGATTTATGCCCATTGCCAATGGATGGCTGGTATCGAGCTGAGTATTAAATACCGCACCAGAAATAACCCGTTCGGCTAAATAAGCTTCCTGATCCTGATAAGCTTGATTGCTTTTAGGAAAAGCCAGATTAATCTCCCGTTGGGTTAAAAACTCGTTTTCAATTAATGCTTTTTGGCTAGCCCACAAACTAGCACGCTGAATCGTAATTAATGTGCCGCCTTGGTTAAGCCATAAAGTGAGTTGGGTAATAAAGTTTTTGGGTAACTGATTGTAGTCGCCGCTGGCTAAAATTAAGTGGGTATAACCAGTTAAATCAACATCTTTAAGCTGATTACTGTTTAACATGCTCAGTGGTAAGGCTAGCTGATGATCAAAATGGTACCAGATTTGACCAACCTCAAACGCAGAAACCAGTTCACCCGTGACAATGGCTGCTTTGGGTTGGATTAATTTTACCTGATAAGCGCTGCCTAAATCTGGCCCTTGAATGGTTTTTAGACTGGTTGCGTTGTGTATTTCAACCGGATATTGCGCAATGAGATCAGCTAATTGTGCCACAGATAATTGGCTATTTTCGGTTTTTAATAACAATAAACTGCCAGCAGAAAATGCTTTTTCACCTTGGCTGGTTTGGGCTTTGAGCGCTTTTTCGAGCACACGAACGGTGACACCTTGCTTTAACAAATGACTTAATAATTTATAGTTATTGGCCTGCTGGCCTTGAATTATCCAGCCTGTTGCATTGGCGGTTAAATTAACCGGATAATTTTGTTTAGCTGGCTCTACCCAAGGTGAGTTTTGGATTTTAACCCCAAATAATCGCTTTTCTACCGCTTGGTATTTTACGCCATAGGCAAGTGCTAAATTCCAATTGCTAACATCATAAAAAACGTGATCCGAAAATTCAGTTTGCTCGCTGAAAATACTTTTAATCAGCCGATACTGTGGTTGATTAAATGCAACCCAGTAAGTATTTTTTTTATCAAATGTATGGTCGTCTAAAATAAAATTTTCAGTGAGAGGGTAAGCTTGGATTTGATGCAATTTTAATAAACCTAAAAAAGCATTTAAACGGTTTGAACCAGCTTCGTCAGTAATCAAATAACCCGATACTTTGTCATCTTTGGCTTGTGCAATTGATTGCTTAAAAAAGCTTTGCTGATAATTTAATAATTCATCACGTTTGGCGTTAGCGGCTTCAATAATGGACAACGCACCAGTAAATTGATTGGCAATGGTTTTGGCAAACGTTAAGGTGCCAAATTGAGTGTCTATTTGCTGGCCTAAACTTCCGGCTTGTTCCAATAAAATACCAACCCCGCCTTGAATATCAGGGTATGTAGAAGCTTTACCGATATAAAAATCGTCAAATCTTTCTTTGGTGAAATAAAGTTTGCCCTGTTGATCAAATTGTTTCGCGGTAAATTGGGTTAATTGTTCAGTTAATTTTATATTTTCAAGTGGGGTTAGCGGGTTAACTCGGCTGGCAACACCCGGTTGGAAAAAATAGCTATGATCTGACTGCATTTCATGGAAGTCAGCCAATACATTCGGTTTCCATTTATGGTATTGCGCTATTTTCGCCTGCGTTTCTGTTTGGGTAGCCGGTAACCAGTCGCGGTTTAAATCAAATAAATAATGATTGCCACGCGCTGTTGGCCAAGGTTCGTTATGGGCGCTGTGTTGGCGATCTGTTGGTGGATAAAAACTATAGTTTTTATTTGCCCAATTGGCGTAATCGTCAAATCCGTCTGGGTTAGCAATCACATCCAATAAAATTACACTGTTATTTAACCAGGTTTGGGTTTGCTCATCGGCAGTATTTATAAGCTGGTGAATTAATTTTAGTGCTGCGTGTGAGCCGCTTGGTTCATTGCCGTGTGCGGCAAAACTCAGCCAGATAATCACTGGCATTTTGCTTAGATTAGGTTGAGTTGCAAATGGATTATTAAGCTGTTCGTGGCGAATTCGAATCGCATCTAAATCTGCTATGTTTTGCGCAGACGATACAATGGTTAAATTTAAATCTCGCCCCTGATAACTTTTTCCATAAGTTGTTCGGGTGATTTTGTCGCTATTTTGCGCAAGATAATCGAGATAATCTTCAATTTGATCATATCTTAAATGTTGTTCGCCTAAGGCTTTATTAAAAAACTGCTCAGGATTATTCAAACTGGCTGCATGAGCCTGCAATAATAAAGTTTGGAATATAAAAAGGGGTAATAACAACAAACAGCGCATTGAGAGGAACCGCTCCGGCAAAACAAATATAAAAACAAACACAGCTCTGTATATAATAACCTCAACTCGGGTTAATGAATATGTTTCAAACGGCCTTTTTTCATGGGGACTGCGTTAAATTCACTTTCAACAGGCTGGCTATTGACGCATGAATTTGCCTTATCCGCGTAAAAAACTTTCGTTATAAACCTTAAGCCTAGTTGAAGTTGTCAGCCTAATTTGTGGTTGATTAAGGTAATTTAGCGGCAAAATAAGGTTTTTAGCGTTTAAAAATTTGGCGGAGACTTTTTTGTTGAGTCAGAAGCGAGTATCATATATTAAATCCGAGTAAATTAGTCAGGTAATTTGTATGAGCGAAACTCGAAACCCAGTTACTATTTCTGAATCAGCACAAGCGCATTTTGCTAAATTATTAGAAAAGCAGGATGACGGTACTCAAATTCGTATTTTTGTTGTGAATCCGGGCACGCCCAACGCTGAATGTGGTGTATCTTACTGTCCGGCTGACGCAGTTGAAGATAAAGATATTATTATCGAGTTTGGGCCGTTCAATGCGGTAATTGATCCAGAAAGCGAACCTTATTTAGAAGACGCTTCAATTGATTTTGTGACCGATCAAATGGGCTCTCAATTAACTTTAAAAGCCCCTAATGCCAAAATGCGTAAAGTGTCTGAAGATGCATCATTACGCGAGCGTATCGAATATGTATTAGTTAGTACAATTAATCCGCAACTTGCTAATCATGGCGGTAAGGTGAGTTTAATTGAATTAACTGAAGACGGTATTGCGGTGCTTGAGTTTGGTGGTGGTTGTAATGGTTGTTCTATGGTTGATGTTACCCTTAAAGAAGGGATTGAAAAGCAACTTATTGAGCAATTTGAAGGTGAATTAACCGGCGTTAAAGACGTAACTGAGCACAAATCTGGCGCTCACTCTTACTACTAATCACAACTAATGACCGAATCAGTCAGCCTGTTAGAAAAACTAGGTAATGCGCCAGATAAAAGCTGGCGCACTTTTATGCAGGGGTTGGTTGCATTTTGGTTAAGCGCCGTTCTGGTTTGGCTGAGTCTGGACTTTGCGGTTATCTGGTTTTATTTAGCGGTTCTCTTATTGTTTTCTGCTTTTTGTTATTCTGTTTGGGGTTATATTGGTATTTTTGCCAATCGTTGGCTCAGGCTTAAACTTCATCGCGAGCAATATAAGCGGGCATTTTCCGATAAAGCGTAATCCCCCGGCTTAACATCATGGCATGTAGCGCAAGCCATAATGCATGATTTGCATATTCTGGATTTAAAACCAAATCCAGCATTAACCACACCGGAAAAAACACACCAAAAACTGAAACTGCCATACTATTTCGCATTGCTTTACTGGCGGCTAAACCAATAAATATACCATCTAATAAAAAGCATCCGGCTGCGGTGAGTGGTAGGATCATAATGTAGATGATGTATTGATTTGCCAGCGCTCTTATTTGAGGCAGGTCTGTCATTAAATTAATTATTTGCTGTCCAAACAATATAAATAGCAAAGCGTAAAATAAAGCGAATATAAAGGTGAATAGGGCGCAGGCTCTTAATGTTTCAACCAATTTATTGTTTTGTTTTGCGCCATAATGTTTGCCAGTTAGTACCTCGGCGGCATAAGCAATGCCATCTAACCCCAGCGAGATGAGCATCATAAAATTCATTAATACCGCATTACTGGCGACAACATCTACCCCTAAACGAGCGCCTTGAAAAGTAATAAACAATAAAGCGGCTTGTAAAATTAAGGTGCGTAATAAAATATCGCGGTTAACCAACATAAAAGGTTTTAAGGCTTGCCAGTTTAAGCTGTGTTTAAATTTAAATAATATTTGACTGGCGATCATAGGTTTGGCTGTTATTAACAAACAGATTAATCCTAAATATTCAGCGGTTAAACTTGCCCAAGCAACGCCTTTTACGCCTAAATGGAACTGATAAACCAAGATTAAATCCAATATCACATTGGTGAGGTTTATCACAATTTGCACCCACATAATTTGTTTGGCTTTATTTTGTGCCAGTAGCCAGCCAATTAAAGCCAGATTAAACAAGCTAGCTGGTATTGCCCAAATTCGAATTGCAAAATAATCTGTTGCACTTTGCTGAGTTAACTCATCGGCTTGGGCATACCATAAACCCAGTTTTAGATAAGCTTGTTGTAATAACAAAATAAAAAATGCAGCAAAGGCCGCTAAAATAAGCGCCTGACGTAAAATCGTATTGGTTTGCTCAATGGCATTGTCTTTTACACTGGCTTGGGCTGTTAACCCTGTGACTGACATGCGCAAAAAACCGAATATCCAAACGGCAACCGTAATTAACATGCCGGATATTGTGACACCTGCCAATAAATGAGGCTCAGGTAAATGACCTAATACACTGGTGTCCACTATACCTAATAAAGGTGTGGTAATATTGGACACTATCATTGGAATAGCAATTGCTAAAATAGCACGGAGTTGAACAGATGAAACTTTGGAAAACATATCTAAGTATTTGTGCCGTATTTATTTTATTTAATTTTACCAGAATAAGTTTCGCGCAGGAAAAAACAAATATCGCGCCGGAGCAAGCAAATCATCTGGTGGTTTTACAATATCATCACGTGGCTGATGATACCCCCGGTATTACCAGTATCCGGCCAAATGAGTTTATAGAGCATTTAAATTATTTAGCCGACAACCAATTTAATATTGTTGATTTGCCATCAGCGTTAAACAAAATACAAAATGGTCAGCCGTTACCAAAAAATGCAGTTGCCATTACATTTGATGACGGCTATTTAAACTTAATTGATGTCGCTTTACCAGAGCTTGAAAAGCGCAATTGGCCCGCCACTATTTTTGTTAACCCGGGACTTTTGGAAAAACATAAATCGCATTATTTGTCATGGCAGCAACTAAAACACTGGCATAACAAAGGTATGGCAATTGCGAATCATGGCTGGCAGCATGATTATTGGGTTAGACAGCCTAAAGATATGGATATGAAACAATGGCAGGCGCATGTAAAAGACTCCATTTTATCAACCGAAAAAGCCATCGAGCAGCAAATTGGTGGGTCACCTAAAATGGTTGCATTTCCTTATGGGGAATACGATAGCTGGCTAACCACTTGGTTAACCGAGCAAAATTTAATTGCTTTTGGTCAGCAAAGTGGAGTTATTGCGAGCTATTCAGATTTTACCGCGTTGCCTCGATTCCCAGCTTCAGGGCAATACGCAAATTTACAAACTTTAGCGGTAAAATTAAAAAGCAAAGCATTACCGGTAGACTACAAAACCTTGCCAAGTCCGCTTAAAGCCAACACTCAAAACCCACCACAAGTTAACTTAAATTGGCTGACTAAAGGCAAAATAAATGCCGGACAACTCAATTGTTTTGTCACATCACAACCGAAAGCCAAAGTGACAGACAAAGCGGATTATGCAATTGTGGTTGCAACTGAAAAGTTAAATACTGGCCGCTCACGTTACAACTGTACCTTGCCAAGAAATGACGGCAGTGGCGATTATTTTTGGTTTTCACAACCTTGGCTGGTTGAATAACCTCTGCATTATTTCACTTTAAATCATCAGAACATAAACTCACTTTATGTTCTGATGATTGTATACCCGTGCCACCTCAAGATGCTTGATTTCAGCCGGAGAAAAAAATGCATGAGACAAGACAAATTGTTGTAGGTATAGTCGCTCTACATCAAAACAATTTGGCGCAG
>NZ_JAOPFU010000083.1 GCF_025515275.1 Catenovulum sp. 2E275
ACGCGTCAATAGCGAGTCTATTGCAAGTGAATTTAACGCAGTACCCGCGAAAAAAGGCCGTTTGAAACATATTCATTAAACCGAATTGAGGTTAATTAAACCATTCCCAGCTAAAGATTAAAAAGCAGTTATGGTATTTCGCTCTAACTGCTTTTTTTTATGCTAAAGCACTATGACAGATAAAAAAATCACCACTAAAACAGATAAATCAAATACTCAGGCAGAGCGTGCAGAGTTAAAAGGCGATGTCTTTCTGGCAATAGAAAACCGCTCATTTGCTCGTGCTCAAATTGAATTATTAACTGCTATAAAAGCAACAGGTTCAATTTCTAAAGCCGCGAAACAAGTTGGTATCAGCTACAAAACCGCTTGGGACAGAGTCGATGCGATGAATAATATGTCCAGCCAGCCTTTGGTTAATCGCTCAGCCGGTGGAACAAGTGGTGGTGGTACCTCATTAACTGAACACGGGCAAAGTATTTTAACCGGATTTGATTTATTGTTAGCTGAGCACCAGCAGTTTATTGAACAGCTAGCTGGTAAAATCAACTCTTTAGCTGATGTTGCCGGATTTATTAAAAGTGAGAATATGAAAACCAGTGCACGCAACCAATACAAAGGGGTTATCACGGATATTACTTTGGGCGCTGTTAATGCTGAAATTGTTTTGGATATTGGGGCTGAACAACCGATTATTGCGGTGATCACTAAAGACAGCGTCACTCATTTAAAATTAACCCTTGGCAGCTCAGTGATTGCGTTAGTGAAAGCCTCATCGGTACTAATCAGCCAAGATTTGTCTATTGCAACCAGTGCGAGAAATCAGCTTAGAGGGCAGGTTTCTTTAATTAATAAAGGCGCGGTTAATACCGATTTAACGCTTGATTTAGGTAGCGGAAAATCCGTTAGCGCTGTGATCACTAATACCAGTTTGGATGTTTTAAAGTTGAAAACTGGCGAGCCAGCTTGTGCGTTATTTAAAGCATCCAGTGTTATTTTAATGCAGGGTTAGTGGGTTTTATAGCCGTAACCTTTAATAATTAACTGCGCTTTTTCGCTTTGCAAATAATCTAATAAGGCTAATGCCGCCGGATTATCTTGAGCTGATTTTAATAACACCGCATCTTGTTTTATTGGGCTATATAACTCATCTGGCACTAAATAATACGACCCACCTTTTATATGGCCTTTATCCATAATTTGCGATAAAGCCACAAAACCTAAATCTGCATTGCCACTGGCAACAAATTGGTAAGCCTGCGCAATATTTTCACCTAATACCCATTTATGCTGAGTGGTTTGTTTAAGCTGTAAGTGAGTTAAGGTTTCTACTGCCGCAGTGCCATAAGGGGCGAGTTTGGGGTTAGCAAGTGATAACTTATTAAATTGATTGTTATGTAATACGGTTAACTGGTTATTAATTAAATCAGCCTTGGTTGACCATAAAGCTAATGCACCTATTGCATACGTAAAACGACTTTTTACAACGGTTAAATTGGCTTTTTCAAGCGCGATGGGTTTGGTTTGATCGGCTGATAAAAATACATCAAACGGCGCCCCGTGCTGAATTTGAGCATAAATTTTACCGGATGAAGCAAAAGATAAAATTGTTTTATGTCCCGTGTCTTTTTCAAATTCTTGTGCTATTTGTTTCATTGCTGAGGTGAAATTAGCTGCAATTGCAATATGCACAGTTTCTGCTCGGCTAGTGCCAGTTAACAATAAAGTAAATACCAGACAAACTATTTTTGTCGTGAATTTCATATATTTTCCTTAAAGGCTGTTAATTAACAGATGATAAATTAATATCGCTATATAATCCGTTATATAGTGGTGGAGGTCAAACAAAACTGGCTCAGATTCTTTTATCTTAAAATATTTTAAAACTTACTTTTAAATTAAGGACTTTTAATGATTGTTAGCCCATTAAAATACAGCAAACTGCTCGCGTTGCCGATTATTTGTGTGTCTACTTTTGCGCAAGCTCAAACCAGTTGGCAGACCGATGGTAGTTACAGATTAAGATACGAGACTTTAAATAACGCTTATCGGGCCAATGCAAACGGTAGCGATCAAATTTTAGCTTCTCAATTGTTATTCAGTATTAAAGCGAAACATGAAAATTTATTAGCTCAACTTGAAATTCAGGATTCACGTACTTGGTTAGATGATGCCGGAACACCTTTAGGGACAGATGATGTTAATGCATTGGAGCCTTTGCAGCTTTGGCTTGGTTGGCAAATTAGCCCTGATAGTTTAGTGAAAGTAGGGCGACAGACACTGGATATTGGCAGCCGACGATTAATGGCTCGTCAAAGATTTAGAAATACCATTAGCGCTTATGATGGTGCTTATGCACGTTTTCAGCAAAATGACTGGTTATTGCAAAGTTTTTATTTTATGCCGGTTGAACGCCATCCAGAGAGCAGAGCGGATTTAGATGATAATAAAATTAAGTTGGATAAACAGGGGGATGATAAATTTTGGGGCGTGCACTTGAGCCAAAATTCAGCAAACACCAATCCGGTTGAGTTTTATTATTATGGCTTAGACAAAAGTGAAAGCGATTTATCTATTTCAACTTTAGGGATACGTTATATTCAACCAAATGCTGTAAATCATTGGGATTATGAAATAGAAGCAGCTTATCAGTTTGGTGATAATCAGTCTTTAGATGTTAAAGCTGGATTATTACATGCACACTTGGGTTATAGCTTGGCTGATTCATTATCATCTCGACTTGAATTTATGTTCGATTACGCAAGCGGTGATGACGATCCGAATGATGGTAAAGATAATCGCTTTAATACTTTATCTGGGGTAAGCCGCTTTGATTTTGGCCCTACCGGAATTTATGGCGCATTTTCCCGAGCAAATATTGTTTCACCTGGGGTTAAATGGGGATTTAAACCCGACTCGACGCAGACGGTATTTGTTGCATATCGAGCTGTTTGGTTAGACTCAGAGACAGATTCTCAGGCCAGATCTGGGCTGCGTGATACGACAGGACAAAGCGGAACATTTGCCGGACATCAATTAGAAAGTCGCTGGCGCTATAAATTAAATAAAGCTGTGCAACTAGAGCTAGGCGGCACTTATTTAGTTAAAGGTGAATTTTTGCAGGATGCGCCAAACAGCCCGCAAGATAAAGATACCGCTTATTTTTATTCGCAGTTCAGTTATCAATTTTAGCTAACTGATCATCCCAAATTAAGATTAAATACATTTTACCGGTTTAGGTAAACCGGCTATGCGGGTTGCCTGCTTTGCCGGACCTTTTGGAAAAAGTTTGTATAAATAACGGCTGTTGCCTTTTTCTTCACCTAGCGATTTGGCAACGGCTTTGACTAAAATACGCATGGCTGGGCTGGTTTCAAACTCAAGATAAAAATTTCTGACAAAATGCACAACTTCCCAGTGATTTGGCGTTAGTTCTATGTTTTCAGCTTCGGCAAAAGCCTGAGCCAAGGTTTCGCTCCATTGGCGATGGTTTTTTAAATAGCCGTGTTTATCTAATTCTACTGTGTCTAATAAACTCATGTTTAATACTTATCCGCGGTTGGGTATATCACCATTTTAAGCTTGCTTGAAATTGAGCAAACAATTGGCCTAATTCAGTATAATTAATAGAGGTTTTAACTTGCTTGGTAATTGCTCGGCTGGTTAAATCCTGGATTAAATAGTGGCTTTTGGCACAAGTGTCAAACTGGTTATATACGCCGTCCTGAGTAAAAATAATGGCATCATCTTTATTGAGCAGTGCGTTTAATTCGGTTTGCTCGTTTGCCGTTAATATTTGGGTAATATGATATAAAATGGCCATAATAGTCGTTGTTAAAAAGTGAGTATTCGTTGGTGATTGCCTAGTTGTTCACGCCAGTTTTGAACATTAATTAGACTAACCGGAATGATTAAATCCTGCTCTGTCAGACCAAACTTAGCTAAACTATTTTCACAAACAAATACTTGTTCAATGTCGTATAAATCGAGAGATTTAAACGCCGCAGTATAAGTTTTACGCCCAGCAATTTGCCCGTTTAAATTTTTAACTAATTGTAAAACACCAGCATCTTTAAAAAATAACGCAACATCTTGCTCAAACGTTGCTAGGGTAAGCGCAAGTTCGAGTGCATCTTGTCCGCTTTTATTTTGAAAAGGCGATTGTTTAAAAATAATTGCGTGTGAATAAGCCATTAAAACTGCACCACCTTTTCACATTCTGCCTGCAAGGTAACATATTCGGCTAAACCACCAATGGTAAATCCGGTCGCTAAATTAAATTGCTGATGGCCATGATATTCTGCTTCTGCCTTGTCTAAAATGCCGCGCCTTTGCGCAGCAGCGGAGCAAACAATTAAATTTAAATTAAACTCAGTCACCAGTTGCTGCCATGCGTGGGTTAGATCAAATTCATCAGAGGGTGGGGTACGTAACTGGTTTGCTACTTGCACTGCATCACCGTAAAAAAAGACGCTTTTAAGCTGATTTTTATCTGCTTCAAGCAGGTGTTTAGCAAACTGGTATGCGTTAAAGCTATCCTGACTGTCTGCACTGGCGGTTATAAATAAAAGAAATTGTGTCATGCTGTGGTTTTCTTTTGTTCAGATAAATGCATTTTAATCGACATTGCTTCAAGCTTCAAAATCAATCCAACATATCAACGGCATAATTGCGGTTAATAAAAATAAAAAAGCCGGACGCTGTCCGGCTTTTTTGAGTTTAAATTGGATTAGCGATTAATCGTCGTTACCGGCAAAAGCCATTAAGATTTGTAATAAGCTAACAAAAATATTGTAGATAGATACGTATAAAGTTACAGTCGCTAAAATATAGTTACGCTCACCACCATGAATAATTGAGCTGGTTTGCATTAAAATTGCGCCTGATGAGAATAAAATAAACATAGCACTAATCGCTAATGAGATAGCTGGCAACTGTAAGAAAATGTTAGCGATCATCGCCACAATTAATACCACAAAACCAGCTACCATCATTCCACCTAAGAAAGACATATCTTTTTTGGTCGTTAATACATAACCTGATAATGCAAAGAACGTTAAAGCTGTACCGCCTAGCGCCATTACAATTAAGTCACTTGCGCCAGCGCTAACCACCATAGAAAGAATTGGTCCTAAGGTGTAACCCATAAAGCCAGTAAATGCGAATACAGATAATAAACCAGCAGATGAGTTAGCTGTTTTATGAACTAAAAACATTAAACCGTAAGCGCCAATTAAAAACACTGCCCAATGTGGGTGAGGCAGGTTCATAGCACCTGTAATACCAGCAACCAAAGCACTGAATGCCAAGGTCATGGCTAATAATGAGTAAGTATTACGTAATACTTTGTTGGTTTCCAATACAGAGGTATTACTCTGCTGGGCATAAGTTGTGCGGTTTTCCATGATACACCTCAAGTTAAAGTTAATTCTGATAAAACTTTTGTTAGTAGATTAGATAAGCAAAATGTGATTTTGTTCATCTCTATGCTACAGAATATTGTAGCTGTGTCTATTATTTTCAAGTTATGACTGACATTATATGTCTATTTAAGATAATTTCCAGTAGTGGCTAAAAATCTACTGTTTTTTGTTTTTAAATTGCGCGTTTTGCACAAACAATAACCGAACAGTCAGAAAAATAAAAAAAAATTAAATTATGGCTTTACAAGCTAATAGAATGACCTTAATATGCGCCCCGTTCCTGACGGAGCAATCACAATGCGGTGAGGTGGCTGAGTGGTTGAAAGCACTGGTCTTGAAAACCAGCGTACGTTAATAGCGTACCCAGGGTTCAAATCCCTGCCTCACC
>NZ_JAOPFU010000084.1 GCF_025515275.1 Catenovulum sp. 2E275
ATTTCAGCCGGAGAAAAAAATGCATGAGACAAGACAAATTGTTGTAGGTATAGTCGCTCTACATCAAAACAATTTGGCGCAGTATCAGGCATTTTTGGCCCGGCCCTTCGGGAGCTTCACAGCGCTTCCACTACTGCGTCATATTGGTTTGAAAGGTGCCTACATTCCTTCACCAATCTGTTTTGTATTGAAAGCGCTGTGATAGCTCTGAAACATGTCTCTTGAGGTTGCACGGGTATATAAAAAATATCTTCAAAATTAATAGCTCAAATACGATTGCTGCGCTAAATTATCCGCGAAGTTTTAGCTCTTATTTTCCCATGTTCGGGATTAGGAAAAACCATGACAGATTTAGCCGCCATTTTATTATTAATTGTAATTAGTGCTGTATTTGCAATGTCCGAAATTGCAATGGCTGCCGCGCGTAAAATTAAGCTGCAAGTTAAAGCCGATGAAGGCAGTTTAAAAGCGCAATCCGTATTAAATTTACAAGAAAAGCCGGGCGCTTTTTTTGCGATGATTCAAATTGCCTTAAATGCCATTGCCATTTTAGGCGGGATAATCGGCGAAGCGGCATTAACCCCTTATATTGCCGAGTTAGTGAGCTACTTTTATCAAGGCGAATATTTAGAAAATGTCAGTTTTGTATTGTCTTTTATTTGTATAACCGCACTTTTTATTCTGTTTGCCGATTTATTGCCAAAGCGTATTGCAATGATAATGCCGGAATCAGTCGCAATCATATTTGTAACCCCAATGCGCTGGGTAACGATTGCACTTAGCCCTTTTGTTGCTGTATTTAATAGTTTGACCAATTTATTTTTGCGCATTTGTAAGTTGCCGTCAGAGCGTGTCGATATAGTCACCACTGAAGATATAGTTGCCACCATGGAAGCCGGAGCTGAACACGGCAGCTTACAACAGCAAGAATATCAACTTATTGAAAACGTATTTGAACTAGAAAACCGAACACTAGCCAGTGTGATGACTCCCAGAGATCAAATTATTTATTTTGATTTAGAGGAAGCAAGCGAACAAGTTACACAAAAGATTATTGATAATCCGCATAATCATTTTTTGGTATGTAGCCAAAATCTGGATAACTTAAAAGGCATAGTGGATTGTAAAGATATTTTACGTTTAGTTTTAAAAGGCGAACCTGCTACCGTAAATAGCGATATTTTAGATACTGACGTATTTTATTTACCGGAAACTCTCAGTTTATCTGATGCACTCAACGCATTTAAACTGGCATCACAACCTTGTGCGGTAGTGGTTAATGAATATGGTGTGATTGTTGGTTTAGTGACAGTTAAAGATTTATTAAGCAGTTTTATGGCACAATTAATTACTCCGCTGGATGAAGAATTAATAATTAAACGGGATAATAACTCTTGGTTAATTGATGGTTTAACCCCGATTAGTGATGTGGCTAAAGTGCTGAGTTTGGATGAATTTCCAGATAAAAACCAATACGAGACCATTGCCGGTTTTATTTTATATAAATTAAAACGTTTGCCGAAAAAAACGGATTATGTCATTTACGCTGGTTATAAGTTTGAAGTCATTGATTTGCAAAATGTCAGAATTGAGCAAATTCTGGTGAGTCCGGTGAAGTAAATATTGGCTTTTAAATTAAGCCCAACCCCTGACAAAGCCTGATTAGTTTAATTAATGAACAAGCTTTGCTGGTTTTTTATCTGTTTAAATAAAAAATACAAAAAGAAGTGAAATTCTTTAAAAAAAGGGGTTGACGAGTACAGGGCAGATAAGCATAATACGCGCCACTTGCTGAGAGGCAAGTGTCAAGTGGCTACATAGCTCAGCTGGTTAGAGCACAGCACTCATAATGCTGGGGTCGCAGGTTCGATTCCCGCTGTAGCCACCATTAAATGCGGACGTGGTGGAATTGGTAGACGCGCTGGATTTAGGTTCCAGTACCGAGAGGTGTGAGAGTTCAAGTCTCTCCGTCCGCACCATTGTTGGGGTATCGCCAAGTGGTAAGGCAGCGGGTTTTGATCTCGCCATTCCTAAGTTCGAATCTTAGTACCCCAGCCATCTTTCCTCTCCAAGTTATCCTTTTTTGCTGGGGTATCGCCAAGTGGTAAGGCAGCGGGTTTTGATCTCGCCATTCCTAAGTTCGAATCTTAGTACCCCAGCCATTTTCTTTTATTTCTTCTGTTTTATATAATCCTTTATTTTAATCTTCCTCTTAAATTCTAAAGCTAAAATCTATTATTTATCTTTTTCATATTTTAATAATGTAATTCTTTGTCTTATCTGAACAATTTTACATTGTCTAAAAATATTAGCAGCTTCAGCACTGCCTTGGTTGGCAAAAAATAAACTACGGCAATACGATTCAATATATTGTTGATAGTATTTATTTGCTCTTTTTAATTCGTACATTGCAGCATCGACTTGCGGGCCGCTGGCGCTGGCTGAAATTTTATTTTCGGTTTGTAATATCCAAGATTCTAGTTCTCGTTCAACTTGCTTAACCGCTTCATCTAAACAAATTGAATAAGCTGTTGCCTGCGTTTGTTGCTGTTTGCAGTTATCTAGTAATGGAGTTGCTATTTTGTCTGTATTTGCTTGTGCATTGGGCAAGCTGATAACTGAGATAGCTAATAAAGGTAACAGTTTTTGAAAAATCGCCATTTTCTTCTCTAATTAATTTTCCCCAATGCTTGTTTTAAAATCAGTTGCTTTAACGGTTGAGTATATTCAACTAAATTCATTGCCTGATTTCGTAAAAAGTTAAGCAGTGGATTTTGACTAGCAAAGGCATAAAAAATAATATCCATCATGCCACTCATACTCTGAACGTCTGCGTTTCTTTGTCGTTGATATGAGTGCCAAACTCGCTCTGACTGAAGTTCAGTTAAATTGTTCTGGTGCATTTTAATTATTTTTGCGAGTTTTGCTATATCTCTAATGCCTAAATTTACACCTTGTCCAGCCAAGGGGTGAATTGTATGGGCGGCATCGCCCACCAGAATTACCCCATTTTTAGCGCTTTGGCTAACCGACATTTTTTGTAATGGAAAGCTGGCGGATTCTAATAGTGTAAATTCAGGTAAATTATTCGCAAATAAGCTTTTAAGCTGGATTTGTTGATCTTGTTGGTTTTTAGCCGATAGTTTACGTATGTTAGCCGGTGTTTGATACACAATAAGATTGGCATAGTTTTGGTAAAGCGGGAGAAATGCAATTGCCCCGTTTTGATTAAAGCTTTGCCAAGTTTGCAGCATATTAGCTGGTTGGGTTAATTGAATTAACGCACTGTAGCAGGCTTGATTATATTGCCAGCCTTGTTGTGCAAAGTTACAAAATTTACGGATATTGGATTGTGCACCATCGGCTGCAATGATTAATGTTGCACTAACATTTTGATTTTCAATTAATTTTAAATGCCAACGAGCTTGTTCAAACTGACAACTGAGAATTTGATCTTCGATGACAGTAAACGGGTTTTGTTTAAGCGCTGCAGCTTGTAAATGGTTATTCTCAACAAAGCAGCCTAGATTGTCTATCATCAAATCTTTTGCGTAAAAGTGGCATTGGCTTTTGCCCGCTTCATTTACGCTAAGCTGATTATAATATTGTAATCGTTCAGAATTTAACTGTTGCCAAATCTGGTGATCTGTTAACCAGTCAATTGAGCCTTTACTGATAGAAGATACTCGAATTTTCGGCTGGTTTATTGTGTCATCAAAAGCGGTAATTTTTTTATCAATTAATAAAACAGATAACTCTGTATCGGCAAGCGATGCGGCTAAACTCGCCCCAACCATGCCTGCACCCACTATGATTATGTCGTATTGTTGAGTCATAAGATTTGGCTTAACCAATCATCCAGTTTGAACGCTAATAACTTAACTTTACCATAGCCGTTAATGTGGGCTAAGTAAAAATTGTTAAATTAATGCCGGTGTAAATTTAGTAGTAGCCGATCCATTGCTCGATAGCCTAAAGCTTGCGCCAGATGCGTTTTATTAATTTGTTCAGTTTGTTTTAAATCGGCAATGGTGCGTGCTACTTTTAAAATTCGGTGGTAAGCACGAATTGATAAACCCAGCTTATCAATTGCAGTTTCTAAAAAGTCCGCATCTTGTGGGCTTAATTTGCAATATTTATCTAATTCTCGGTTATTGAGCTCTGCGTTGAGTTTGTATTGGCGTTGGGTTTGAATATGTTGTGCTGCAATCACTCTTTGTTTAATAACCTCACTACTTTCGCCGCGTTCAGACGTTTGTTGCAATGCCCCTTTAGGTAAACGGCTAACTTCAATTTGTAAATCAATTCGGTCTAAAAACGGGCCTGAAATTTTATTTAAGTAACGCAGCATTTGATCGGGTGTTGAACGCATTTTTTCATCGTTATAATGGCCACAAGGCGACGGGTTTAGTGCTGCAATTAATTGAAATTTAGCCGGAAAATCTACTTGTCTGGCCGCTCGGCTAATCGTCACTTTGTGTGTTTCGAGTGGCTCGCGTAATACATCTAACACTTTGCGATCAAACTCAGCAAGTTCATCTAAAAACAAAATGCCATTATGCGCCAAGGATATTTCACCCGGCTTAGGATTACTGGAGCCGCCAACCAATGCAACGGCAGAGCAGGTGTGATGCGGGCTTCTGAAAGGCCTGATTTTCCAGTTTTCTATGTTTGCCGCTTTACCAACAATTGAATGAATGGCGGCGGTTTGTAGTGCTTGAGCTTCACTCATTTCTGGCATTATGCTGGCTAAACGCTCTGCAAGCATGGTTTTACCCGTTCCGGGTGGGCCTAACATTAATAAATGGTGTCCGCCCGCAGCACAAATTTCGAGTGCTTGTTTGGCATGTTGCTGGCCAATCACATCCTGCATATCAATTGAGTAATTTTTATGGGCAGTATTTTGCTGGTGAGCCATTAAAGGCAAAACTTGCTGGCCGGATAAATGATGATAAACATCGATTAACTGGTTTGCCGCGATGACTTTGGCCGATTTTATATGGCTGGCTATTTCCGCATTTTTAGCTGGCAGTACTGCAACTCTGTTTTCTTTTGAGCAAGCCATGGTAAGTGGAATTTCACCAATAATTGGCCTTAACTCACCCGATAATGCCAACTCTCCAGCAAATTCATATTGCTCTAGTTTGTCAGTTGGTAATTGTCCGCTGGCAGCTAAAACCCCTAATGCGATTGCTAAATCAAAACGGCCACCTTCTTTTGGTAAATCGGCGGGTGCTAAATTGATGGTTATTTTTTTATCGGGAAATTCAAATTTGCTGTTAATAATAGCGCTGCGTACTCGGTCGCGTGATTCTTTTACTGAAGCTTCGGGTAAACCAACGATAGCAAAGCCGGGTAATCCGTTTGAAATATGGGCTTCAACCGTGACAAGTGGGGCATCTATTGCAATTCTGGCGCGGCTATATATGATGGCTAAAGACATTAATATCCCTAAGTTTTTTTTAACCAAAATTTAGGTTATTGTTGCGAAAGTTTATCTTATATTGAAGCAGATGCTTATAATTTAGCCAGTTATTTATACCTATTATCAATAAGCTGTAACCTGAACAGGTTAGGCTGGGTAAATAATTAAGAGCATTAAATTAAATAAATGGCCGTTAAGATTATACCCGTGCTATCTCAAGATGCTTGATTTCAGCCGGAGAAAAAAATGCATGAGACAAGACAAATTGTTGTAGGTATAGTCGCTCTACATCAAAACAATTTGGCGCAG
>NZ_JAOPFU010000085.1 GCF_025515275.1 Catenovulum sp. 2E275
CGTTAAAAATAATTCTTTTAGACGACTAAATTTCGTTATTTTTGCCTTGTCTAAGACAATTTTTTCTCTCAGCTCAAATTATAAACAAAGATAAACAGGCTCTAGGCTGTAAATCACTAAATTTATGCTCAGAATAATTAATCTGAGCATAAATTTATAATACACTGAAATAAAAATTCAGCTCATCAGGTCAATTCCAAATATGAGCAAAAAACAAATCAAATACGAAGCACTAGTACAGGCTTATCATAAAGACATTTACCGATACGCTTACTGGCTGACTCACGACCAACATATTGCCGAAGACATAGTGCAAGAAACCTTTTTGCGCGCATGGCGCAGTTTAGACAGTTTGCAAGATGATAAAGCCGCTAAATCTTGGTTGATTACCATTTTACGCCGTGAAAATGCCCGCCGCTTTGAACGCAAACAATTTGATATAAGCGATGTCGAAACCGATATTATCGCAGATAACCTTAGCTCAACTAACGAAGAAAATACCGAACAATACTGGCTACAAAAACAAATAACCCGCCTGCCCGACGAATACAAAGAGCCATTATTACTGCAAATTATTGGTGGTTTTAACGGCGAAGAAATCGCTGAATTATTAAAGCTCAATAAAAATACCGTGATGACGCGCTTATTTCGCGCCCGTAATATGCTTAAAGAAGCAATAGAAAATCAGTCAGCGAGGTTAAGCAATGGATGATTTAGAATTCAGACGTCAGGTGTATGCTTCACCCAAACAACATTCAAAAGAAATTAAACAAGCAATACTAGCAGATTCAAACAAACGTCAGTTTGCTGATGATATGCATAACTTTGAAAACCAGCTTGAACAGGCACTAAAAATAAGCGTGCCTGACGATTTAGCTGGCAAAATTATCTTAAAACAAAGCATAGATAAACATAAACAAAGTGAAAAACGTAAAAACCGCTGGTATCTTGCAGTGGCGGCCAGCATTGCTTTTATGATTGGCTTAACCATAAACTCGGTTTATTTAACCCCGTTTAATACACAACAGCCACAAGATTTAGCCAATTTAATGTTAAAACATGCCGAGCAAGACATGCTGCATCATTTTGCCAGCGCCAATGCGACTCAAACCAGCCAAGTCAGTTTAAATACAATTAATCAAAAACTGAGTAGTTACGGCGCAAGCCTCACCGACTCTTTTGCGATTGTGCGTTCAGTTAATTTTTGTCAGATGAAAAATGTTCGCGCTTTACATTTAATTGTGCAAGGTGAAAACGGGCTGGTAAATATATTTGTAATGCATACCATTCCAAACATTCAAAACTTACCACAAATCAATGGCGAGCTATTTAAAGGACAAGGTAAACGACTACCCAAAGCAGATTTAATGTACATTGGTACCCAAACTGAAAACCTAAACCAAATTCAGCAAAAATTTGAGAACAGTTTAAAATGGCGGGCTTAATCGTGTTAAAAGCGCATTTTAAGTTTGGTTAAAGCGATATCAAATTAAATAATATGCCAATGGCTTCTCGATTTGACGTACCTAAACTCGATTTGAGTTGATATTCATTTTAGATAGGCTAAATTTTTGAATTGATGATATTCACGCATTATGCGCCTTTAACCTATTCAGAGGTACAAAAATGAATATAAAAAGAACAATTTTAATATTAGCCAGCTTATCTTTATTCACAAATCCAGCATTATCTAAACCAGAACATGCAAAAGATAACCCGCAAGACCTTCCTCCTGGCTTGCAGAAAAAATACAATAAAGGTAAACCATTACCACCAGGCTGGCAGAAAAAGCTAAATAGAGGCGATATTTTAGATAGAGATATTTATGCAAGAGGCAATGTTGTTGTCCCCCTTGGTCAAGATGGCTCAATTACCATTGAAGTTGACGGAACTTTGTTACGTCTTCACGAAAAAACCCGAGAAATTATTGATATTTTGCAACGCTAGTATCGTTTATCCAAAGCTCTGGACAACGGAAATCACATTGTAGATCGGCGTTTATGCCATTAAACCATAGAACTCAACGAATTAAATAGTAACACTTAACTTAGTCTATCAGGTTTGAATAGAAAGACTTAATCAAACCTGATAGTTGCCAAAGTGCCAGAAGCGGAAGTTGAGCTCTAGGATATTTACGTCAGCTAAAGCCAGTTAGCCGACTAAACTTAAATACAGAAAAACAAGTTCAACGCCCAATTAAGGGGTGAACAACGCCTCCATCCAAACCTAAAGCATTGTGCCATAAACACTAAATTGAAGTAGAAGCAAAAGTGCCAAGCGTTGTGAATCCCTCTTAAATTGCTTGTTAGTTCTATCCTTCGATGCTTTTAAGGGAAATCATTAAAACGGGAAAATGCATTTTGTTTATCAACTGTAACGGTTGAGAATCCGTGTTGTCCGCGCCTGTTATATAACGCACTGCCTTTGTACTTGCTTCATCATCAAAGTCAATAACTGACTGTGGCTCAACTATTGCAAGCCTAAACTCTTCATCGAGCCATACGTATTTATGAGCACGAACTATTCGGCTTTTTTCTGAATTAAATATTGATTTAGGAAGTTTAGACTTTCGACATTGTGATAGTATTTCATTATTCAAAATATCCCAGGAGTGAAGGGATCCCTTATTAGCGTAGTTTTCCCAATCTGTAATAAGCTGGAATTCTTCACCTACGTTTACATGGCTTAGTTGAGTTTTATTAATAAGAGCTTCTAACACTTCACCAAGGCTAAAGCTACATTTTTGACCATTATTTGCGGGAGCACACATCCATCTAGACTTCCAATCTGATTTTTTACCCGGAGGACAAGCTCCAAACCAGCCATATGATAGTTTAGATCCACCACTTTTAGTGATTTTCAGATTTGAGTGAAGAGCTTTTTTACTTCTTGACGCTTTGAATAAGTCAAATGTAGGCCACTCAGATAGCAAAGCCAGTTCTTTTGCAGTACTGACGTTTTGCGATTTCCCTATTCCTATAGGAATATGTGGTATGTCTTTTTTACCAGATCGTTTAGCTTGAAAAATCAAAGAGCTTGAATATTGCCTCTGACTCACTTCCTTCCCACCTTTTAAATAACAAAACTCGTTACTAAAAACAAAAGCTGCATCACCCACTTCGACCTTTTTAGTAACAATGTGCCCATTATGATCGACAACTTTTTGTTTAGAAAAGTCAGCCAAGGGTCTTTTATCAATCCAACATACTGCAATTTCTAATTTTTGCTGAAATTGTCTGCTATTACTTAAGTTCTCTGTTAAGACATTAAGTAACTCTGCTAAAAATCTAGGCTCAAATAGTTTTGACAACTGTTCTAATTCACCTGTACCCGTCAAACTCAGGTATTGTGCATTAATTAAACTATCTAGTTTTTTTATATCTACTTGCACCGAAACCACTCCTATAGAACTAACGCCCGCATTTGCGGATGGTTTGGAGCGCAGCGGAAAACCATTCCGACAACATGCACTTGTTATATTCACTTATCCATTGCTGCTTTTTGGTTGGCTTCAATTTTTTTGTTTAGCTCTTTGCCTGCTTTTATCATCTCAGGCGTTAGTTCTTGCTGCATTAATTGAAAGTGCCTAGCTTGGATGATTGCTAAAGACATTGATCTTGAAATGACGAAATCATCAGAGTTGTTTAAAATCTTCGCTTTGGTTTCTTCAAGGCTATTATTTTTAACATCTCTTTGAATTAACCATAAGAAAAGATCTGTTACTTGTAATCCATAGGATATCTTTGAAGATTCTAATTTGAATTCTCCCAAGTCGTATTCAACTTCTTTAAATTGAGGGATGCCACCGAATTTATCTTCTTCAAAATCAACACCAAAAAACATGCGGTGATACTCTCGCATCGTTCCTTTAAACTCATCGCTCTGATCATGAACAAGCTCAGAAACTGATACGCTATACTCTTTGCAAAACCTATGCGTGGCAGTTAATAAACTAGAAAAAGCAATAATATTTGGTGTCTGTTTTTTATATGCGCTTTTCCCTTTAGCTGATATTAGGGTGAAGATTTCAGGGTTATCTATCGCGTAGCTTAGTCCTGCCGTGACAACTTCACATGCTCTTTTATCATAAATATATGGAGCTTTCTCCAGCAAGGCTTTACATATATTAATTAGGCCGTCCAAGTCGTCTTTTAAATAACAGCTCCAAAACTCAACGTCTAAACCGTCTTCCATCATATCGTCTATTAATATGCATAATGTGTGTCTGAATAGTTCAGTTGTGTACCAAAAAGGATGGACTGCGGGGTTATCCCAACAATCAAAGACAGTATCAACAAATTTTGTAGGTGCTATATACCTTTTTTGAAGTGTTGTGTAATGAAACCTCCATTGAGTACTGTCTAAAGCTTCCAATAACTCTAAGCAAAGGCTATTTACTTTCTTTTCTCCAAGTTCGTAACCATGCAACCTTTCCAGTCTGTTATCAGTGCAATACTTTTGAATTATTGGTGCGACTTTGGTTTCGATTTCACCAACGGATATTACTGCGCCTTGATAATAAACAGGTGACTTTTCATTAAAAATATCTTTACCTGAGTGTCCTGACTCATCGGCATATATGAAAGCACCTTCTTTACCTTTGCTCATATCTATCCTTAATGTGGCCATGTTGGCGTGTGAATATAACATCTTAATCATCAGAAGTGCGTATAGAATTTTTCAACATTGAGTCTATCAATACCATTCTAATACGTTTTAAAATCATAATTTCATAAAATTAATCCTACATTAACCAAAATGAAACAATAATTTTAAGGTAGAAACCAAACCACTCGTAAAGCGAGTCAAATATAGGGGCGTTATGTAAACTCATTATTATAAAAAACAAATAAAATCATATTGTTAATTTCTATCAAATAAATATTATCCGTTAATAACGATTTATCGCGCTCCGCTAAATTAACAGTGAAAAAGTAACAGCCGCCTTTTACAAAACACCTTCGATAATGCACATTAAAATTCCTTTTTAATCAGCCTGTTATATAGTTATAGAATAAATATTAGATCGTGCACTATTAAATTCGATTGTTGGGATTCGCTTCGCTCGACCC
>NZ_JAOPFU010000086.1 GCF_025515275.1 Catenovulum sp. 2E275
TCTCAATTTATCAACTAATCGATAAATATCAGATACGACAACTGTATGAATTAAATGCCCATTTTCGGTGGTACTTGACGCGAATTTTGGCCTTTACCCCAACTTTAATGCCTTAATTCTCCATAATTCGCTAGTTTCTCTATATTGTGTACCAAACAATATAACTGCCATTGGCTATTTACTTTATTTTTGCCACGTAAGCTAAATTTATTGAGCCGTTTTTGAGTGCCTATATTGGCAAACACGGGTTCAACCGTCGACATTCTGTGGCTATAAATATGTTTGCCCTTTTCACTATCGACTCTGTGTTTCATCCAGTCTGCATATTTTCATGGATGGCGATCACCAAATAGCGATAACATTGATGCCGATCAGCCAATAATAGGTGTTCAAGTGTTTCCAGAATGGCTGTTCAAGTCCGGCCAGAATATGCACCAATAGTATAATTGGGATTCATATACGGCTAACTCTCTGGCAGCTTGTGCTACACCCACTTTACTTGCTAATTTTAAAGCTTCTTCTTTAAATTCGATTGAATAGGTTTTTCTTTCTTTTTTAACTTTTGTCATTTTTCACCTCTGTGAGTTATTCTACTCACTTAATGAGGTGTCCAAAACTATTGGATCAGATCATCCATAAGGGAGTGTTTTTTGGTGTCCAATATAACTTTAAAACGGAGTCAATGATCTGTTTTTCATTATTCATAACCGTTCTCCTGTATTTCCAATTCTTACGGTTGTTTAGTGCCACCTATTTCTAACGCTGCTTTATCAAACGTAAAAATAGCTGAGACTTCTTTTTTAGTTAACTGACCATGACGCTTTGCTTTATTAACAATAAGCGCATCTGGAAAGTCAGCTTGCTTAGTCTTACCGCCTGACTTAATGGGTTTTGCATTGGTAAAATCCTTTAATGCACCCCATACCGCCTGACCATCTTCAAACGTTAAATTCGGCTCTGCAAATAGCGCGTGAACCACATCAATAATCTGCTCTTTGCTTAGGTTGTAACGTTTACCTTTTAACGTCCAGATTGTTTCTGTCAACACAACATCGGTAATTAGGACAGGCTCAGTACCTAAAATCAATTTTGCGGCTTTTGACGCTTGCTTTTCATCATCTTGCAATAAGTAACGAAGCAATACATTCGTATCTATTGCGATCATTTATCTAAAGCACTCTCTAATGATTCTTGCTCACTAATTTGCGTGTTGATAGTAATGCCTTTTAACAAGCCTTTTGCTGCGCCTGATTGCTTTTTAACGATAGAGATAACACCTTGTCTATCAACAAAGCTTTCTACATCATCACCAGCGTTAATATGCGCCACTACACATTGTTCAATCGGTAGGGTAATTTGTCTTTTTGCGCTTACTTTAGCCATAAACACCTCTTTACTATGTGTGATACGGTAAAGAATACCACATCTTTACCATAAAGCAAAATGTAAAGACCAACTATTACTGATTCATTCTTTAGTTTCTAACGGGGGGACTGTTTTATACAAGTCATTCAGTGCAACCGTTAACCGTTTCGGATCGGGTATTATATACGTATCGGTCATATCATCACTAACATGGCCTATAGCCATTTGTATAACGTCATAATCGACACCAGCATCAGATAGTAGGCTGGCGGTGCTTTTACGCCCTGAGTGGCTTGAACCTTGGCTGAAACCGCATTGTTTAAACAAGTTGCGGATATAATTTTCCATGCTAGAACAAACCAGTGTTTCCTTTATGCCATCTATAGTTTTGTATTTTTTAACATTAAAAGAGATCGTCACCCAACGCTTTCCACTTCGCGCTAAAAACAAAGGGCTTTCGCCATTTAAACCGCTGTAACTACCATCGGCTGACAGCATAGCTTTATCCGCTATTCGTCTATCTCGCCATGCCAAAACAGCTTGTCTTTGCTGCTTGAGTACCAACGCACAGTCTCTACTTTGACCTGTTTTGGTATATTCAGCTTTCATTCTAAAAATAGATCTTAGCTCACCAGATTTTGTAAAAACATCTTTAACTTTGAGCTGGCATGTTTCACCGATTCGAGTTAGCGAACCGAATAAAAACCAAATTAACGCCACGTTCCGCTCTGCACAATCACCGCGGTTGGCGTTTGCTAAAATATTCTTGAGTTGTCCTTTGCTTTCTATCTTACCCGCGCCTTTCTTGCTTGCCTCTAAACGCTTCACTGCTTCGGAAACAGGACGCTTTCGAGGTGGCGGTTTTTGACCCTTTGTAAATACCATAACAGCCCATTATTACACCGTATTCCAATATAGTATAATAAGTAGGCGCTAAAAAATAGAAGCAGCATAAACATTGGTCATATTGGAATAGTCAAAATATTAACATGCATTGTTTTTATGAGTGATTAATCAACTCATTATATTCACCATCAATTTATTTAAAGCACTACAAAAAATACAAAAAAACAATTAAACTGTGTTTATATACAGTTGTTTTTGGGGTTGGATATGAAAGTTATTCCGATATTTGCATCTGCTGGCATTACAGGTTTTGAATCTCCGGCAGCTGAATATCAAGAATTGGGGTTGTCACTTGATGAACTTTTGATACGCAATCCAAATGCTACGTTTATCGGATTGGCAAAAGGTTCGTCAATGCAAGAATTTGGTATCTTTGATGGTGATTTATTGATAGTAGATAGGTCTGAAACAACAAAGGATATTGATGTTGTTGTCGCTAATTACAATGGTAATTTTTGCTGCAAAATACTAGATAAGGTCAATAAGCTCCTAATATCATCTGCGCCAGATCATAAACCTGTCAGCATATTAGATTGTGATGAATTTCAGTTAGAGGGGGTTGTTATATTTTCTGTACGATGCCATCGAAAGCCGGTTGAACTCCTATCATGTATGCTCTAGTCGATGCCGTTTCGTTCTACGCCTCCGCTGAAAAAGCCTATGATCCGAGTATTCGTCGTGCGCCAGTAGTTGTGTTAACGAATAATGATGGTTGTGTATGTGCAATATGCCCTGTTGCACGAAAACTCAAAATTCCTAAATTTGAGGCGTATTTTAAGATCAAGGATTATTTATCACAGCACAATGTTGTTGTTCGCTCATCAAATTATGAGTTATACGCATCCTTGTCAGGTAAAATGATGAATATAATTGGCCGCTTTTGTGACGATCAATACATATATAGTATTGATGAAAGTTTTCTGAAATTTAAGCATATAGATAATGACTGGCAAGGGCTTGGTGAGCAAATTCGGCTTGCTGTTTGGCGCGAAGCTAAATTGCCTGTTGGGGTTGGCTTTGGTGCGACACTCACTTTGGCTAAAGTAGCTAACCATGCAGCAAAAAAGTTGCAAGGCTTTAATGGCGTAGCTGTGATTGAAAATGCGGCTCAGGCTGAGCAAATTCTTAAACAAATGAAATTAAACGACGTTTGGGGTGTGGGATCAAGGTTATCTAAAAGATTAGAGCTAGTGGGTTTAAAAAATGCTTATGAGTTATCCCGGCAAGACCCTAAAAGCATGAGAAAATTCCACAATGTACTGCTGGAAAAAACGGTCAGAGAATTAAATTTTGAGGCTTGTTTAACTTGGGATGAAACCAGACAATTAAAAAAAGAAATATTTTCAACCCGATCTTTTGGTCAGAAAGTCACAGATATAAATGCACTATTATCCGCATTTAGTACACATGCAGATATAGTTGGAAGAAAATTGAGGAAACAAGGTTCAACGGTCAAAAAGCTACTAATATTTGCTCAAAATTCCCGGTTTGATACAGAATATAAAAATTGCTCAATAATTTATAATTTTCCTATTGCGACAGCTGACACTAGAGTTATCGCGTCAGCCGTAACTGAGGTTATCCATAAATTATTTATACCGGGACTTAAATATGCTAAATGTGGGTTAGGTGCAATTGATCTTGGCTCTGCTGCTTATACTCAATTTGGGTTGTTTGATCCTGTAAAGGATAATTCTGAGTTGATGAAATGCTATGACCAGATAAATACCAGATTTGGCAGAGGTATTTTTTTAGCTAGTTCCGAAATAAGTAAAGATTGGAAAATGAGAAGATCTATGATGTCACCAAGATATACGACCCATTGGCCAGATATTCCTAAAATATATTGTGATTAAGGAAATTAAATGAACAATAAACATATTATCAGCTTGATTATTTTGGCTATATTTTCAAGTAGCGCTATTTCGAGTGAGTTTATTATATGTAATAAAGGGAAAATAGAGGTAGGTGATCATTATGATAAATTTATTCAATATTGTGGTCAGCCTAAAAATTTCAGTGGAGGGATGAGGAAATTGGGTAAAAACGGTATCGTAATGTCGTTTAAAAAAATACAACAAAAATATGATGATGGCAGTAACGCAAGCTTTATTTTTTTAGATGATAAACTTGCATTTATAACTTCTGAATAAATCTGAATTAAAGAAATGCACTGACAACAGAATCTAGTCTTTTTGTTTTGTATGCCAAATAGACTTCTTGAAAACCATCATTCAAATAATTATCCCTGATAACTTTGTAACGGTCAACTAAATTTGGAGACATGTTTAGGCACTTTTTAGTAACTTCTGCTCATATTGAACAGGTGAAATATTTCCCAGCTTATAGTGTT
>NZ_JAOPFU010000087.1 GCF_025515275.1 Catenovulum sp. 2E275
ACGCGTCAATAGCTAGTCTATTGCAAGTGAATTTAACGCAGTACCCGCGAAAAAAGGCCGTTTGAAACATATTCATTAAACCGAATTGAGGTTAAATAATTTACTAATCAGTTAAAATAATAAATTAGGTAAAAACAAAACAATCGATGGAAATATTGCCAGCAATACCACCAAAAAAATCACCGCAGCAAAAAACGGTAACGCTGCTTTTAAATATTCGGAAGTTGAGCAATTTAAAATATTACAAACCGCATACATAGCGACACCAACTGGCGGAGTTGTGCCGCCAAATGTGACCATAATCATCATTAAAATGCCAAAATGAACCGGATCAATACCCACCGACTGCACCATAGGCACTAAAATCGGCGTTAATAATAAAACTGTCACTGTGCCTTCCATCACAATGCCAACACATAACAATAAAAACAGCGCAATTAACATCACCAATAAAGGTTGTTGGGTGAGTCCCATCATGGTTTCGGTTATGCTGACGGGTAATTGCTCATACGCCACCATATAGCCAATCACTCCAGAAGCTAAAATAATCAGCATTATCATGCCGATATCAGAAACACTTTCATGCAGCGACTCAACCACTTGTTTGATGGTTAAAGTGCGATAGGCCAGTTTCCCAACCACACAAGCATAAATAACCGCAAATGCACCGGCTTCTGATGGTGTAAAAATGCCAAAGCGAATCGTTACAATTAAAATAACCGGAAATAACAAAGCCCATTTACAGTCATTCATCGCTGTAATAATTTGCTTAAATTGAGGTTTGCTCGCGCCTTCGGATTTAAATCCTGATTTTTTCGCCTGCCAATACACCACCAACATTAAAATTAAGGTTAATAAAACACCCGGAATTAAACCGGCAATAAATAACTTACCAATTGAAACATTGCCAATATAACCATATAAAATCAGGCCAATACTCGGTGGGATACAGGCCGTAATGAGTGCACTCACGGTAATCGCCGCGGCGCTAAAGCCTTTGCTTAAACCCGAATCCTGCATAGGTTTGCCCAAAATACGCGATTGCATGGCCGCATCAGCAATAGCCGAACCTGAAACCCCGCCCATCAGCGCACTTAATACAATGGTCACATGCGCTAAGCCACCGGAAATCCAAGCCACTAATAAATTAGAAAAATAAATTAAACGCTGGGTAATGCCGGAGTGATTCATAATATGTCCGGCAAGAATAAAAAACGGTACCGCTAATAACGGAAAACTCTGGCTTGCCGCTACCATACGCTGCACAGCAACCACCATAGGCAAACTGTCGGCTGAGATAAAATAAACAAATCCACTCACCAGTAAACTAAATGCCAGCGGTAAACCTAAGAGCAATAACACAATAAAAATTAAAAATATCATAGCTGCTCTCCGCCTGTTTTGCCTGACTTGATTGGCTCTGGGGCTTGGCTTTGCAATAATTTTTGTAAATGCGGCGGCATTTCAAGCAAATCGCCAAATTGCTCTGGCTTATACCAATATATCCATAAGTCTTTGCTTTGAAAAATCAAAGTAATCATCATCAATCCTGCGCCAACGGGCATAGCAGCAGTTACCAAGGCATAAGGCAAGTCTGTACTGCCTAATGTCCTTAGCGGATTGAGCAATACCAGTTCAATTCCATATATCAACACAGCGAATAAGCAGGCAATGCTGATCATATTCAATAGCCCAGCTAACTTAATTCTATTTTTGAGTTGTAATTTATTAAAAAACACATCCAGCTTGGCATGATTGCCTTGCTTTAATGCTTGATCCGATCCCAACACCGCCAACCAAACAAATAATAACTGAGCAAAATCAACCGACCAGATAATCGGGTAACCCAGTGTACGCATAACCGCTGCCGCAAAGACTAAAACAACAATTAAAAACAATAATAAAGCGGTAATCTGACGCTCCAGTTTATTCCACATGCAAACCTCCGTCAGATGCTTGGGTATGCTGGTCTAAATAGGTCTGTATTTGTTGGTGTAAATCCTGATATCCTAAATTTTTATACACAACCGACGTTGCAACTTTAAAAGGCGTTTTATCCAATTCGATAATTTCAACACCCTGCTCGGTTAACGTTTGTTCAATTTCGGCTTCTTTTTGTTTAACCAGACTTGTCGCAAACAAACCTGCCTGCTGAGCGGCATTAATTACAATATTTTGTTGAGCGATGGTCAGCTTTTCAAACCACTGGTTACTGGCAACCAGACCAGAGATTAAATTGATATGACCGGTTTTATTAATATAAGAAATCACCTCATATAAACGTGCGCCATAAGTGCCGGCATGTTGAGCCTCAGCACCATCAATGACTTTTTGTTGTAAACCACTATAAACTTCTGCCCAACTGAGCGGAGTTGGCGTTGCCCCCATTGCTTTAATGGTTTCAATCCAAACCGGTGCGCCAATGGTGCGTAAACGAATTCCAGACAAATCAGCCGGTTTTTTGACTATTTTATTGGCTAAAATATGACGCTCTCCCTGCCACCAGTTAAAAGCCAAAATTTTAATGCCGGATTGTTTTGCCAAAGCGGCTGACCAAGCTGCAAACATGGGAGAATTAACTAAAGTTTCTAGCTGATTAATGTTGTCCAGCAAATATGGCGCACCTAAAATGCCCATTTCATCCTGATAAAACGATAAGCGACCGCCATCAACCAATACGGCAACATGCGCTCCTGCCATGGCTTGCTCTAAAATATCATTGTCATTACCTAACTGAGAGCCAATAAAAATACGGATTTTAAGCTCACCACCACTTTTATTCTCAACCAGTTGTTTAAATTTAACCAAGCCCAAATACATAGGATCGCTCTGGCTCAGCGAAGTCACAACATTAAGCTGACTATTCGCATACGCTTGCGAGCAGATTAACCCAGTTAAATACACCAGACTTATCAATAACTTTGAAATTTTTAGCATATCAATTGATACCACCAATACTTGTATACAAGTTTATATAGTCAAAATATACATAAGATAATAAATAAATACTAGTTTTATTTATTCGTTTTTATTAATGTTTAAGCTCTGTTGAGCTTTGAGTAGATAAACAGAGCTTTAGCATATTGAACTTTTATCAGGTAAAACAAATTAATGGCTGTAAATTTAAACCCGACCTCTGAACCCGTTTTTACTTATTTGCATGAACAAATTATCTCAATGCAAATTTTGCCGGGACAAAAATTGTCGGAAAATTCTCTATCGAAACAATTTCAAGTAAGCCGCACTCCAATTCGGGAAGTGATAGCCAAACTGGTGAGTTTGGGACTGGTTGAAGTAAAAGTAAAAAGTGGTACTTTTGTTTCTAAACTCAGTATAGAAAAAATTACCGAGGCTCAATTTATTCGTGAAGCAATTGAAACGGCAATCGTCAGCAAAGTCGCCAGCGCCAAACCACAAAAAACCATTGTAGAGTGTGAAGAAATTATTGAGCAACAGCGCATTGCCGCGGCAGAAAACCATGCCATAAAATTTCAATATTTAGATGATAAGTTTCATCAAACACTGGCTGATTTTACTGGGTTTGATCGCGCTGCCAGTATTATTCAATTTGAAAAAGCACATTTAGATCGAGTCAGAAATTTAAGCCTGAAAGAATTTGGCGGCCAATACGACAGAGTATTAACTCAACATAAGCAAATACTTAATGCAATTAAACAGCAAAATCCACAGCAGGCCGCTGAATATATGGCGCTGCATACCCGCGAAATATTAACTGTGCTTGAGCAGATAAAAGCCAAACATGCTGATTATTTTTAACAGCTCAAAATCAATAATTAAGGAGCTATTATGAACCCCTGGATTGACTGGGTTAAACAAATTCAAGCCATTGCTCAGGCTGGAAAAACCTATGGCAAAGACCAATACGATCAACAAAGATACGCGCAACTTGCTGAGATTTCACAGCAAATGTACGCTCATTTAAGTAGTGCTCCTATTGAACAGGTTAAACAAATCTTTATCCCAGAAACCGGCTACCCTACCCCAAAAATAGATTTAAGAGCGGCAGTTATTAAAAATGATAAAATTTTATTAGTCAAAGAGCGTGAAGATAATGGCTGGACTATGCCGGGCGGCTGGGCAGATGTATGTGAAACTGCATCTAACGGGGTTGTTCGGGAAGTATTAGAAGAGTCGGGCTACATTGTTGAAAAACCAAGACTTATTCGCATAAAAGACAGAGCAATTCACGATTATCAACCTGAATACCCGTTTCATATTTATAAGTTTTTCTTTTTATGTGAGCTAACCGGTGGTGAAGCTAAAACCAATATAGAAGTATCGGAAATTGACTTTTTTGGAATAGATGAAATCCCGCCACTCTCCAGCGGCCGAACATCCAAAGCGGATATCCAAATGGCTTTTGATCATTTTTATCGCCCACAACAAAGCGTATTGGTTGATTAACCCTCGCTTAATCAAATCACTTTCTAAAGTTTAAGCAGAAGTCAGCGAATTCTGCTTAGCTTTGTTTTTTAATCTAATTACTAGGGTCTGTTGACGTTTGATGTACAAATTTTGTTCTAACTAAATGCTTTTTAATCGAGGCGCAGCATTGAAGGCCTAATGGGTTAAGTCTAAA
>NZ_JAOPFU010000088.1 GCF_025515275.1 Catenovulum sp. 2E275
AATGATGACCATGCTGGTTTGGTTGTAGTTGGCTGGAATAAACTTAGGCAAAATCAATCTCCTATGAAGATTTGATAATCCTATTAGATCACAAACTGTCCGATGCAATGACTTGTTACATTTCAGCCCCAATACACTGCACCTGGCAATTGCCAATTACTAAATTCAAAATGTAGCACACGCCTATTACTTGGCTCTGAGCTTTTACTGGAGGCATGTAGCAAATGTGGGCGCATGATAAGAGCGGCACCTTTTTCAGCTTCACAGAAATAAACTTTTTCAGAAACAACCAATTCGTTTATTTGTTTAGGATTTAATATACCTAATTTGTGGCTATTTGGTATAACCTTCAAGCAACCATTTTCTTTCGGTGTTGAGTCTAAATGTACACGTATAGTAACCATGCTCTCTAGAACAGCCAAAGGAGGCTGAACATGCGGAGTATTTTCTTTTACACTCCAAGCTCCCCAGCCAGGCTCCTCAAATTTACTCGAAACCGAAACTGTTTTGTCTTGGTGCCAAGTTACAAACCAATTTGATGCTGGTGATTTATTGAAAAGTATGGCTCTTACTAGTTGAGCATTAACAGGCACAAAGGGGCTTGCTTTTTCTTTGAAATCAGTAGAGTTGAGGTATTTAGCTACCGTTTTCAATTTCTTATTGATATATCTCACTCCACTAACTTCAGTTGAAACCTCAGAAGTTTCTATTTCTCTAAGAATTGTGGAGCGCCAATTTTCTGAAATGAAGCCTTTAACAATTTCACAACCATTTTCAAAGAATTGCACAATCTTCATTCCTGATTAAATGTAACGCCGCAATCTCACGAATCCCCTCACAATATTGAAAAGATTCAACCATATAGACACGCATGGTGCGATTTGATCTAATTAATTTCGCCAAAAACCAACCAGAGCAAACTACCATGCGCGATATCAATATCTTACACGATTTATTAAAAAAACAATGATCCAATTTACACCAAAAACGCTTAGCCTCATTAATGGTTGCCGTTAACGCTTTGCTGGATGGACAACAATTATCGTTAACTGAGCTAGGCCGTAATATCAAAGGCAAAGTATCTGCCAAACACAATATCAAACGCATCGACCGTTTACTCGCCAATCAAGCGCTTTATCAAGAACGAACCGCCATCTATCAATGGCACGCCCGTTGGTTATGTTCACAGCAACCGCATCCGATTATTATTGTTGATTGGTCCGATGTTCGCGAGCAAATGCGACACCAAACCTTACGTGCATCTATCAGTTTTAAAGGTCGCTCGATTACCCTGTATGAACGCGTTTTCCCGTTTTCACAATACAATTCTCAGGTCAGCCATAATCCATTTCTAAAAGAATTAGCCGCCATTCTACCTGCCAACTGTCAACCCATTATTATCACGGATGAGGGTTATCGAACCCCTTGGTTTCGCCAAGTCGAAACAGCAAAAGTTAAAATAGCCAATGGGAAAAAGTTAAATGTAAGCAATACTAATTCGTCCTTAGCTGTTTTATTTGTAGCAAAGCTCAGCGTGAAAACATATGCAAAATAAAGCAAAACTACAGGCATCAAAATAATAAATATAATAGATGTAATACTCACTAATTGATTCCCATTGGCATAGACATAATGACTCCCCACGAGGTGCTAGCCTCCAAACTCGTGGGTTAGCAAAGCCAGAGCCATAATTAGTTTGTTCACAACTAAAAATTGGAGGCTAGCATGAACAAAAATAGCATACTTTTTATTGGATTAGATACCCATAAAGAATTTATTGAAGTCGCTTATGTTGAAGACCCTCGTGGCAGCGAAGTAGTGCACTATGGGCGAATATCATCCGCAAAAGATAAAGTCGCTAAATTAGCACGACAATTTCAATCTAAATACCCAAACGCAACATTACACTTTGTCTATGAAGCTGGCCCCTGTGGTTATTGGATTTACCGTTATTTAACGAGTTTAGGTCATTGTTGTTATGTTGTAGCGCCATCCCTGATTGCGAAAAAAACAGGTGATAAAGTAAAAACAGACAAGCGTGATGCGATGAAATTAGCAAAACTATTTAAGTCTGAAGACCTCACCCCTATTTATGTACCGGAGCCAGAAGACGAAGCCGTTCGTGATTTATCCAGAGCGCGCGAAACTGCGATGAAGGACTTAAAGGATGCTAAATACCAACTCAAAGCCTTACTACTGCGTAATAACATTAATTATAACGGCTCTGCAAATTGGTCATTTTGGTCATTAAAACACTTACGCTGGTTAACTGAACTTGTACTGCCACATCCCGCGCAACAAATAGTGCTGCAGGAATATCGTCAAACCATTACCGAGCGAATTAAACGCTTAGAAAGATTGGATAATGAGTTGGTTCATCATGTTATGAAATGGCGTTATTACCCCGTCGTTAAAGCCATTCAAGCAATGCGTGGCGTTCGATTATTAATGGCTGTGGGAACCTTTGCTGAGTTGGGCGACCTCACTCGCTTTGACCACCCTAGAAAATTAATGAGCTATCTTGGGCTAGTGCCCAGCGAACATTCGTCTGGAAGCAAACGCAGAGTTGGCAGTATTACTAAATGTGGTAATCAACGAGCAAGACGCTTACTTATAGAAGGAGCGCATGCCTCTCGTTATCCTGCAAATGTTTCAACAGAAATTCAAAAGCGACATGAAGGCATACCCAAAGATATTCTTGATATAGCTTGGAAGGCCCAACTTCGTCTTTGTAAACGGTATAAAAAACTCATCCAAACAGGTAAACATTACAATTTAGTCATCACGGCAATTGCTCGAGAAATGATTGCCTACATCTGGGCAATTGCTCGAGAGGTGGTTTTACAGCCCATCAATCCCAAATTGAGAATCGCCAGAGTGCCAGCGTAAATTAGAAAATAAACAGATATAAATATGTTAAAGGGTTTTGAGTTAATGCAAAAGCATCAAGCAGCGGCATGTGATACAACCACCGACGGCGTTAGGATGGCAATGGCCTAAAAATCATTGAACCACGAGCATAGACTGAAGATAGGTATCACGACGGAATAAGTAAGGTTAGCTCTGCTGGCATAAGCCAGTAATCTACGGATATCAGCATGTAAACCGACGAAATTACTTGCTTCATGCTATGCAT
Organism: Catenovulum sp. 2E275; assembly: GCF_025515275.1. GTDB lineage: Bacteria > Pseudomonadota > Gammaproteobacteria > Enterobacterales > Alteromonadaceae > Catenovulum. The sequence continues at coordinate 3,137 of NZ_JAOPFU010000088.1, forward strand.
TAACTCAATTTTAATTAGGTAAAAATAAATTATGGCTTAAGGTTTTAGGCAGAAATTTGTGTTGCCTACTTGACGTGGGGGGTCATACCAACGCCCAATTATGGGGCTGATAAAGCTTGGCTAAACTGTGTAGCGAAGCGGAACCAAGCCAAGCTTTAGCAGTCCCACATAAGTTTTTTGTTAGGTGTTACTTTTGCTTGCTATCTTGTATAACCCAAGCAATATCTACGCTAGGTAAAACTTGCTTTATGACAGATGATAAAGCAATAACATTGTTGTTCAACGTATTCTCGGTAGCCTCTATATAAACAGTTTTTAATTCACACTGTTCTTGGTGATGAGCAACAAAATGCTTAAGTATAAATGACTGATTAACAATATTGCCCTCGAAATAAATATTATCATTATCGAGTTTAAGCAATAGCGTATGTTGATTGCATTCAGGGTACGCTATTAAGCCGTGAAGAAAAACCAATTCAATGCCGGCTTCGTCCTCTTGAAATGCCACAAAAGCATAATACATGCAGAGACTGAGTAATATAGCTATAAAACCGTATTCAGCAGATTTAAACATGCTTTGGGTAACACCTAACGCCGCGCTAAACGGCAAGTAAAGCTTGGCTAAACTTAGTGAGGAACGAACGCGAGCCAAGCTTTACGCGTCCGCTTTTTTCAGCGCCTTGTATGGATAATAACCCCACCAAATTAATGATTTAAGGTAAAGTGAGACCCAAGCCCTAGCTGCAACTAAGGCCTTCTTTTGCAGTAGTTCGA
>NZ_JAOPFU010000089.1 GCF_025515275.1 Catenovulum sp. 2E275
TCTGTGCCAGAAGCGGAAGTTGAGCTCTAGGATATTTACGTCAGCTAAAGCCAGTTAGCCGACTAAACTTAAATACAGAAAAACAAGTTCAACGCCTTGCACACCAGCCCAGTTGCGCCGGGGAAATATGTGGTAAAAGAGCGCAGCGACCACATATTTCCCCGGCGTAACTGGGTCTGCGTGCTGCAACTTGTTAAATCATGCTACCGATAACTTGCATTAGACATTTTATATTTAACTTGTCCAAAACCGCTAACACTCAAAAATGTTTCAATATCGAATCTGCTTATTTTGCACTTCGGACCCAAAATCACCTCGACAAGTGCCTCCGCAGCCCTATCCTCAGCAAAGTCGAGTTCAAAGTACGAAGTTATGTATTCCCCAGAAACCCTATGCTGTAGATCCGAAATCCCTCCCAATACCCTTGTACCACCATTATCATTACCAAATATAACTGGCGTATGCACAATACGAACCTCATCTTCTTCTTTGAAGGCAGAGTTTTTACATATGTACGAAAATTGATTTATCAGAACTGCCGCATTCGCAAATCGATTGTATTTTTCGTCGTCACTCTCTGTCGGGGTTCCAACTGTACCAACAAGCGTATCAACTATCCGATCTTGATATTTCTCATCGTAAATGACATCGGCCAAACCAACGGATTGCTTGCTTGAAACATTCGGCGTTGGCATTTTTGAATCAAATCCAAAATATTCACGATTAAATCCGATGGCCAAACCAGAACCATCATCAGCATACGCTCTCCACTGGCTAAGCAAATCACCATTTTTTGAAAAGCTACAGATATAAGGCATTGGCGAATTAACAGATCTATGCAGCCAAAACTCATTTAAGTAGTCTTGATTCTCAGGTCTGACTGCCTGTGATAGTTTATTCCTGGCTTTGTCAATAAACCAATCCACTTCTTTATAATCATTCAGATTATTAGCTGCGGATACCCAGAGCTTTTTGTTTCGGATGATATTAAAAAAAGCATTAATTCCACAGTAATGGTAAATCGTGCTCAAATTGACTCCTTGGATTTAACGCTTAAAACAAAGGTTATTTATAGCATTTAGAGAATCGTTTATAAATAACCCTTTGATTTTTCTTGTTGCTTGGCAGTTTGCACGTTAGTGCGCTTTAAACTGCGAATTAAAAACCAAAAAATGAGCTATTGGCGGGAATTTCAGATCCTTAAGATTAACTCTTGGTCTGATTGTGAAGAACCACGAACTCTTCCAACAGCCTAGAGTTAATCTTAAGGGTAATGAAAAACAGTATAGCCCCGTCAAGTTTCTTTGCTAGACTTTATTGCTCTAAAAAACGCAGAACTTATACTGATTAAATATACAGCAAAATATTCTGCATAGCCTATAATTAAAGTCTTCCTGTTCGTTTTTATACAAGCAACGCCCAACTATGGGGCTGATAAAGCTTGGCTAAAATGTGTAGCGAAGCGGAACCGAGCCAAGCTTTAGCAGTCCCACATGAGTTGTTTGTTATAACCACGACATACGCCCGAAGTCAAACCATGGAGTACAATTACGCCACTTCAATTGTTGGTATTGGACACAAGAATTTTTAGTTAACTGAACAATTTTTGAAATATCTGAATCACTGCAACCCTCTCCAAAAAGAATACCACTTAATGAGTTTTTAAAAGAAAAAAATAGTTCTTTTTGACACTCAAAAACCACAAATCGATATTCAGCTTCATTTTCCCAGTCTTTTGCTTTTTCAAAATAGAGACGTTTCTTATGTTTGAGTAAATGGTCATAAGCATAATCTTTTTCACCTCGCCTCTCTAAATGATCTACGTTAATTATGAATGCTTGTTCCATTTGAATATCAGCTAACAATCGATCCTCATAATCAACATTGTCGCAGTGATAAGTCATTTTACTAAATTGCTCAAAAAACAATTCAGAAAACCTTTTAAAATCGAATATCAAGCACACTCCAGCATGATTATCACCGTATTGAGCCCACATCCTCGGCTTACAGAAGCCTCTGCGTGGATTGTCTACCATGTGGTTACCAGTTAAGTTTCCATCTTTTGAAAAACAAAGTAATTGAGTAGCTTCTTTAAAATATGGATTTAGCAATTTAGACAAGATATCAGGATTGTATTTATCTAAACTTCTTCCTTCATTAGTGCCTGGCATAAAAAACCAATTTTTAGTTTCTTTTGGATCATTGGTTTTAGAAAAAGAAGAAAATTTAAGAGTTCCATCATTCAATATATGGTCTATCGCTGTTTTTGATTTTGTATAGTGATAGATATATTGTGAATTATCTTTTTGGTAGGTAAACACCAAAACTCTCCATGTGGTTATAACGCTGCTGTAACCGGGCCGAGTTACGGAGCGGTTGTTTGTGCGACAGTGAGCGATGCGAATGCACAAACAACCGCGTAGTAATTTGGATCCGGTTTACAGCCTAGTTAGCTTTGATTTCTACCTAGTTCAAACGGGAGTTCGGGGATATCTTGAGGAATTACAAATACATTATCCTCATATATCTTTGACTTAATCGTAGCAATTGCCGTAAACGCGTTTAGAAGTGACTGTTCTGAAATATCACTAGGAGCAGGAATTGCTAAAGAGATTGCTTCACCTGAAAGGCCGTATACTTTTAGTCTTAGTCTGCCTGATGCTGAGCCACTTGAAGCTGCTGCGCCAATAGCAAATATACCATTGAGATTAAGATCGGCTTTCTTAGTAACCAATTCTGCTTCGAGTCTGAGTAGAATTCCGACCTTCTTCCTCTTTCCGTTCACATCAACATTTTTGTAGCTTGTATAGTCCTGCTGAAAAAGTATTTTCTGACCGCTAGCGGCAAGCTTAGACCCCAGATACTCCAATTTTCCGTCGGCTTTAAATACATATGTATTGGTAATTACTTCGTGGTTTGCTAGCTCATAAAGAGCAAACTTTGACCTCTGAGCAAGATCTAGTTGATTAAAGGTTGGCAAAATCAACTCATTCTGCTTGTTGAGTTTCTCTACATCCTTGACGCTCAGGGACACCGGCTCCAATGCATCAGCCGATAGCCCCGCCGCATTTGCACCACCACATGCCATAAACAATATTAGAAGTACTAGTTTTCTCATCTTTACTCTCCTTGGTTGGACTAAAAGCTAACGCCTTACTAATGGGCGCAAAAATGCTTGGCTATAATTAGCGACGAAGGAGCACAAGCCAAGCGTTTTGCGTCCTTTTGAGTAACTTGTATGGATAATAACCCCACCAAATTAATGATTTAAGGTAAAGTGAGACCCAAGCCCTAGCTGCAACTAAGGCCTTCTTTTGCAGTAGTTCGA
>NZ_JAOPFU010000008.1 GCF_025515275.1 Catenovulum sp. 2E275
ATTAAAAAACGCACCAAAGCAGGCCATGCGTGGATAGATGCAGACCAAGGCCACAGAGCCAACGGCAGCACCTACCTAGGCGGCGTATCCGGTGGCGTATTATTTGGGATGCGCGACTTCTGGCAACTGCATCCGGTACAAGTTGATATACGCGGCGCAGGGGACGATATTTCAGAAGCAACCCTGTGGTATTATTCACCGGAAGCGCCGGCCATGGATGTGCGTTTTTATCACGACGGCATGGGACAAGACACCTATGATAAACAACTGGATGCGCTCAATATCACGTATGAAGATTATGAACCGGGATTTGGCACAGCTTATGGAGTTGCCCGCACCACAGACTTTAGCTTAGCGATTTTAGATACAACTCCAGCACGTCAGGATACGGTTGAGATGGCGCAAGTGATTGCCCAACCCGGACAAATTATTGCAGCGCCGCAGGATTATTTAGCTTCTGGGATTTTTGGTGGATTATTTAGCTTACCGGATAGATCAACCCCAGAAAAACGTACCATTGAAGACAGGCTCGATTTATTGGTGGATTATTACCATAAACAAGTTGATCAGCGCCATTGGTACGGATTCTGGAACTATGGCGATGTGATGCATACTTATGATTCAGATCGCCATGTCTGGCGTTATGACATTGGGGGGTTTGCATGGGATAACTCAGAATTATCGCCGGATTTATGGTTATGGCTATCGTTTTTACGTACTGGCGATGCAAAAACATTCCGTTTAATTGAAGCAATGACCCGCCATACCCGCGATGTGGATATTTATCATGCAGGTCGTTTTAAAGGATTCGGAACTCGCCACAATGTCCAACATTGGGGGTGTAGTGCTAAACAATTAAGGGTTAGCACCTCAGCTTATCGTCGTTTCCATTATTATTTAACCGCAGATGACAGAACCGGTGATGTATTAACCGAGGTGACGAATGCCGATCAGGCTCTAGCAACATTAAGAGCAGGCAGAAAAGTAGCCAAACTCGATCCAAACCCAAAATATTCGCATATTGATGGCGGTACCGACTGGAGTGCAACCGCGGCTAACTGGTTAACTGCTTGGGAACGTACTGGCGATAACAAATATAAAAAGCGACTTGAAAACGCGATGAAAGTCATTGGCAATCATCCGCAAGGGTTCTGGGCTGGTGGTTTTGCTTACGATGTTAAAAATCAAACCTTAATTGCCTATCCTGACAAAGGACCTAACTTTTCACATTTACGCTCAGTATTTGGCTTAATTGAAATTAATGCAGAGCTAAATCAATTAATTGATGTGCCTGAATACAAAGCGGCGTGGCTCAAGTACGGTCGTATTTATAACGCACCGGAAGCGGTTCAGCGCGAGGCAATCGGCACTTATAAAAAAGGCAATTTAAGGGTCGGTCATTCACGGATTACAGCTAATACAGCGTACCATGAAAAAGACGCCAAACTCGCTAAACGTGCATGGAAAGAGTTTGCTGATCGCTGGTGGATTGATGAAAAGCTAGGCTTAGAGCACATTAGCGGCCCTAATGTATTAAACCCAGTAGACGAAGCCACTTGGGTTTCAACTAACGGCGCAGCGCAATGGGGCCTAGCCGCCATTCAAAACCTTGCCTTAATTGGCGAACATTTGGGTAAATAACTCTTCTTTGATATACCCAAGCAATTTGGGACATACCCGTGTAGCTGTAAGTTACACGGGTATAAAGTCTGTTAAAATAGGCTTATTCTTTTTATAACTGAGAAATTAGTATTACTTTCTATACATAAATCACTTGAGTTTAAAGGGTAAACGTTTTATCTTTGATTGGCATGAAATGACAACGATAACGTTTAAGGAAGTATAGTGGCAAAAGCAACAATAAAAGATGTCGCAGAAAAAGCGGGAGTTTCAGTAAAAACTGTATCCCGAGTTTTAAACGACGAGCCAAGAGTTAAACCCAGCACTAAAGAAAAAGTAGAAAAAGCGGTTGCAGAGCTTAAATTTAAACGCAATCCGCTTGCCTGTGGTTTGCGCAGTAATCAATCATTTGTTGTTACTTTAATTTATTCAAACCCTAATCCGGGCTATATCTACGAATTACAAAACGGGATTTTATCTCAGTGCAGTAAATTGGGTTATCATTTGCAATTGCAGCCTTGTGATTATAAAGATCCGAATTTGCTCGAAATCATCGAAGACTTGATTGAGCATACACCACAGGATGGTTTACTATTAACGCATCCGGTTTGTGACAATCAAGCAGTGCGTGAGTTATTAGTTAAAAAAGGAATGCCATTTGCCCGCATTTCAACTTTTCGCGAGGATAAAAATTCGCCCGGCGTTTATTGTAACGACAAGTTAGCCGCAATTGAAATGACGAATCATTTGATCTCATTAGGCCATACCAAAATCGCTTTTATTAAAGGCCATCCAGATTTTGGTGCAACTGAAAAACGTTATCTTGGGTTTTTAGAAGCGATGAAATCTTGGGATATTGAAGTTAATCCAACTTTTGTAAAAGAAGGGGCATTTACCTTTGCATCTGGTGAAGAAGCTGCACGTAAGCTACTGATCCAAAAAGATAAACCAACCGCGATTTTTTCTAGCAATGATTATATGGCCGCAGGTGTTTTAAAAGTAGCTGCACAACTTGGGATTAATGTACCAACTGATTTATCTGTTGTCGGCTATGACGACACGCCAGTGTCACAACAAATCTGGCCATCAATTACAACTTTGCGCCAGCCTATTTTTGAACTCGCCCAAACCGCAGTAAACCAGCTCGTTAAAAAAATCAAAAAGCAGGATATTAGCGAGCAAGATATTGAATTTAAATGTGAACTTATTACCCGCGCCTCGGCTGGGCCGATAAAGATCAATAAATAGTGCCTTCAATGAGCGATTTGCTGACTTTGTAGATCATATTCTAACCTGAAAAACCATTCGCGCGAGCCCATGCAGTATCAATTTCTTTCTTGCCACTGTTAATAGCTGCATTTACGCAACGTGAATTGCAATAAGTCGTGTAGGTGCCCTGATGGTTTCCTTTTCCATTAGCTGTCTTTACAAACCCAGGATGACTTGTGAATGTCCGCTCTGTACTCAAAGTTAACCTAAAAGTATCTTATTTTCAGTTATTTAAACAACAGCTTTGAGCGAGAAGGAGACATTTTAAGCGACCATAGGGTGTATAACCCTGCTAGTAAAATGTCACTTTTTAGCATTCTAAGAATCAAAATAAATTTAATTTTATAATCTTAGCTTGCAAGCTTTTTTAAAAATAGCTTGAAATTCTATTTTACTTATTTTTGATGCTAATGATTCCGTACAAAAATTATCTCTACTCTGTCCTGCGCCATAAACCATGATAAGTTCAAACAATTTATCATTGCCATTACTCAAAGAAAAATCCATACAACTCGGTATTTCCCCAGCATCAGTAATAAAGTAATCAGCAACTAAACCATGATCAACCACTAACTGAATCAATGATAAATTTGAGTTTATACATGCAGAGTTAATTGCAGCCCTATTATTCAAATCTCTAAAATTAATCCCCTTTTCTAATAAGGCGTTAACAAGCTTATTTGCCTACATGTTTCCAGCTAAACTAAATAAGGTTACATGTGAACTATATTTATAGTTCACATTTTTCATGTAGGATATTACCTTTATTGCTTCGGTCTCATTACCCTGCATTAGGTGAGCTTTAATAATTGCTGCGTAAACAGGATCTTTGTTAATTTCCGTACCAGTGCAAAAAAAGCTCATAAAAAATATAAAAAGACCTAATTTCATATTACTTACCTGTAGCTCCGCATTCAGAAGCGTAAAGTGACGAGCAAAAGTTTGAGATAGAGACTTCAGCTGCAGGGTTAGGTATTGGTAATTTACCATATTTTGGTAGCTCTACTTCGATATCTTTGATTGGTGTTTTATCTAAACTTTGCACCATCATAAAAGCAACACTATTCATTTTACTCATACAATCTTGGAACATACTGCACCGTTCAAGAGCGACATTATGACCTCCTCTTGAACCAATCTCCATTGCAGTCTTTTGATCAACCTAAGCGTGTTTGCCATTTGGTAATTTAACCCATTGTGCAGAACTATATGGCTTGGGCGGTCTAGAATTTGATTCTTGTTGCTTCGGCGTCCGGTTTTTACTCCTAGCAGATCTTAAATCATCCCTAAGCCTATCAACATCACTGCGGTCATCATAGGTTCCATACTCAGGCTCACTTTTTGACTGGCCTTACGGTCACTGATTGTTAATTGATGGTAACCCTTGTCTTGATTCATCCGCAATATCTACTTCAACACAGCCAGCCACAGATTCTGAGCAACAAACTTGTGCATAACCACAGTGATCCGTCTACATAATCGACAGCTCTAATTTGGATTGTATATAAAAACGAAACATATTTAAAATTATTTAACAAAAAATCAAACTTAAAGCTTTAAATTCAATCTTTATCGATCTAATATAATCAAAAATAGCCAATTATTTAAGTTTTGGCTTATTTTTTAATTCAAAATGATAACGATGGTAATTTTAACTAACAGAGGCTTGGAAATGAAATTGAATAAATATGTTATGGCTTTGAGCTGGCTCAGCTTTTTGCCTCTTGCTACTTTGGCAGCGGATTTTTATATAGCGCCAAATGGCTCAGACACTAACGCGGGTAGTTTATCCGCGCCTTTTGCAACCATAATGGCGGCACAAAATGCGGCATCAGCGGGGGATACTGTATATTTACGTGGTGGTACTTATTATTTGGATAACTCAAATATTACCAGTACAGATAGCGCCCGCAGTTATGTAAATACAATAGATAAAGATGGGATTCGTTATATTGCGTATCAGGGTGAACGTCCGGTTTTTGATTTTACGAATGTTAAACCACAGGATTTACGAGTAGTTGCTTTTTTAATTGAAGGGGATGACAACGTTTTTCAAGGGTTTGATATTACCGGCGTTCAGATCACGATTGATTATAAAAGAACTCAGTCTACAGCAATTCGGGTGAATGGTGGGGACAGAAACTTATTCGAAAATTTAGCGATTTACGACAACATGGCAATTGGTTGGTATTTAGCTAAAGGTAGCGATAATTTAGTTTTAAATGTCGATGCATACCGTAATAAAGGGCTAGATGCTAATTCTCACGGTAATATTGACGGTTTTGGGGCGCACCCTGACACTTCCAGCTCTGGTAATATTATTCGTGGTAGTCGGGCATGGTTTAACAGCGATGATGGTTTTGATTTTATTAGCGCAAATACGGTCGTTACAGTAGAAAATAGCTGGGCATTTTATAACGGTTACGATGCTGATTTTAATAGTTTGGGCGATGGTAATGGGTTTAAAGCCGGCGGTTATGGACGTGACGGTAAAATTGATTTTCCGACTAATCCAGTGCCTCGTCATATCGTTAAAAACTGTTTGGCTGTTGGCAATAAATCCGGTGGTTTTTATGCCAACCACCATATAGACGGGCAGGATTGGATTAATAACACCGCAATTGCGAATCGCTATAACTACAATATGTTGTCTACTACCCCAGACAATACAACAGACGTACCCGGCTATAGCCACTATATGCGTAACAATTTAGGGTTTGATGCGAGAAGTAGCGAAGTCGCTAATTTAGGTTCTGCGGCAGATAATGATTTATCGCATAATTATTTTGATCTTGCGGTGACAGTCACCGCAGATGATTTTATTAGCCTAGATGAATCACAACTAACAGCTCCACGTAAAGCAAATGGCGATTTGCCGGATATAACTTATGCCCATTTAAGTCAGGATAGCGATTTAATTGATGCAGGAACCGACATAGGTTCACCGTATAACGGTACATCACCTGATTTAGGCGCATTTGAATCTGCGCCGACAGCACCTACTGGTCTAACAACCAGCGCAGACGTTCAACAAGTTAATTTAAGTTGGGATGCAAGCGCAGAAACCTATTTTACAGGATACAATTTATACCGCTCGACTACTCAACAAGGCCCGTTTGAGCAAATCGCCGCTGATTTAACCTCCAGCAGTTACACTGATTCTAGCGTGCAAAATGCAACAGAATATTTTTATGTTGTCACTACCGTTGTTGAAGGCGGTGAAGAATCAGCTTATTCCAATCTTGTGTCTGCCACACCGCTTAATCCACTGCCTGCCAGCGTTGTCGTGCAAGATATTATGCTGAGCAGTTTTGCAAAACAAACGCCTTCTGCAAAAGTTAACTGGATTTATAAATTATTGGGCTTAGTACCTAAAGCACATCAACACCAAAAACAAGCACAGGCAACAATTACCATTGTTAATAATTTAGGCGAAACCGTAAGTGGAGCAAAAATTTATGGGCAATTTAACGGCAGTATTGATGAGACAGTTCAAGGCATAACAGATGAACATGGTGTTGCCGTACTCACCAGTAAAAAGTCAGCTAAAGGCGATTTAACTCTAGGTTTTAAAGTTACTCAGGTGATCGCAGATTTAAGTTTTGATGATGCGCAGCTAACCAGTGCCTGTCGTGTTTTTTAAAAATTAGCTTTTTAAGCTAGCTCAATAAGCTTGGTATGCAACCAAGCTTTTTCTACTAAAAATTATATGGTTTATGAAAATGATAAAAACTAAAATGTCTTTGGCCATCATGTGTGCTTTGGCAAGTGCTCAAACTGGCTATGTATTTGCGCAAGAGGTTGAATCAAACAATCAAAATGCTTCAACTGAAACCATTCAAGTTAAAGGTATTCGCCAAAGTTTGGCTAAATCGATATCAATAAAACGCGAAAAAACGGGTTTAGTTGATGCTGTTGTTGCTGAAGATATAGGGAAATTTCCAGATGCTAACGTTGCTGAATCATTACAAAGAATTCCGGGCGTATATTTAGAACGTGAAGGTGCCAGTAATGAAGGCAATCGTATTACAATTAGAGGCTTGGACTCATCATACGCCGTAACTACCATCAATGGCGCGCCAGTGCATACCACTTCAGGTGTTAATGTTGGGACTTCTACTCGTGATTTTAACTACGATGTATTTCCGTCTGAACTGTTTGGACAAGTAACCGTTTATAAAAGCTCATTAGCCGAGCTTACCGAAGGCGGTATAGGCGGTACAGTTAACCTACAAACGCCTCGTCCTTTTGATGGAACCGGTGAGGAATTTAGCCGGTATACTATTAATGCAAGTTACAATGATGCATCTGAAGTAGTTAACCCTAAAGGGTCATTTATGTATGGAAATACTTGGGGGAATTTTGGTGCTTTAGTTGGATTAGCTTACGCTAAAGCGACAAATATTCGTTCAGGATATGAAACTACTGGTCAATATAATACGAATGCGTTAGGCAGAGAAAGGGCGGGCACTTTCCGGTTTGAGATTGACTATGATGACCCACGGGCAGATTTAGGAAATTTAACTCAAGAAGAAGTTGATAATGCGTTTCTGCCACGCTTCCATCGAGTTTATGCTTCTGAAAATAACAGAGAGCGTTTGTCGACTGTACTTTCATTACAGTATAAAACAGATAATTTAGATATTAGTTTAGATAGTTTGATGGCTAAGTTAAAAGACAGACGGGATGAGTATACTTTTGGTATTGCAATTCGAAACTCTGGACAAAATGGCGTGCCAGGTATAGTACCTATGGATGTATGGATTGATGAAAATAATAATTTATATGGTCAATTCGGTAATACGACTTATTTTTCAACAGGTTACTTATACGATAGTGAGAGTGATTTTGCCAATTATAATTTAAGAGCAAATTATTATATTAATGATGATCTTTCGTTAAGAGGTCAACTTACTTCCTCTAAAAGTGAAGCTATGATTGATCATGACTTACTGATTAACCAAGCTGATGGTGTTACTTCTGTCATTGATGCCAGCAAGAGTACAGTTTATCCGACTCTCACTTATGATCGAGATTTCACTGATACTTCAAGCTGGAATTTACCCACCGATCTGACCTTTAATCAATTTAAAGAAGAAGACAAAGATGAAATGGCGTTATTAGAGCTTAAGTGGTTGTATGAGCTTGATGGATGGTACGGCAATATTAAATCTGGTGTTAGTCAAAATATATCAACCAAAACCAGCACAGGAAAAAATGCAACAACAATTGGTAAAGCTCAGATTATTGCTAATGGAAAAAGCTTTAACGAGATGAGCAATGAAGAACGCTTATCTTTTATGGATAATGATATGCCGATTGATCCCTATGCTAAAGATGCTGGTTCAGACTTTCCAAAATCTTGGTCTACTTATTCCAGAGACACCATTTTAAATGTGTTCAAACCAAAGCAAGCCTATAAAAATGCTGATATTAATTATAGTTCATCGTTTGTTGCTGAAGAGAAGGTCACCTCTTTATTTTTACAAACCGATATACAAGGTGAAATATATCAACGTGAGCTAAAACTCAATGTGGGCGCTAGATACTCTAAAACTGAAGTAATGGCGGATAATTATACGCTTGATAATGGTGAATACGTGCCAAATACCAATTATGGTGAATATTCTACTTTCCTCCCTTCACTTAATGCCTCTTACGATTTATCGGAAGATTTAGTGGTCAGAGCATCAATCGGTAAAACGATTACCCGTGTTGGTTTGAATTTAATTGCTGCAAACTTAGTGATTCCTGATCCGTTCAAAAATGTAGCTACATCAGGCAACCCAGATTTAACGCCGGAAGCGTCTTTATCAAAAGATATTTCTTTAGAATGGTACTTTGATGATGGTGGTTTATTAAGCATAGGTGCATTTTGGAAGAATATTAAAGATCAGGCCGTGGCGACTAGTGAAATAGTCAGCTTTGAATCGCTCAAGTTACCGGATACCTCGCTAGGGGCTATTTTTGTTGATCCTGATACAGGTGAAATTCCGCCGGATTTAGATATTACACTAAACAGCTACGTAAATGGCGCAGAGCAGGACTTAAAAGGATTTGAAATTGCTTATCAGCAAAACTTTACCTTTTTACCTGAACCTTTTGACAAGATAGGGGCGATGGCCAGTTATACCAATGTTGATACTAAATCAGCCAACTGGGTTGCAAATAGTGGCAAAGTATTCAATATTCCGACTATTCCAAAATACGGCTATACGCTAGCAGGATTTTATGAGGATGGGCCAATTGGCATGCGTATTTCTTATGCTTACAAGAGTGATAAATATGTTGATCCTCTTAACCGCGGCAATGATTTAAATCGAGTACAAGCGGGTGTTGGCTACTTAGATGCCAGCTTCGGATATAAATTGACGGATTCATTGGAACTCAGATTAGAAGGCTCTAATTTAAATAATGTACTTGAATATCAATATTACCCTAATCCAGAAGGTTTATATGGTGATGGTAAATCAAGAAAAAATTATGCCTATTACAGTGGCCGTACCATTACTTTAGGTATTAGAGGTTCATTCTAATAAAAAGACGACGATGGTCAAAAAAATACATTAAGAACATAGAAGAATTTAACTTAATGGATAAGAGGTTGTCATTAATCAAGCAAGAACTGACCAATAGGTTTAATAAATTATATGTTTTTGATGGAAAATGATTGACAACGATTGTAAAAATATTAAAATTTAACTGTTGAATAAACGTTTTTGTTTATTACGGAAATACATTGGGTAATGAGCTTTATGGTCTCCGAAAAACTGTAAACACAACCCCCTTTACCTGTTGTAATGTATTTTTAAAGTAGGTATATCAATTTTTATATAGCTTTCAAATCCTGCGTAAAGCTTAGGTGAAGTTGATTGGTTTTTTATAAATCAGCCCTGCTTGTGTAATAAACTTTTTGGCCCATATTTTGGGCCTTTTTTCTTTTTAACTTGAACTGTTTATAAGAAATGTTGAAGTAAATTCCTCAACAATTGGATTAAAAATACAAACCTAGCTTATTTTACGTTCCAACGGGCATATTTTATTATGCGCAGTTCCGGTTTTTTTACCTCAATGCAAAAACGATGAGTGTTTAGGCATGAGCGTTCGAATCAACGGATATTTTCTTATTTTTCAACTGAGCAAAATACAATTATTTATAAGGTTTATGCAAATGTGGATATATCGAAAATTCAACAAACTAACCGTATTAATTAGCGGATTATTTATTTTAGTGAGTTTAACCAGTTGCGCTAATTTACCCACTTCACAACCTCAAAATCACCCCAGTATTTATTTGTTAATGGGGCAGTCTAACATGGCTGGGCGCGATACTCGAACACTAGATCAACAAGTGGATAATCCAAAAGTATTAACACTTAACGAAGATAATGAATGGCGTGTAGCCAGAGATCCGATTCACAAAAAAACAGGTCGTACAGAGCCAGGTATTGGGCCGGGCATTAGTTTTGCCAATGCGTTAATCAATGCTGGATGTGAAAATAAAATCGGTCTGGTGCCAACCGCTGTAGGCGGAACACCAATCCGACGCTGGGTTAAAGGAGGCGATTTATATGAACAGGCTTTACAAAAAGCCAAAATCGCTAGTCAGTACGGCACAATTAAAGGGATGATTTGGCTACAAGGTGAATCCGACAGTGATAAGAGTGCAAAATCAAGTATTTATGCTCAGCAGCTTAAAGCCATGATTAATAGTTTAAGAGCAGATCTAAATCAGCCTGATTTGGCGGTTGTGGTGGGTGAGATTGGTTATTTTATCGATCAACAAGATTATCCTTATGCCGTGGATGTTCGCGCCGCAATTAAACAAGTTGCAGATGAATCGACTAAAGTGGGTTTTGCCAGCTCCAAAGGATTAACTGACAAAGGCGATCAATTACATTTTGACGCACAATCAGCACAGGAAATGGGTAAGCGTTTTGCTGCATCTATGTGTGAAACTCAGAACGCAATATAACAATAACTTGAATTATTATAAATTCTTTCATAGGTCTGTAATACAATACTGGGTAGGGATGGTTCAAGTTAAATAAGATAGATATTGTTATATCAGAATCCTCATATATCAATTGAAAGTATTAGATTTAATGATAACGATGTCTTTTTAAATGCGTTTCATCAAGTTGCATCTTCATATTGAAGCTAAAAATACTTGCAGCAAGTTTTAGAATATAATTAGAGCTTTGATAGGTTGAAACTAAAAAATTATATTCAATAAGAGTAAGCAAAAATATATTACTTTATTGAACCGCTTTAAATAAAGATAAGATCTAGGTCGATTGCCAGCTTAGAAAAGCACATTTTAATTTATCTATATCAATATACAAGTAAGGGAATCAGAATGAAAAATAATAAAAATATAAGTTACTTGGCTATTTTATGTGTACTGTCGATTCTAGGTTGCCAACAAATATCGCCGCCAGCAAATAGCTTACCTCAATCAGTTGAGATTCATCATAAATCTATAAATCAAACGCCACCTATGGGTTGGAATCCGTGGAATGCATTTCGTACCGAAGTTAATGAAGCAAAAATTTTAGCTATTGCCGACGTTATGAAGAAAGAAGGACTGCAAGCGGCTGGTTATCAATATATCAATATGGATGATGGCTGGTGGCTTAAACGGGACAGCAATGGTCAGCATATTATTCGTACCAGTATGTTCCCAAGTGCTCAAATGCCGGATGGTTCAACCAGTTTTCTCCCTTACACCAATACATTGCATGAGATGGGATACAAAGCAGGTATATATACAGATATAGGTCGTAATGTTTGCTCACAGGCGTGGGACTCAAAAAGTCCTAATTTACCGGTCGGTAATATTCAAGAACGCGAAGTGGGTTTAATGGGGCATGTAGAAGCAGACCTAAATCGATTTTTTAATGAGTGGAAATTTGATTATATTAAAGTAGATGCATGTGGGCTTGCTGATTATAGCGAGGATAAAAAACATGTTAAATCTGGTCAATATGCCGCCTACCCACCGTTAATTATTCGAGGTCAAGCGCAACAATCCAATATAGTTAAAATTGAATCTTTATATGCAGATTTAGATAAAGCTTTAGATAATCTCAACTTAAATCAGCAATTTGTTTCTATTTGTGCTTGGGGAGAAGGTCGGGTATCTGATTGGGCTTATCAATACGGACAAAGTTGGCGAACTAGCGCAGATATTCGATCTAATTGGGCGTCTATGTGGCATAACTTTGATAGTGCCTCTGGGCGTGCTTTATTTTCAAGTCCGGGTCAGTGGAATGATCCTGATATGCTTGAAATTGGCAATAAAGATTTTGATGCTGATCATTTAATTGCAGCTCAAACTCATTTTTCTTTATGGGCGATGTTAAATGCCCCCTTGATCTTAAGTTCAGATTTGACAAAGTGGACACCTGAATTAATCGAGCTAGTTAAAAACCCAAAAGTAATTGCCCTAAATCAGGATAAAGCAGGGCATCAAGCCGTTATCTTTCAACAGTCTGAAGATTCAATTATTTTAGTTAAAACATTGGCAAATAAACAAAAAGCAATTTTGTTTGCCAACCGCTCGGATAAACATATATCACTTAGTTTAAATTTGGCTGATTTAAATTTTAAAGCAAATTCTCAAGCTAATTTAACTAACCTTTGGTCAGGGAAAAGCGACAGGGTTGACGTAACTAACTTTAAACAAGCGCTTGCGCCAAAAGCATCCGCTTTATATGTAATTGATGCTGAGCCTCAAGTATTAAACCGAACTTATTTAGCAGACATTCCGGGAGCAATTGAGGTTCGCTCTAAAGATTATTTAAACCCTTATTTGGATTTAAATAATCAATATATCCCAGCTAGAGTTAATCAAACATTAACGGGCGAGGTTTTAACTAAACAAGGCAAAAAATTATTAAATACTTTAGTCACATCTAATAAAACAGAATTAGTGTTAGACCTAAACTCAAAGTATAAAATATTTTCAACTCAGTTAAGCGAGCTAACTTCACTCAATCCAAGTTACCAAGTTAAAATTTGGGCTGATGACAAATTGGTATATCGCCAAGCACATAAAACTGACAGCGAAATTAAGTTAGATATACAAGGAAAAAACAAGCTGAGATTAGTCGTCGAAAGTGACGAAAATGATTTAGCACAATGGCTATGGCAACATGCTTATCTGGATAAGTGAGAATAATATGAGAAAAAATATACGCTGGGGCATTATTGGCTGTGGTAATGTTACCGAGGTTAAAAGTGGCCCTGCTTATCAAAAAGTGGCAGAGTTTGAGCTTAAAGCTGTGATGCGAAGAAACGCCGAACTTGCGAAAGATTATGCTCAGCGCCATCACGTTGAATTGTATTTTGACAATGCCGATGAATTAATTCATCACCCTGATATTGATGCAGTTTATATTGCTACGCCGCCCGATTCTCATAAAGAATATGCTTTAAAAGTGGCGGCTGCCGGTAAAATAGCCTGTATTGAAAAGCCACTTGCGCCAAGTTATGCAGATAGTTTGGCGATAGTAACCGCATTTGAACAGGCAAAACTGCCGTTGTTTGTTGCTTATTATCGTCGGTCTTTACCTCGTTTTTTAAAAGTAAAAGCTTTGCTAGAACAAAATGTAATTGGTGAAATTAGAACCATTCATTGGACTCTACACAAACCTGCCAGCAACTTGGATTTATCTGGCCAATACAACTGGCGAACCGATAAACGGGTTGCTCCAGCCGGCTATTTTGATGATCTCGCCAGCCACGGGTTAGATTTATTCAGCGCGTTATTAGGTGAGTTTAAACAGGTTAATGGCTTTGCAGTGAATCAGCAGCAGCTTTATTCTGCATTCGATGCAGTCACGGCAAGCTGGGTTCATCAGTTGGGCGTAACCGGATCGGCAAGTTGGAACTTTGCTGCATTTAGTGCGGTTGATAAAGTAACTATTATGGGCGATAAAGGGGAAATTGAATTTTCTATTTTTACTGATTCGCCGGTTATTTGGCGAACCGAGTCAGGCACTGAGCAAGTGATGATAGAACATCCCGAAAATGTTCAGCTTGATCATGTTGAAAATATTAAAAATCAATTAATTAGCGGAAAACCGCATCCATCTAACGGCAAAACGGCTTTACATACCGCTTGGGTGATGGCGAAAATTTTAAATCAAATATAAAACTTAAACTCTAAAAAGTGCTGGAAAAATCAGCTTTTGTTAAGCTGATTAACGCTATTGTTGTTCAGCTCTTTTTTCAATGGATAATTGATCTGAATTTAACCCTTGTTTCCAGTAAGCACTGGCCGCAATTTGTTGGCGTGGCAAATTTAAGTTTTCAGTTAAATAGCTTTTAATTTGGCGCACACAACTCGCTTCACATGCCATAAAAACTTGAGTGTCAGGTTTTAATTGTTCATGTTGTTGAATTGCCTGCAACAGCGTTTGATTATTAATGGTTTGCTCCTCGCTAACCAACCAGTGAACTTGCTGATTCGGGTTTTGTGCACAAAATCTGTCGGCTAAATAAGCCTGCTTATCTTGCTCTGTGGGAGCCATAATATAAACATCAACTTTGGCTGCTGAGTGGATTAAAGTTAAATACTGGCGAATCGCATTCACTGACGTAATATCTCCAATTAAAATGTATTGGCTGGCATTAAAGGTTACTAATTTTTTGGGGCCCGGTCCGGCAATATAAGCGGTATCACCAACTTTAGCCTGCCTAACCCAGTTTGTTGCCGGTCCGTTATGGCGATTAATCACAGCATCAAATATTAGAGTTTGATTTACAGAGCTAAATTCTTTAATCGTATATGAACGTTTAATACTTTGCATAGTCGGTTGCTCATTTGGCTCGCAAATAAACAGCTTAAAATAATCACCAGCCGCGTCTTCGGGAAAACCAATTAATGCCTCACCGGATAGACTGATACGCAGTAGATGATTAGACAAAACACTAATTTGGCTAATATGGGTTTGTCTTAATTGACCTTTTTTGGGTTGCTGCATGTTTACTCCTAGCTTAAATTCAATTTAGTTGATATTATCTACTAAATTGAATTTACATTTATTTGGTAGATAATGTCAACTAATTTATGGCGCGTATGAAAAAAGAAACAGGCATACAAGAATCTTTGATGGGGCTTATTCATCAATACAAAAAAAACATTCGGCATGCGGTAAATGCTCGGGAGCTAGGTTTAACCGGGATGCATGTTCGTGTGATTAATATATTAGCGAGATTGCCAAAAAGTGAAGCAACAGCCAATGAATTGGTAAAATTATTAGGCCGGGATAAAGCGCAAATTGCCCGTTTGCTCAAAGAGTTAATTTTTAATGGTCTAGTAACTAAACAAGAAAACCCGTTAGATAAACGCAGTCAGTTATTAGTTTTAACGGAACAAGGTAAACAACTGACCCAGACCATAAAGCAGGCAGAGCAACAAATTTTGGCACAAATGCAAGCTGGCTTAACCCCTGAAGAGCTAAGTTTATTTAATCAAATTACCCTTAAAATGATGAATAATTTAAATCGCTAACTTAGATTTCGATATGGCTATGAACTCTGTATATTTCATCTCACAATTCAGAGAATAAAAGTCAAAATTTATAAGTTAACTTATGCCCAAAATGTGCTTTTTTCTAATTGAGCGAATTGGTTAATCAGTTTGTTCACCGTTACTTGCCTTGGTTATTTGGTGTACCCAAACAGCGTTATAACCTCGGTGAGTGCATCGAGGTTTTTCGCTGTTTAACTTTCCCTTTTTAGAGCCGTTATGTCTTTTTCTTGCTTGTTTTTTTGCTCGGTTTCATTGCCTCACGTTCTGCTTTAATTTTCGTCAGTAATGCCTCGGCGCTGTTGTCGCCGCTAATTAACTCAGGGTTTTGTGCGCGCCACTCGGCGGTCAGCTCACCGCGAAAAGCTTTGGCTAAAATAGATTGGGTTAGCTTATTTACCCGCTCTAATGCCGCATTAGCTTTTTGCTCGATATTATCGGCGAAGGCGAATAGTTCCTCGACACGGCGGACGATTTGGGTTTGTTCTTCAAGCGTAGGAAGTTCAACATTTATACTCATAATGTGTTTAGAACCTACGTTGCCCTGATTAACCCCACCAGTTTCTCCTTTAAAAAATTGCCCCCTGAAAAGCTCTGATCGCACAAACACGTTCAGAAACTCCGGAAGCACAACAGACCTATCAGGGATTAATCGCCCAACCCTTTGGTTTACTAGTAAATTTGTTTCATCCCCAACTAAACAGCCAAAGCCATAGTCCTGTTTGAATCTCGTTCCCGTCATACTTATAAGAGTATCGCCACGGTTTGGAGTAAAGCGAATATAATCTTCTGCTATGTCTCGTTTCAAGTAGGCAGCAGCATTTTCAATTGCTAAATATCCATCTCGGATATTCCCTAGCTTTATAACTTGATACTCACCATTAGTTTCGAACCAATCACTCTTAAAGGCATACCCATTTTGAAAGTCTGCAATATCCGCAATAGTTAAACTTTCTCCTCGCCACTCTTCCGTTAACTTACCACTTACAGCGGCGGAGAGGACGGATTGGCGGAAGGTTTTTAGGATTTGTGGAATGCGGTCAAGGCGGGCTTTGGTGGTTTCCACCTGCGCTATCAGCTTGTCGAGTTTATCGGCAATCACTTTTTGTTCGGCTAGGGGAACCATTGGAAATTCCAACGATTTAAGAACCTCTAAACGAATACCTTTAACAGTGGTACCCGTTCCTAGCTCTTCAATTTTACTCGAAATGGACCTATACCAATAAATCAAATAATTACGTTCGACTCCTGTTGCTGGAAACAGAGCTTTCAAATCCTGATTAATCGCAGTATCAAAATTGGCAACAACAATCTTACCCAAGCTCATTCTGGTAGCAATAATAGGTGTTCCCGGTGGAATCACATTTGTGCTGCTATTCTCTACAGCCTCTTCTGAAATATGATCCACTGTGTCGTTAAGTATATTTTTGTTCATATCCTTAACACTCATCCAAGGAATATTGCCTTGGTAATAACTTGGGTTCGATTTACTTGGAGTACCGCCCCCAACTATAGAAAGCAATATCTCCCCTAGCTCAGTTTGTTTCCATGATGCAGGTATTGCTATCAATTTGTATCTCCTAACGCTGCCAATAACTCATCTAATTCACTTAGCGCAGCGGTGAGTTCGTCTTTCGCTTCACGCGCTAATACGTCTGGCTCAGGTAAATCGGCGGCATCAACACTGTCTTTATCTTTTAACCATGAAATATCCAACGAGTCGCCTTTGCTTTCGCTAATCCATTCACGGCTAAAACAACGCCAGCGGCTATGCAATAACTTGTCGTCAATATTTTTATTTTCTGCGGCTGCGTCTTTATCAACGGCAATTTGTTCAGCACCGGTCGCTTCCGGCATCTCTGCCTCTGGCGACACTATTGCGTCCTGCACGTTGAAACTATATTCGCCTTCTGTGCGAGCGGCGAGGATTTCGGCGATTTTTTCTTGTCGGGATAAATCCCAACCTACAGGGGCAAACACTTTTTCAAAAGCGCCCAAGTGTGGATCTTTACCAAAACATTCAGCGGTAAAACCGATATTTGAATCGCCAAACGGGGTGCGTTTACCAAAACTTGGCATGTTAGTCCGTAAGTCGTATACCCAAACATTTTGTGTACAGTTTTCTTGTTGGTGTTTGTCGGTTGCGCTGCCTTTGGTAAAAAACAATACGTTGGTTTTTACCCCTTGCGCGTAAAAAATACCTGTGGGTAAACGCAAAATAGTGTGCAAGTTACATTTGTGCATTAAATCGCGGCGCACCTCTGTGCCAACGCCAGCTTCAAATAATACGTTGTCGGGCAATACCACAGCGGCGCGGCCACCGGGTTTTAAATTGCGGTAAATATGTTGTAAAAACGCCAATTGTTTATTACTGGTTTTATAAGTTAAATCATCACGCGTATTGCTGGCTTCACCGCCTTTACTGGTACCAAACGGTGGGTTAGCTAAAATAATGTCGGCCGCTTTTAAGTTTTTACCGGCATCACCCAGCGCATTGCCTAAATGCACTACGCCTTCATCGTCGCCTTCCATGCCATGCAATAAACAGTTCATTAAGGCTAAACGGCGGGTATTGGGCACTAACTCAATGCCCACAAAGGCTTTGTTTTTTTGAAACTCAGTTTGTTTTAAATCTAAATCACAATAATCGTCAGTTTGATCGCGCATATATTGGTCGGCAGCCACTAAAAAGCCGGCCGTGCCTGCGGCAGGGTCTTGGATTACTTCGCCAATTTGCGGTTTTATACAGCGCACCATGCTGTTAATTAATGCACGAGGGGTAAAGTATTGGCCAGCGCCACTTTTAGTTTCTGAGGCGTTTTTTTCTAATAAACCTTCGTATAAATCACCCAAGCCGTCTTTTTGCGCGCTAAACCAGTCAATTTGGTCTAGGGTTTTTATCATTTGTTCTAAATGGCGTGGTTCGCGCAAACGGGTTTGAGCGTCGGCATAAATCGCGCTTATCAGTGGGTCTTCGTGCACTAGGTTACCGTCGGCATCTTTACCGGTTGAAAGGCTTAATAAAATACGTTTGTAGTCGTTTAATAAATTAATGCCCGATTGTTCGTTAATATCTGTCCAGCGGCAACCCTCTGGCAATGGATGTTTTTTTAAGGTGCCGGCTTCGGTGTTTTCGTGCACCATTTTTATAAATAACAGTAAAACTAATTCAGTAACATAATCGCTGTAGTTAATGCCGTCGTCGCGCAGCACGTCACACAGGTTCCAGAGTTTTTGTACTATGTCGTTATTGGTCATGGGGTCTCGTTAATTTTAGTAAGTGCTAAATTGGTTATTGTCGGTTGTCATCAGTTGAATTAATTTTGGGTGAACAAAGAGTTTTTCTTTGCCCGACTGTGTTTCGGTCAGCACACCTATGTCGGCCAGTTGTTTTAAATAAACTGAGGCTGTTTGGCGTTTGGCGACACCGTTATCGACCAAATTATGGATACGACAGTAGGGTTGCTCAAAAATAATTTGCACCAATTCATAACTGTATATTTTGGGGAGTGATTCACGAATATAATTAGAGGTATGCTCAATTAAATTTCTTACAACTGCAATTTTGTTGGTTGTCCATATTGCGGTTTGTTCTACCGCCGTAAGTATATAGATAATCCATTCTTGCCAGTTTTGCTCACAGGTTACCGCGGTTAATAAGCGATAATAGTCAGCTCTATTTTGTAATATATAACGGCTCAAATATAAAATTGGCAGGGTTAATAAGTTTTGCTCGATTAAATAAAGCATGTTTAACACCCGCCCTGTACGGCCATTGCCATCGGTAAATGGATGTATTGCTTCAAATTGGTAATGGCTAACCGCCATTTTAATTAATGGGTCTATTCCGTCTTGTTCGTTATGTAAAAATTGTTCCCAGTTGGCTAATAAATCACGCAAATGTTTTTCACCTTGTGGAGGTGTGTAAATAATTTCACCAGTGGCTTGGTTGGTTAAAGTTGTGCCGGGTATTTTGCGTATGTCCATGTTCACACCTTTAATCGTGCTACACACTTTAACTGCGGTATTAGTACATAAAGGCATACGTGCTAGTTCAATAAATCCGTTATATAGCGCCGTTCGATAGCGTAATGCTTCTTTTGTTGCAGCATCCGCCAATGACTCTTCTTGGGCAAACTGAAATAACCTGTCAGACGTGGTTACTATGTTTTCTATTTCGGTGCTGTCTTTCGCCTCTAACAAGGGTAGTAAGTTGATTAACAGTCCTTGATTTGGCAAAAGCTCGCCCGCTTGTTTCAGCTCGGCTAAGGCTGCGCGTGCAGAAATACAGGCTTTAAGCACCTTAATCGACTCAATTGATTCTGTAGGGGGCGGTAATAATGGGATGTTATTAAATGCTAGGTGTGGTTGCCAACTCATGTTTATATTTTTCTATTTTTTCGACATGATGTGAGTATATGTCGATTCCATCGACATGAACACAAAATATGTCGATATTTTTCAAAAATTTCGACATATATAGTTTTTAAATTTATTTATACATTTCTTTAAGCACTTTTTGGTGGCCAAATAGCATCGCTCAGTTCGTCTAAAACAATATCAAGTTGATTACCCAATACTTTATCAAGTTGTTTTGCACCGCCTTGTTCGCCAAAGCGGTTATTAACAAAATCTCGGTCGATGATCACTTCGTGCACCAGTTGTTTGGCTAAGCGTTCTAACCATTTGCGTTGTGCGGGTAACCAGTTGTGGCTTTGGTAAATTCGCTGCATGGCTCCAGCAACACGGGTTTCAAACGGAATTAACGGCTCGCCAAATGCGGCGCGACGAATATGGCCAACAATGCTGGCGGCAATATCTTGGTTGGTTTGGTTGCGCACGGCACTTTGTAATTTGGCCTCGGAATAGCCTGCGCCATCCAATAATAGTTTTATTTCTTTTAGTTGTTCGCGGGTGAGATCGCGCGGTTTGTTTACAACGACTGATAAGGCGGCACTTTGGTTAAGGTTTTCTTTAATAAATTGATTGAAACTGTCGAGGTAATCCGCTGGTTTTTCACTAATTCCGTAAGTTTGATCTCGGTCAACAAGTTTATCGTAATGCTCAGAAATAATAGGTTGGCGCTCGCTACCTAATAAGCTATTTACTTCAGCTAATTGATTTAATAAACCGGTATGCTGGTTAATAAATACCGCCGCTTGTTTTGGCCCTAACTGATGTAAATGAGTATGTAGGTTTTTAGGTTCAACACCCCATAAATCGTGAAGTTCTTCCAATTTTTGTTTTAATTGTGGTTTGTTTTCTGATTTTTTATCAGCTTTACGCAGTACCCGCATCACTTTTTGGCTAAGTTGGCTCAAAACGGCATCTGCTTGGCTTTGCTCAGAAGTGTCACCCGGCGCATTAAGTGCGCGTTCTAGTTTTTCTGGGGTCGTGATTTCATCAACTAATTGTTCTAGCGTAATATTTGGGTTTTTCACCAGTGGCTTCATGGTATTAACATCGGCCAATGCTGCGTAAATGTCCACTGGATCGTAAATACGAAATACGGTTTTACCAATTTCATCGCAGCGGCGGGTGGCGCGGCCGATCATTTGCTCGTATAAAATGCGCGATTTTACTCGGCGCATAAATACCAAATTACAAATTTTTGGTACGTCTATACCTGTGGTAAGCAAATCAACGGTAATGGCGATATTTGGGTAGCGTTCGTTTTTATATTGGCGGATCAGTTGTTCTACTTTATCACTTTGGCCGGTAATTTTTGCCACGGCCGCTTGGTTATATTCACCGTTATATAGGTTTTTAAAAGCTTGATCTAATAAACGTTTAACCATGTCTGCGTGTAAATCTGTGGCGCAGAATATCATGGTCTTTTCGTCGCCAAATGGGTCTAGCTCTTGTACCAGTTGTTCACAAATTACGCGGTTAAAGTTTTCGTTAATTACTTTGCGGTTAAAGGCGTCAACCTCAAAACTCAGTTCGTCTTCCAGCTCGGCACTGGCAACTTCACCAGTTTGGGTATTTATGGCGTTAACCGTTTCACCTTTAGTAAAATTAATACCATTTTGGGTGAGCAGAGTTTGGTAACGAATGGGTGGTTCGTGATCAATTAACCAGTCGTCAGCTACCGCTTCACGGTACGAGTAGGTGTAAACCGGTTTGCCAAAAATGTCACTGGTGTGTTTAGCTGGCGTGGCGGTTAGCGCTATTTTAACTGCGTCAAAATATTCTAATACGCGGCGATAGCTGGATAAATATTGGCTGGTATCGCGTGTAGCTAATTCGCCTTCTGTCATTTCTTGGTCGAGCGTATAGCCACGGTGGGCTTCGTCGATAATAATACAATCAAATTGATCAAGCGGCGGTGGGTTATCGCTCATAAATATTCGTTTCACCATAGCTTGTACAGTTGCAACTTGTACTCGAGTTTCGGCTTCGGCCTGCATATCACCCAATTCGGCTACGTTATATATTTTTGATAACGTACGGTTTTGTTCTAATGGCGCTTCGTTAAACGAGTCAATCGCTTGTTGGCCGAGTGCGGTGCGATCAACCAAAAATAAAATGCGTTTAAATCGCTCGGCTTTTAAAAAACGATACATTAAGCCAATAATAGTACGGGTTTTACCTGTCCCTGTTGCCATGGCTAATAAAGCATGGCGCACATTATTAGCTAACGCGTTTTCAACGGCGACAATGGCTTTTTGTTGATAATCGCGCACTTTTAAATAACCAAACGGTTCGGTTTTTAGTTTTTGCTCTGCGGCGGTTTTACTGCGTTTAAGCCTATCAAGCAAGCCTGCTGGAGTGTGAAACTTGGGCAAATCTTGTTTAAGGTTAGCGGCTTCGCGCACATCTCTAAACCAAGTACCGGATTGTTCGGCTAATTGTGGTACATGCGGCCGACCATTGCAGGAGTAAACAAAAGGGATTTTATAGTGGCTATCTTCTTCGTCTGGCCAAGCGATTGTCATACCTGCTAGTTCCCATGCACTTTGCATTGCCGCTGTTAAGCTAAATCCTTTGCTGTAGCGTTCAGCTTGTGAAATTTTGCCCGCAACATTGGTATTTTCTTTTTTTGCTTCAACTATGCCAATTGGGGTTAAACCGGCAAACAATACATAATCTGCTCGGCCTTTTTTGCCTTTAAATTCGGTAGGCCACTCGGCGATGGCTAGATTTTTGCCTTTTTCTGGGCGACAACCATTTTGGTAAGTTAACGCTTCACTATCGGCTTGCCAGCCTGCTTCAATAAGTTGGTTATCTATTAAAATGCGTGTTAACGCTTCGTCTAATACGATATGTTGAGTTGCCGCTTGAGTATTTTGACTAAGTTGTTGGCGTTGTACGGTTTGCGCTTTGTCGTCTTGTGTCGCCAGTTGCGCTTGCAGGGCTTTTATTTTGCTTTCGTAATCTTGTTGTTGCTGTACTAATGCCTGTTCATGCGCCGCGGCTTGTTGAGCGAGTGCACGGGATTCGTCATCCATTGCTTGCGCTAGGGCTTCATATTCGTCTTTTTCTTGAGCGATTAATTCGTTCAGTTGTTGGCTTGAATTTAGATCAAGGCTGGCTTGTTGTAAGTCTTGTTTTAATTTAGCAATTTCGGTTTGTAGGTTTTGCAATTGTTCGCTTGGATCGGCCAGTGGTACAAATGGCCCAGGTTTAAATTTTGAACCGGCTTTTCCGAAAGTTTGATGAAACCAAATGGCTAATTTTCGCGCAACCACCAAACCGTTTATAGCTTCTTTATGTTGGGTTTTAAATTGATGAGTGGCTTTGTTGCCCTCAATACGCAGTATATGAAATAGCTCTTTTACAACAGGCTCTAATTTTAATTCACGCTGAATTTTATATAGTAAATCGGCTTGTGAAGTTTGCTTATCAAAGCTAATTCCTGCTGCGGCCGCAAGGTGCTGGGCAAGCGCTTCACCAAGTTGACGTAGTTTTATTAAGCTTGTATTTGGGTCACTTTTAAAGGCGCGTTCGGCAGATAACGCTAGTTCGGCAAATAACGGATCATGTTCTGCAAGAAATCCGAAATTGCTGGTTTGGTTAGTTGCCGACATGCTTAAAAACTCCATTTATTATTATTCGTTTTTGGCTATGTTATTTGTAAAAAATAAAACTTAATAACTATGCATCAATCATGGCTTTGAGTGGTTAATACATTAGCATTATTATGATTTTTCTCAACTTATTTGAAATTGAAGTTGTGGAAAACAGATGGATTTTCAACATTTTGTCATGGTTTATATTATCAGGTGCGACAATTTGTCGCATTTACATTTAATTGACGGAAACTAAAATTTGTCTTATTCAATTCTCAGTCATAAATCAAATTTATGGATTCTCGTTTGTATTTTAAATTTAAGCCTGTCACTTTTTTTGTTGGTGCGGTTTGCACTTTTTCTGTTAGCTCTGCTTTTGCCGATCATCAAACTGAAATCATTCATATTCTTGGCCATTCGGCATTAGCTGATCACAGTTTAGATTCATTAAATAATACGTTACAGAAAAAAGGGGTCGATATGTCGGCGGCTGGTGGCATGTCTGCTTTACCTGTGATTAATGGGCTAATGGCCGACAGGGTTAAAGTATTGCTCGATGGTGCAGATGTTACCGCGGCTTGCGCTAATCAGATGAACCCGCCTTTGTCTTATGTTTCGGCCAATCAGGTTGAAGATATTGAGGTGTTTGCCGGGATTACACCCGTTAGCATGGCTGGAGATAATATTGCCGGTGTGATCAAAGTTAATTCAATTCATCCAAATTTTTCAAATAATCAGGCATTAAGCTGGCAATCCGGTTATTTTGCCACTGAATATCAAAGTGTTAATCAGGCGCAAATCGTCGGTTTAGGTGCTGAGGTGTCGAGCGCACAGTGGAGTGTGGCGTATCAGGGTGCGTATCAAAATGCCAAAAGTTATCAAAACGGGCAGGGCGAAAAAGAGTTAGATACGTTATACCGAGGTCAAAATCATCATTTAATTACTGCATATCAGCAGGATAATCAGTCGGTTGCGGTTAAATTAAACTATCAGTACATTCCATTTCAGGGGTTTGCCAATCAATATATGGATATGACTCATAACCAGAGTATTGGCATGTTAACGCAATATAAAGCCAAGTTTGATTCAGCCGAATTCAATGCCAATGTTAACTGGCATAAGGTTGAACATGAAATGGGTTTTTTCAGCGCTGAAAAAACAGGCATGATGCCAATGAATACCAAAGGCAGCGATTTTAGTTATCGGCTAAGTTGGCTTGCGCAACCAGACCAAAGCCAAAATTGGTTAATTGGACATGAATATTTTAACCATAAAATTGATGACTGGTGGCCAGCCATTGAAGGCTCAATGATGATGGGACCCAATGATTATATTAATTTAAACAATGCCAAGCGCCAGCGTGTTGCACTTTTTGCTGAATATAATCAACGAGCTACAGATTATTTAAAGTGGCAACTTGGGATAAGAGCCGAGCAGGTTACAACCAATGCCGATGAAGTACAGGCATATAGTGACATGCCAATGATGGGCATGGCGAATGTTGATCACAGTGCTGCGCAGGCTTTTAATCAGGCAGAGCACAAAATAAAAGATAATGTGCTCGATTTAAATTTAACCGCGCATTACCGGATTAATGCTCACCAACAAATTGAAGCGGGTATAGCACATAAAAACCGCGCACCTAATTTATACGAGCGTTATAGTTGGGGGCAGGGTGCAATGGCCAGCAGTATGATCGGCTGGTACGGCGATGGCAACGGTTATGTGGGTAACTTAAATTTAAAACCGGAAACTGCCGATACAATCAGCGCTACTTATCATTTTATGGCTGAATCAGGTTTACATTGGCAAGCAAATGTTTGGTACAGCAAAATATCTGACTATATTGACGCTAACATCATTGGCGAATTTAACCGCTCTGGGTTAGACAACGGCAAACGCCATATTTTGCAGTTTGAAAATACAGACGCCACATTGTCCGGTGCTAAATTTAATGCGGTCATGCCGCTTGGCACAATGCAAATGTTAGGCGATTTAAATGCAGAGTTTAATGCAGCTCTTACCCAAGGTGAACGCGACTCGGGCACTAACTTATATCAGATTAAACCAATTGAAACTCAACTTAGCCTGACTCAAACCTTAAACCAGTGGAAAAACACCCTGAGCTGGCAATGGGTTGGCGCTAAAAAAGAGATCGACGAACTCAGGCTTGAAAACGCCACTCAGGCATATCATTTATTACATTTAACCAGCACATTAGAGTTAGACTCAGTAACCCTGAAACTGGCGATTAACAACCTGTTGGATGAATATTATCAACTGCCACTGGGCGGGGTTAATATCGCCAGATATAACGCCGATCCTCAAGCGGGTTTTAGCCAAATTAACGGCGCTGGGCGTTCGCTTAATTTAGGTATTCAATTTAAATTTTAAAGTTTATTTGTCATTATTGGAAACAGCATTGAATGCGTTTATTTAGTTTTCAGTGCTGTTACAAGTTTAGGTAGGTAAAAGCCTTTGCGGATTTAAAAACTTATAGTTTATTTATGTGATTGACGACATTTAGCAGCAATGCTTTGCATAAACTTTAACCTGACTGACAGCAGCTAAACCCCACTCAAAAGTTTAACTTTGTTTATTTTTAATGATTTGACCAAGTTGTTTAAGCGCATTCATTCTTTCAGCTTGGTATTCATGAGCAAAACTTAAACGAATAAAATGGTTAAAGATTGGACTGGTTGAAAAAAGTGCACCGGGAGTTAATGTTATATTTTTTTCTAATGCCTGATTATACAACTTGATACTGTTATGGCCACTGGGTAGCTCTAACCATAAGCAAAGACCGCCTTCAGGGGTGGTATATTTAAAGCTAAAATCCCAGTTTTGATTAAGTAATTTAATTAAGTGGTTTCTTTGATTCAGTAGATGCTGCTTGTATTGCAGGATATGTTTTCGGTAGTAGCCTTCTTTTAAAAAACTAGCTAAACCCTGTTGAATGGATTCACTATTTGAAAGTTGTGTTAGCATTTTCAAATGGAGTATTTTGTTTAAACCTTGCCCTGAAATAATCCATCCTATTCTTAAGTCTCGGGAAAGAGATTTAGAAAAAGAACTACATAAAATCACCTTATTAAATTGATCATAGGCTTTTAATGGTAAAGCGACTCGATGAAAGCCTAAATCACCATAAATATCATCTTCAATAACATTAAAATTAAATTGATTTGCGAGTTTACATAATTTTATTTTATTGGCTTCCGGTATAACAGAGCCTGTTGGTGTATTAAAATTTGGGGTCACAATTAAAGCTTTTAATGGCCATTGTTTAGCAACACTTTCAAGTTTATCTAACAAAATGCCCTGAGTGGCAGACGAGGGTATTTCTATTACTTTTAATTCTAGTTGTTGCAAAATTTGAAGTACACCGTAAAACGCTGGGCTTTCAATAGCTACAGTATCACCTGCTTTTGTACATGCATTTAAAGCCAAATACAGAGCATTTTGACAACCAGAGGTTATGCAAATTTGTTCAGGCTGAATAAATAAATTCCGACTTAAATAATGTTGACTAATTTGTTGCCTTAATTCCAAATTACCCTGTGGAGGAGAATAATACAGGGAGTTATTACCAGCATGGTGACGTAAAGCACGGTTTATATGCCGGTTTAAAGTAAGAATGTGATTGGTGCTAGTATTAGTCTTGGCATTTGGGTAAATATCAAATGCCGCACTTTTTTGCATTATTTGATAAAAAATATCTGGTACAGCTACTTTTTTCGGCTGGGTTATTGTGTAGTTATGCTCAGGTTGTTGAGGATGAGTATGTTGAAGAACATAATAACCAGATCGGACTTTGGCGGTTACTAACCCCGCAGCTTCTAGTTTTTGTAAGGCCGTTTGTATTGAAATTTTTGAGGCTTGATAAGTTAAGCTCAACTGACGAATAGAAGGTAATTTATGTCCAGCGGGCCAAATTTTGCGTTCAATATTTTTACGAAACTGTTCTGCTAAAGATTCATATAAAAACTGTGCCACTTAACTAACCTGCTAAAATTTAATATTTTCATCTGTCCCTATTATTTTTTATTTTTTTGTCCATATCAATGGCAGATTACGCTTTATAAAATGAATTACTTGCATTTTATAAAGTGAAGTTAATGAGCTTACCTAACCCAAATCAAATCATTATGACTACTGCTGTGAAATCCAATAAGATTTATTTCCGGGAGCAGTTTGGATACTTTCAATCCATCAGACGAAAATTAGCAATAGGGTTGATTGTGCTTTTTATACTGTTACCGTTTGTGCGGTATCAATCTGAAGCAGCGCTAAATATTAATGTTGCGGCTCAAACCATACGATTTTTTGCGATTACATTGTATCCGCAAGATTTAATGATTGTGGGAATTCTGTTTATTTTAGCCGCTTTTATGCTTTTTTATATCACTCGTTTATATGGTCGAGTTTGGTGCGGTTATACATGTCCGCAAACTATATGGATGTTAATGTTTAATTGGATCGAAAGACGAATAGAAGGCAGCCACCAGCAGAGTAAAGTATTAGATAAATCTGGTTTAAATATTCATAAAATCTTTAAAAAAGTACTTAAACATAGTATTTGGTTATTAATTGCTTGGTTAACAGCTTGCACCTTTATATCTTACTTTGTCCCTGTGGAAGAACTTTATTTTAATTTATTCAATTTTAAAGATTATTTTTTAACACAAAATTGGATTATATTTTTTACTGTGTGTACTTATATTAATGCTGGCTGGGTAAGAGAGAAGATGTGTTTACATATGTGCCCGTATGCCCGTTTTCAATCTGTTTTGTTTGATAACCATACTAAATTAGTTAGCTATGATGAAGTTCGTGGAGAAAGTAGAGGGGCACGTAAACGCAACCAAATAAAATCATCAGGGCTGGGAGATTGCATTGACTGTAAACTTTGTGTTGATGTTTGTCCTGTCGGGATCGATATCCGTAATGGTTTGCAATATGAATGTATCAATTGTGGTTTATGTATAGACGCTTGCGATTCAGTTATGGACTCATTTAATTACCCCAGAGGGTTAATTAAATATAATAATTTAACTGACCCTGTTTACCGTTGGAAACCACATTTAACTTATGGGTCAGTTACTTTATTGGCTTTTTTAAGCTTACTTATATGGATTATCAATAGGAGTGATTTTGAAGTCGATTTACAGCGAGATCGTAATGCATTGTATCGGGTCAATTATGCTGGAACAGTTGAGAACACCTATACAATTAAAGTCCTCAATAAATCTCAGAATGCGAAAGAGTTTCAGGTTACATTACAAGATAATTCAGAGTTTGTGCTTGAAAAACAGCCTATATTTAGGCTCTTAGGGGGCCAGTCAAAAACTCAGGTTATTTCAGTGTCTAGCAATAGCAATCAACCTTTAGGTAAAAAACAAATCGTTTTACAGGTTACTGACTTAACTAAACAAAATATCAATACCATTTACACTCGATTTTATAGCCCAAAGCAGTAAAGCTTGATGGTGAATTCAGCTGTACATAGGCGTTGGTGTGTTTGTAAAAGCACTACTCTCAATTAGTGTAGTGCTTTTTATTTTTACTGCATCCGACGTTGTACTTGATGATAATGCAAGATTGCCGGGATAATAACGAATGCAGACATAGCAGCTAAAATCCATGGAAAAATTATACTTAGTAAAGTCAAATTTATGGTTTCTGCTGCTTGCTCACTATTAATATGGCTAGCATAAGCAACGGTTCCAATTGCTGCTTGTTTTGCAATTGAGAAACCACCGCTAAACGCACTTTCCCAGCCTAATGCTGAAATTGAGCCATAAGCTTGGTAAGCAATTGCTGAAGCTCCGAACCCGAATAAACCTATTCCTACAGCCCCCGTGCCTATTATCCCAATGCCAATTGCACCGACACTTATTAATCCTACTGATACAATACCAACGCTAATTGGTGCAATTGCAACTCCACCCCAAGCAAATAACAATCCATACGCTTTACTTCCACCTGCAATCCAGCCATAAGCAGGTTTATCATTGTTCTCAGGCATTCCAAATTGGAAATGTAAAAGTGGGACACCAAAAAGAGAGAGTTTACTTATATATTGTCGTTGTGGGTGATTCAGTTGATCAACCTCACGAGTAAATGACTGTGGGTTAGTTAGACGTTCTGTTGTACGTAAGGTTTTAATCCAATTAAACATTTGACTGACTAAAAACAGATAACTGGTTATAAATGCCATTACAACTAGTTGAGCTGTTAGGTTATATGAGAAAGCATTTTCGTTGTCTTGAGCAGCTAAATATTTTAATGAGTACATAACTGCAATATATATTATCGCAATTAAGAAAAAAATAGTGACTAACCTTATACTATGTAAGCGTTCTTTGGCTGTTCTTGACTGAATCAAACTGGCTTTTAAGCCAAAAAAAGAGCTGATAATGCCAGAGACGGAAGCTAAAACAGTTAAAAATGTACTTAGTTTTATTAGAAAACTACCTTTAGTAGCAATAGTACCAACTACTCCGGCTTTAGCTGGTGGTGAGATACCATAAATAGCGGTAATAACAGCAGTAGTGAAGCCCACACCTGGTTTACTTTTATTAAGTGCATCTTCAATAAAAGTACTCATTGACTGTTTTAATATTTTACGGCCACGAGAAAGCCTTTGCTTTACTGTATCAACAGATAAATCTAATTCAGCTGCTACATGCTCAATTGATTGATGCTTTCGATAAAACAAAATTAATGGTTCCCGGTAGTGTACATCCATTTGGGTTAGATATTTCCAAAGTAAAGCTTGTTCCTGAGCCAAAATGGCTGAATCGTCAATTACTTTATTGACTGCTTCTGGCATGTCATATTCAGCAATCATATTTGCCTCTTTTAGAGGTTGTTTATTTTCCTTTCGCTGAAAATGGCTCAATTTAAACCGTAAAATGCCGCAAAGCCAAGCTTTTAACTTTTCAGGTTCTTTTAAAGTATTTAACTTTTTCCATGCTTCAATAAACGTTTCCTGAGCTATATCCTCACTAAATCTTAAGTCTCCTAATGATGAATAAGCCAGCGAGCAGAGTAAATTCTGGTATTTGCCTACAATATCTGCAAAAGCATTCTGATCTCCGCTTAATGCTAGCCTCACTAGCTCTGTATCATTTGTCGCAGTGATTAAATTTTGTTTTTTTAAATTATTCATATTTTTACCTCTAGGTTCAAACTAATAAGTGCCAAATTTGAACAACAGGTGACAAATTTTTTAATCAATTACAGCTGTTATGTCGTTTTTATTACTAGATCACAGTTATATCTGCTCAGTGTGCAGAAAAAATGTATTTAATAGCGATTTATTCATCAGAAAAATAGTCCACAGTGGCAATTTTTTATCTGCAGATCAGGTTCATTCAATTCAATATAACAGAAGATTGCAACCTAGAGTTCGATAGTGCTTAATGGATATAAAATCAGAGCCATATTTATTAGACTCAAAGAATTAAAAATTCAGTGGGAAGGTAAGCTTAGGCTTATCAATAAAATAGCCAGCTAAAGTGCCGGCTATTTACGCTTAACTTGGTGAGTTTCTACTTTAGATTAATAAATCACTGCACCGCCTTCGGCAAGTAAGTTGAGTTTTACTTTACCATTAGCTGGAATTGTCAGTTTTTGTTGTTTCGCGGTTTTATCTTTATTATCTGCTAATAAAGTTAGAGATTGATTGGCCAGCATAGGTAATTCAATTTGAATTGTTTTGGCTTTTTTCTCACCATTAACTGCCGCAACATACCAGTTATTACCTTTACGGCGGGCTAGTACTGCAAATTTACCCGGTTCACCAGCGATAAATTTAGTTTCGTCCCATACACTTGGTACTTTACGGATAAAATCGAGTACATATTCAGGCTGCTCATTTAAATTATTTGGTGTTAAGCCAAAGTGCTGAATGGGCGATTGATACAGGATACTGGTTGCCAGTTCAAATGCATCGGTTGTTGAACGAATTGTGCCTTTTTCCTGAGTTTGCGACAGTTTATGATTTAAAAATACGGGCGCAAAATCCATTGCCGCGACAGGATTACGAGTAAACGGTAAAATTGTTGCGTTAAAGGCATGCTGATCAAGCGATGATTGATTAAATACTAAATTTTCAGAGGCTAATACGGCTTCAGAGGTCACAAAGTTCGGGTACATAACTTCCCAACCACGCGGTAGCGTACAGCCGTGGAATGTGATGCCTAAACCATAGTCATTTGCATCCGATAAAATATCTTCGTACAGCTTCATTGTGGCTTGTTTGTCACCAGCAAAAAAGTCAACTTTTAAACCTTTCACCCCAATTTTTTGTAGCCATGCCATTTCATTTTTACGTGCGGTGGCATTATTCATAATATCTTGTGGGGTTTGTGGAGCATCGTTCCACCAACCATTAGAGTTGTACCATAAAATAACGGCGACGTTTTTAGCTGCAGCATATTGCACCAGTTTTTCCATGCGCTCACGGCCAATGTTTTTATCCCACCAGTTATCAATCAGCACATACTCAAAATTAAGCTCTGCCGCTAAATCAATAAATTTAATTTGGTCGTCGTAATTGATGCTGTTGTCTTGCCAGACAATCCAGCTCCAAGTGGCGCGTCCCATTTTGTAATCAATCGAAGGCTCGTATAAAGGGTCAACCAAGTCAAAACTCACTGTGGTCTCAACAATTGGCGCTAAGTCATCGCCCACGGTAATGGTGCGCCAAGGTGTTTTGGCTGGCATTGCCATGGCTGCATAAGTATCTCCCATGCCAGCGTTTTCACCCGCTTGCGGGAACTCTAATTTAAAAATGCCGTCTTTAGTGCTTTCACTTAATTTTGAGCCTACATAATTACTGTCGACACCGGTTTCTGAAATCAGCACCCAGCCTTTGTTTTCATTTTTAAATAATGCCGGGAAAGTATAGCCTACGCCATTTAAAGATGGTGTACCAAGCGCTTCATTATAAGTGTAAGGTTCTTCGTAACTCGGTTTGGTTTGTTGCCAGCCTGTCATAGGCAAAGCTTGTGGGGTAATAAAAGTAGTGGCTTTATCCGGCAGGTTAAAACTGGTTGCTTCTTCAAATATCTTAACTCTGGTTGCACCTTGTGCTGAACGCAGCGCATAACTAAAACCAATATCGTTATTGGATAAATTAAAAATTACATCCAGCTCGTCGTTATTTTTATTTTTAAAGGTGGTTACTAATTGGTTGGCCTGATAGTTAACCTGACTGACTTTGGCGCGATCAAGCTGATAGCTTTTTTGAATTTTTGATTGTTTATCATCCTGATAGCTGAGCTGAGTAGTAAAATCACCCAGCGATGTTTTTAAACCTAGCTTTGATTCTTCAAGAAAGGTTTGGCCTTTGTAGCTTACCTGATAAACTGGTTGACCGTTTTTTAAATCAACAATCACTTGTAATTGATTGTCTGGGCTACTGATTTGAGCGGGTAAATCAGCTAATGCGCTGGCTGAAAACATCGCCAAGGCGGTTGATAATAAATTATATTTAAATTTCATATTTTCCCTCATCAAAAAAGAAACCCTCGATAGTCGAGGGTTTATAAAAACTTTCCGGTCGTTAATTTATTTTCCGGTTTTTTAAATCGATTTGTTTAATTTTACCGTTTTCGCCATATTCCATTTCTGTAACTAGAATTGAACGTCGATAATTCCCACCACCTTCTTTTACTTTATCGTGGTAGAAAAGGTAATTTTTATCACCATCTTGCACAATTGCATGATGATTTGTATTGATCTCTAGGTAATCAATAATCACGCCTTGATAATCAAATGGTCCTAATGGAGAGTCTCCGGTAGCATAAACAATTTGTCCTGGCCATCCAGTCGAAAACGTAAAATAATACTTACCATCATGTTGATGTAAAAAGGGCGCTTCGCCGTATTTTTTCTTTGGATCATCTTTTGGGTAACCATTGATGACAACATCGGTAATATCGCCAGCTAAACTCACCATGTTTTCACCTAACGGTACAACTTTAGGCACTCGGGTGCCAAAATACATATAGGCTTGTCCATCCTTATCAATAAAAATGGCTGGATCAATAGGCTCATCACCTACATTTTTGTCTCTAGGTTTTTCAACTAACGGTTTATTAATTGGGTCAACAAACGGGCCTTTTGGATTATCGCTAACTGCAACCCCAATTTGATTGCCGCCTACAGGGGCATAAAAATAATATTTTCCGTTTCTTTCAAAAGCACCGGGAGCCCAAGCTTTAGCATCTTCTGCTGCCCATTTAAATACACTATTGTGCAAAAACGAACCTTCGTCTTTCCAGCTTTTTAAATCTTTTGAACTGAATAAGCGCCATTGAGTTGAATCCCAATATTTACCAGAGTTTTCTTGGTCATTAGTCGCATAAACATAAAAGGTATCACCAAATTTATGTGCAGAAGGGTCGGCACAAAACCGATCAGAAATCAGAGTTTCAGCCAAACCAGAAGCAGATGCGAAAACACTGCTTAAAATGCCGGCTGCAATTATTTTTTTCATCATGAATTTCACCTTTGTTAGTTTTTATTTAATTTTTTGTGCAGCGCTGAGTATATTAGCATATTTGTCTGATAATACAGGCGCTATTTGAAAACTATATTGATATTTTTTAGGGAGCAGTTGATATTGAGGGTGCGGTTTTGCTCCCCAACTTGTATCGCCACCTAAACCAGATTGTTTGTAATCAATAAAAATATTGACTAAATCGCGTTTTGGCACATCAATAGTATGGCGTTGTGCCTTGCTAATGCCTGGATCAAAGTCATCAAGTAGTTGATGATGAGCGCTAAAAGAAATTACAGGTTCACCAATAAACTTCAATCCGATACCATTTTCATCAGTAAAACTGACCCAACGAGTATCAGTTCGATTACCATTTTCTTGTGGACGTATATAAGCGAACCCTAAATCTTCTACTTTGGCACTATATAAGCCAATTAAAGCTGCTGTTTTTCTGTCCCAGTAGTTTTCAAATGGGCCTCGGCCATAAAATATTGTTTTATTAAAACTCCCCGGCATTTGAAGATTAGTACCGAGTCTAGGCAATTCACTTAAGGTTTGCGGATTAGATGGATTAAATTCAATATCAAGCTGTATTTCTCCGAGACTATTTATCAAGTAGGTAACAATTGCTCGAGATTCAATTTCTTTTAATATAATTTCTTGTTTTAACTTGATTAAGTTTTTGCTTTTATTAATGATTTTTAAGCTATCAACTTGTTGGTTTTGGCTAGCTTGTTTCCAGTTCTGACCGCGCTCAGGTAATTTATTACCAAAATCATTGTCAGTTGGTGCACGCCAAAAATTTAGTTTAAGTGGCTCTTTTATTAATTCGCGGTTAGCGATTTGGTATGATGCAAGATAACCTTCAGCGTTAAAGCTTAGATTAAATTGTTCGTTGTTTATATGAATGCCATTTTTGGTTTCGGTAAGGGTTAAATCACCATTAGGGTTTGTATTAAACGCAACAGGCTGACCTGTTTGAACCGTAAATTGAGCTTGTGCTAAGAGGTGCCCTTGATCGACTAAAGGACGTTGGTGTTTAGCTTTGGCATATAGATTTAATAAAACTTCATCATTTTTATCAAGATGATTCAGTAAAGGAATTAACTGGTTTGCAAGACTAAATTTTAAACTTTGTTGGGGAGCGACTGTTAAATCAAATTCGGCTGAATTTGATTTAACGCCATTAACTAACAGTTGCCAGCTAAAAGTATAATCTTGTGTATCAACAAAAAAGTTTTCATTAAAAATTTCATACTGGGTAGAGGTTAACTGCTTAAAGTGTAAGTTTTGATAAACTGTTTTTACTTCGTATAGCGCAGGATGAGGCGTTCGGTCGGGGTTTACCAAACCATTTAAACAAAAATTACCATCATTGTAGACATCATCTGGCTCAAAATCTCCGCCATAACCCCAATATTCAATTCCATCAGTAGTAGTTTTGACTAACCCTTGATCCATCCAGTCCCAAATAAAACCGCCTTGTAATTGTTTTTCGCTACGGACAAAATCCCAATATTCTTTAAAATTTCCGCTACTGTTCCCCATCGCATGAGAATATTCTACCCAGAAAAAAGGATGTTCTTTTTGTTTACTTAAAAAGTCATTGCGGATTTTATCAAACGAAGCATACATCCAAGTTGTCGCGTCACTATGATTTTTATCTATATCAGCTTTGTCATATAAAACCGGACGAGAATCATCTCGGTTTTTAGCCCATTGGTAAGCGTCTACAAAGTTTTCTCCATCGCCGGCTTCATTGCCTAAAGACCAGTAAATAATGGAGGGATGGTTTTTATCACGCTCAACCATTCGTTTTACTCTATCTAAATGCATGGCTTTAAAATCAGGATTATTACCTGGGGTTTTATCTGAATCAAAACCGAACCCATGGGATTCTATATTAGCTTCGTCAATAACATAGATGCCGTATTTATCGGCCAGATGATACAAATAGGGATCATTTGGGTAATGTGCTGTTCGAACGGCATTTATATTATATTGTTTGAACATTTTTATATCGGCGAGCATATCTTCGCGTGATACGACATGTCCGTCTCTATCATCATGTTCATGTCGGTTAACACCTTTAAATAAAATAGGTTGACCGTTGACTAATACTTGACCATTTTTTAGCTCTATTTTTCTAAAGCCTATTTGTTCAGTCACAAATTGTGATGGTTGGTCATCTGCTTTAGCTGAAATGATAAGT
Source organism: Catenovulum sp. 2E275 (assembly GCF_025515275.1). Lineage (GTDB taxonomy): Bacteria > Pseudomonadota > Gammaproteobacteria > Enterobacterales > Alteromonadaceae > Catenovulum. Next base: position 36,165 of record NZ_JAOPFU010000008.1, read on the forward strand.
GTATAAAGTTCTGGTGTCTCAGCAGACCAAGATTTAACATTTTTAATAATAAAGTCTTGCTGTATTTTTGTTTTTTCTTGGCTGTTTAAGCTATGTGTATTTTCTTGCTGAGCGATTAGCTGGTTATGTTTATCATATAGGCTAGATTTAACGGTAAAACGTTTTACCTTTTTCGAATTTAAATTATTGAGTTCTACTTCTAAATTCAATAGGCCATTTTTATAATCATTCGATAAAGTCGTTTTGGCAAAAAAGTCTCGAATATGGGCATTTTCAGTTGTGTATAAAAATACATCTCGCTCTATACCACTTAATCGCCAGAAATCTTGATCTTCTAAATAACTACCATCACTAAAACGAATGACTTGCAGAGCTAGAGAGTTCTGGCCTGGTTTTAAATATTGTGTAATATTGAATTCGGTTGCTGTTTTGCTATCTTCGCTGTAGCCAACTTTTTTACCGTTTACCCATACATAAAAAGCTGATTTTACTGCGCCAAAGTGAATTAAAATTTGTTTATTTTGCCAACTTTTTGGCACTGTAAATTGAGTTTTATAAGCGCCTGTCGGGTTATTATCCTGCGGAACGAAAGGTGGGTTTCTTGGAAACGGATATTTAATATTGGTATAAATTGGATAATCATAGCCATGCATTTGCCAATTTGATGGTACAGGAATGCTATCCCAATTTGATGAATCAAAATTATCGGTGAAGAAATCAGGCGTTACCTGATTTGGATTTGCAAACCATTTGAATTGCCAGTTACCGTTAAGTAATTTATAGTTTTCCGCTGTTAAATAATTATCGTCCAAGGCTTTTTCTAGACTTGTATAAGGAATAAATGTGGCTTTGGGCGGCTGAGTGTTAACACTAAATACACTTAAATCCTGCCATTCAACAGCGTTTGCTGTATTTAAGCCAGATAATAATGCATATCCTAAATATAAATATTTGACTTTAACCATAAAAGAACCCTTTGGTTTTTAGATAAAAGTTTGATACCCGAACCTTCGGGTATGAATAAAAAAACCTGAACTTGGCTAACAGAGGACTTTTAGACAGTTTACTCAAGCAATTGACTGACTACTCCAAGTTCAGGCGAAAACTATTACCAGCTAATTCTTTCTGCTGGGATGTACTTGTTTAATAGAGCTGTATATTTTGCTTCTAAAACATCCTGAGGTGGCAAGTCGGGTGTTTTAGAATATAAATCTGCTTTTTGAAATGCTTTTAATAGTGGCAACATGTACCAATCAAAGTCACTGGCTAATTCTAGATAAGCCATAGTGCCATTTTGTGGTGTATGCCAAGGATAAAAAGAGTGATAACGTAATAAATATAAAGCTTCTTTATTTAGGTTACTGCCTTGGCGCATAACTTCGTAAATGTATTCATCATGTCCCCAAGTCATATCTACTGCGTCAAAACCGCAGCAACGTAAATATTTACCAAAAGTTTGTGAATCCTGTTTTTCATACTTAGGGTAATCTGAACTTAAATGTGAAAAGTTTTTATCAAAAAATACATTAGAGCTAGAGAAAGGTGCACCTACAGGATAAGTATCGCCGACTACGCACCATTGCTGTAGTTCACCGAAGCTAGGTAATAGCATGACTTTACCTAGATCATGAATAAAACCGACTAAAGGAAACCATGACCAGTCCGTTATATCTTTGTATAATGATTTAATGGTATTCTGCTCGAATAGATCACGCCATTTGCTTGGTAGTTCATTCCACGCTTTTTCTTTAAATAAATCTTTGATAACCAAATCATCTCTTAATTCAGTTTCATTTTTCATTGCAAATTCAAAAATAGATTCAGCCGATTGATATGCATGAATAATCTGTGGCATATCGCTGTCAGGGTCGCTTTCATCTACAATATCTTCAAGTAGTTTAAATACTTCATAAACATTCATACTGCCATGCGCTAATCTGAAGTAGTGCTCTTTTTTCGCTTTAACAAAGTCAACAGTTTGATTAGTTTGCATTTCACGGTAAGTGCGTTCAACTCTATCTTGAAATTTTGAGTCTGTATAATTTCTGAATTCGCCAAATGATTCAGTATTGCTTGTCTGGTTCATATCATTTTCCTATGAGTATTTGTGGTTCATTCGACCTTGTTGCTGAAAATGGTGTATCCACATAAACATTTCTCAAAAGTTACAGAATTTAAGTTACTCACTGCTTAATCTTCTGACACCGGTGTCATGTGTATATTGAATCACCTTTATTAAAAAATATCAATTACAATTTTTAAAACTAAATTTAACTTTGAAACTTAAAATGCAAACTAACTTGAGCCTATGCCAAGCAAAGACTGTCTAATTTGGTTAACTGAATTTGAATTAGGGAAGCCATTATTTGGCCTACGCTTTTGAGGTGCATACCATGTTTTCCATTTAGGATTTAAATCACCTGTTGAACGTCTATGATAAATATTTTCTAGGTTTAGCTCTGCTTCTACTAATATTTGGTTAATCGCTGGCTCTTGTTGAATTTTATTCTCGGGTGTTAAGCCTGCTTTGAGCTTGGATAGTTCGATCAAGTTTTGGTTATACTTAAGTAAATCTAGATACAGCTGTATAGGTAAGCTGATGTAATCATGGAAAAATATCTGGTTTTGCTTAAGGTTTGTTTGTACTTTTTTTACTAGGTTCTGAGCTTCTAATAGGGCATTGATTCTTTGCTCTGTACCAGTAAAAAACTCTGTAATACTATTATATTCAACAGCCACAGATGATAGACCAGGCCTTTGTAAAGGTGTATCCGTTAGGTATGCAGTCATTTTTTTTATCTGCCAAAGAATTTCAACATATCCAACGTGATCTTCATGTGCTTTATGAAGTAATTTAAGTGATTTAACAATATCGGTCGCATTGTTACTACCAAAGTAGCGACTAGCCCAATGTTTATAAAACTTTTGACCATCAAAATCTATTCCTAAACGGGCTGATTCAGAAAAAGCTTCTAAATTTAAGAGAAAAGGGCGGAATGTTTGTCCGTTAACCATCATATATTCTGTTGCTTGAAAACGGTCGTACATCATATCCATTGTTTGATCAATCAGCTCTGGATATGGATCTGCTACATCATGATTGAGCCAAAATCCAGCGTGCATATAAGTACCAAATTGGTAGCCTTTGGTATTTTTTGGTAAATAATCGAACTCGCCCCAGCCGTTATCTGACCACGCGATAATAAAACTTTTTGGTGGATTAAAATTTTGGTTAAAAATTTCCATACCATCGTGATAACAAGTACAAACTTTGGTTGCATTTGGCTTATATTGGTCAATTACGTTTTCTAATGATGCGTATACTTCATTGAATACTTCAGCTTTATCTTCACCACAACTACTTTTATATTCCCAATCCCATACTTGATTTCGAGGGCGTAAAGCGAAAATATCAGCTTTGGCTACAGGTGTTTTAGTTAAATAGTGATGCCAGGTATTGATCCATTCCTGCTTATGATCGCGCCAGCAGGTGGAAGCTTCTTCACTTAAATTTAATAGTTGCCGCCCCATCATCATATCAATTTGAACATACATCCCCTTATCGTGTACGTAGTCGATCATTTTATTTAAATACTCAACGTTGAGCTGATAGTTTGGATGCATTTGAAGGTACTCAGGTCGAGTGTAAAACTCGACTCTGCCGAGCATGTCAAAAAACTCAATACCATTGTATCTAAGCTTGACTAAAGCATCGATCATTTGGGTAAAAGATTGCCAGTCATATTCTAGATAAGGTTTTTTTAAATTCGCGAGTTCATCGACATCATTTTCAAAATAAACGAGTAGAGGGACTATTGGTGGAGCTATTGATTGATTATGAAAATTGATAATTTGTGCTAGTTCTATTTGAGCAGGTTGACCCCCAGTCCAGTAAGTTAATTTATCAATACCAAGCACCTGTTCACTATAGTCATATACCATATATTGAGTGCCTTGAATATCTCGGCCTGTTAGTAAAACAGCGGGCTGATGATTAATTTTTATATGCCGAATAAGCCCCCCACGTGCTTTAGGAGTGTCTGACTGAATTATATTTTTGTCTGAATCCGAGATATAAGGGCTTTTCAGCAAATTGTTGAGCTGCCCTAAGACAATATAATATTGACTGTTGGGCAAAGTTAAGTTGTCAGTTGTTATCTGAACTTGTGTTGAAAGAACCCGGTTTAAATCCATTTTTAAATCATTAGCTGATATTTTTACCGGTTTACTGGCGTTTTCACTAATAATGATGGTTAGTTTCATCGTGTCTAATTGCTGAGACTGCTCGAAATCTTCAACCTGCTGTTGCTGATTACAAGCAGTTAATATAAATATTAAAAACAGGGTTGAAAATCGAATCATTTAGTATGGCCTTTATAGTGTTTTTTGGAACTTATATCGTTATTTTAACTTGTTGACACCGGTGTCAATTGGTAAGTTACAAGATCAGTGTGCCTGTGTCAATAAAAAGTAAATAAATTGTGTTTTGGAGATGGAGGCTGAGCTAAATCAAGTTTTATATGTATTGTTTAAACCAAATTATTTGTAAAATAATGAGCAATTGACAAATACTGCTGTTTAATATGCTCGATTAGCATTTTTACCTTTTTAGGTGGATGTTTAGTAAAAGGGTACACCGCGTATACCCCCAATTTTTTACCGACTAACTCAGGGAAAAGCTCAATTAGGTCACCTCTTTGCATGTCTTCATAAACTAGACATTGTGGAACATAAACAATGCCATGTCCCCCGAGAACTGCTTTACGTAATGCTGTTGCATTATTGGTTGAAAAGGCTCCATTTACTTGTACAAAATAATTTCCATTGTCAGATTTAAATTCCCACTCGTTTGCACCTGAACTTTGGTAGGCGTATTTTAGGCAGTTGTGTTGTTTTAAATCTTTTGGTGTTGGTGGTTTGCCATTTTGCTTCAAGTAAACAGGGGAGGCACAGACGACCCATTGAGAATCTATAATATGGCGGGCAATTAAACTGGAATCTTCAAGGTAACCTGTTCGAATAACCAGATCATATCCTCCATTAATTAAATCAACAAAACGATTGTCAAGAGACATATCTACAGTTAGTCCCGGGTGAGCATTACAAAACTGTGCGATTGCATCAGCCAAGAGTAAATCGCCGGAGATTGTTGGCACCGACATTTTTATATGGCCACTAATATTTTCTCCTAAACCGGAAACGGTCGATAAAGCTTCTAAAGTTGCTTGTTCGACATTCTTTGCGCCTGCTGCGAGCACATTGCCAGCCTCAGTTACAGTCAGCTTTCGGGTAGTGCGATATAAAAGTTGAACACCTAGCTCAGATTCCAAACGCGCAATACGTTTACTGACAACCGAATTAGTTAAATTATTTTGTTCAGCGGCTTTACTGAAACTACCTAGCTCGATTACCTGAGAAAATAAAATCAGATCATTTGCAAGCATATTTATTAATCTATTATGTTATTTTTTGAAATAGTGTTTTTCATTATTTCCGTTTATTGACAAAAAATAAAGCGTAAAATTAATCTAAATTAAAAAATTTTTATATCCAAACAATAAATTTTAATAGCAGGGTTAACAAGATGATTATTTCCGCTTCAACTGACTATCGCAAAGCAGCTAAATCCAAATTGCCTCCGTTTTTATTTCACTATATTGATGGTGGTTCTTATGGTGAACATACTTTGAGAAAAAATACTGAAGATTTGGCTGATATCGCTTTAAAACAGCGAGTATTAAATAATATGTCAGAGCTGGATTTAAGTTCAGAATTATTTGGTGAGAAATTAAATCTTCCATTAATATTGGCTCCTGTTGGATTAACTGGAATGTATGCGCGTCGGGGTGAAGTTCAGGCTGCAAAAGCAGCAGATAATAAAGGCATCCCATTTACATTATCAACAGTATCAGTGTGCCCTATTGAGGAAGTTACACCAGCTATCCAACGGCCGATGTGGTTTCAGTTGTACGTATTAAAAGATCGTGGATTTATGAAAAATGCATTAGAACGGGCAAAAGCGGCGGGTGTTACTACGCTTGTTTTTACGGTCGATATGCCTGTTCCTGGTGCACGTTACCGTGATATGCATTCTGGCATGAGTGGTCCTAATGCACCTTTTCGTCGTATGCTTCAAGCGATGACTCATCCTCAATGGGCATTTGATGTAGGCTTATTTGGCAGGCCTCATGATTTAGGTAATATCTCAACTTATCGAGGGAGTCCAACTAAGTTAGAAGATTATATTGGTTGGCTCGGAGCAAATTTCGATCCTTCTATTTCTTGGAAAGATTTAGAATGGATTCGGGACTTTTGGGATGGACCCATGATAATTAAAGGCATTTTAGATGCTGATGATGCAAAAGATGCTGTTAAATTTGGTGCCGATGGTATTGTGGTATCTAATCATGGCGGGCGTCAGCTAGATGGTGTTTTATCATCTGCAAAAGCCTTACCTATGATTGCCGACGCTGTAAAAGGCGATTTAAAAATAATTGCAGATTCAGGTATTCGTACCGGTTTAGATGTTGTTAGAATGTTAGCGTTAGGCGCTGATTGTACAATGCTCGGGCGTTCATTTATCTATGCTTTGGCTGCTAAAGGGCAAGCGGGAGTAGAGAACTTGATTGACCTATATGAAAAAGAAATGAAAGTTGCTATGACATTAACTGGTGCGAAAAAGATTAGTGAATTAAATCGAGATTCTTTGGTAGCTTTTAAATAATTTTTATTTTGTATATAAAATGCGGTTCAGCGAGCAAGGTATTTAAGGCCTGTTGCTCTTTTGAGTATGATTTTTAATCAGTTTGTTTGGTATTTATCCAAGGCATAGCGATTGACGTGTAGTGAGCTACATAAATGAGCTATAAAAACTTTGTGCTCCTGCAAAGTCACCTTACCCCACGTTCATGTTGGATAACGCAGAAGAAGTGCCAAACAAACGCTGCCCTTTGGGTTCGTCCTAAAGGCTTTTTACTCTTTGTTGCCTATATGGATGTAGGTAAGGAGCGTGAGCATGGAGCGGAAGCTTTGTAGCATTTTGACTTAACTCATTAGGCCTTCAACGCCGTGCCTCGATTAAAAAGCATTTAGTTAGAACAAAATTTGTACATCAAACGTCAACAGACCCTAGTGTCGTTTATTAGGTACCTATAGTTTTTTTTATGATTTATTTTAGCTGAGCAGTAGAGTCCCGGATAACTAACTCTCCATCAAAAATTTCGTTATTTTTTGAGTCTCCTTGCGGAGCACTATTTTGTTTGTTTTTAAGCCTATTAATGAGTAATACAGCAGCTCTGTAACCAATATTTACAAGTGGGTGACGGTAAGTTGTGATATTTGGGAATACTTTTGTGGTAATTGAAATATCATCAATACCGCAAATCGACAGCTCTTGCGGTACTTTAATACCACGGCTTTGAGCTTCATAAAGAACACCTGCTGCCATTTCGTCATTTGAAGCAAATATGGCGGTTGGACGAGGTGTTTTATTTAGTAATAAAGCAGCAGCGTCTTTACCAGATTGATAAGTGTAATAACCCTGAGCCATTAGGTTATCCTCTAACTCAATCTTATTATCGGTTAAAGCTTGTTTAAATCCTGCTTCTTTAATAAAGCTAGATTCTTCATCAGGATGTCCTTTTACATAGCCTATACGCTTATGGTTTAGTCTGATTAAATAACTAGCAACATCGTAGCTGGCTTTATGATAATTTAAACCGACAAACTCTCCTTGGTTTTTATAACTGGGACCAATTCTAATGTATTGGATATTTTTGCGATTAAGCATTTCGAGTAGCTCAAGTTTATCGCAGATAGGAGGTGCCAAAACAAAACCGTCTACCAAAGTATTATCAATAAACTCTTCAATTTCTTTTAATAAACTATTGGAATAATAGCTGCAGTCATATAAAAACAGCCCCATGTGTTCTTCGGTACAACCTTGCAAAATACCTTTTTGCAATTTCATTAAATAACCAGGGCTTGGATTATCTGTTAAAAGGGCAATAAACAATGAGCGGTTCTTAGCTAAAGCCATTCCCAAGGGGTTTCTTTTAAATCCAGTATCAATAATGGCTTTTTGTACTTTCGCACGCATTTCTTCACTTACATTCGCTTCATTATTGATAACTCGAGAAACGGTTTTTTTAGAAACGCCTGCTTGTTTTGCGACATCGTTTATAGTTGCAGTTTTCATTAGAATTTACTTAATTATTATTTGAATATTTGCAGTTATGTTGTTTTACATTGCTCATGATTGTGTACCAAACAAATAAAAGTTAATGGGTACAATCTATACATAATTGCTGATTATCATAACATATTGCCTGAAGATCCATCTTAGTTTTGTTTGACACCGGTGTCAAATTGTGTAAGTTTGACTCCTTAATATTATTTTAATTTAACCTGATCAGGATATAAGAATTGTTGAAGATAATTCCTATGTTATTGGATTATCAAATTCTATTTTATATGTCTATAAGGATAATTTTCCTCTATACAAAACATTATTTATCCTCAGATTATTTAGATAGGTTTATACCGTGAAGCAATTATTGAAAAAGCCATTTTATAAAATGATAGGGTTTTACTATTTATTTTTTAGCATCAATGCTGTTTGTCAGACTGATTTGAATGTACCTTTGTCATTATCACTCAATCAAATTCAAATCCTGGGTTCACATAACAGTTATAAACGGCCTATTGAGTCGGCTTTATTGGAATTTATCAGTTCTAAGGATCCGCAACAGGCACAAGCGTTGAATTACTATCACCCCGATTTATCTACCCAGCTTACTCTTGGGTTAAGGCAGCTGGAAATCGATATTCTTAAAGATAGTAAAGGTGGTGTTTTTGTTAACCCAATAGGGGAGACAATCGCTAAAAAAAAATTACTTACCAGCTCAGAAAAAAAAGATTTAGCTAAACCTGGTTTCAAGGTGATGCATAAACCAGATATCGATTTTATGAGTCACTGTATTTTATTTGATACTTGTTTAACCCAATTGAAACAATGGTCTGAGCAGAATCCTGAACATTTACCAATATTCATATTAATGAATATTAAAGAGAGTGCAACTCGTATTGTTGAAGGACAGCAGCCACAAACATTTTTACCTAAAGACTTTAGGCAACTGGACAATATATTAAAGCATGCTTTCCAAGAGAAACTCTTTACACCTGATAAATTAAGAGGGCACTATACTTCTTTACCACAAGCCATAAAGCAGCATGGGTGGCCAAAATTGGAAAAACTCAAAGGCTCATTTATCTTTATTCTGGATGCATCGGCTGAGCAGATTAACCGCTATCGTGGTGAAAATAAAAATTTAAACAATTTATCTTTATTTGTCAGCGTAGACGAACAAGATCCCGGAGCTGCCATTTTTGTAATAAATGATCCTGTAAATCAATTTTATAAAATAAAACATTTGGTTAGTTCTGGTTTTATTGTAAGAACTCGATCGGATGCCACTATCCAAGATATTTTAGAGCATAATACTAAAAGGGCTCAGGCTGCGATTGCTAGCGGGGCTCAGATTATTTCTACAGATAGTTATCCTAACTCACCCTTGTCAAAACAATATCATTTCACGGTCAGTTTTAAACCAAATATATGGATAAATTTTTAGTCTAGTTAAAGGTTTTATATGAAATTTTTTATTAAGTTACTTTGGTTATATTGCTTTTTTTTATCAACTAATATTGGAGCTGTTGGGTTAAGCATAAACAAAATAGCGTTTATGCCAGACGTCCATTTTCAGGATATTTACGCTAATTTGGAGTTGCCAGAGCAAGCTATTTTTGAGCAGCCTATGTTGATCAGAAGTATGAAAGCTCAAATGAATTCTACTCGATTATTTAATGAGCCTTATTTTGCATTTATTTCAGCTTTGGATAAATTAGCAGAGCAGGGAATTAAGCTGGTCGTTTTGCCGGGAGATTTTAGTGATGATGGACAGCCAATCCATTTACAAAAGTTAAAGCAGTTATTTACCGATTATGAAAAACGTTATGGCATGCGATTTTATTTAGCGCCAGGTAATCATGACCCAGTGAAACCATGGCAAAGTGCACATGGTAAAGCCGATTTTTTAAATGCCAAAGGAGAAGAGTTTGCCATTTATAGTACTCAGCATTCGGCCTGTAAACAAAAAAATACTTCTAAGGTGGGTCAAGTTATATATTGTGATGATAGATTAAGTGCGTATGGTTATCAGGGGTTATTAAACACTTTAGGTGAATTTGGATTTACGCCACGTAATGAAGATTTATATTTTGAAACTCCCTTTTCAAACTACTCTCAGGCAAATTATCAAAGTCAAAAAGGCCAACAAGCGGCATTACTAACAAATAGACATTTTTTATTTTGTGATGACCAGTCTCAGAAAAATTGTATGCAGATGCCAGATTTAAGTTATTTGGTTGAACCTGTAGATGGACTCTGGTTGTTATCTATAGACGCCAATGTGTATGAACCAGAAATACTAGAGCAAGATTTATCTTTAATTAGCCAACACAAACGTAGCGATTTATTAAAAGGTTCAAGTTATGCAGGGTATAACTCTGTGGTAAAAAATAAGCCTTTTTTGATTAGTTGGATAAAAAATGTGGTTGAAAGAGCCAGAGCAAATAATAAAGTTTTGATTGCCTTTAGCCATTTTCCTTTGGGCGATTTTTATGATCAAGCATCGGATTTTCTTGCCCCTTTTGCTGGTAAAGATACCTATAATCAGAGACGTTTTCCTGTAGAGAGTACACTATCGACTTTTGCCAAAACAGGGTTAACAGTTCATTTTGCAGGACATATGCATATTAATGATTCTTCTGTATATAAAGATAAAGCTGGCAATAGCTTATTTAACATTCAAGCACCTTCAATTGCTGCATATAGCCCAGCTTATAAAATTTTGACGATACATTCTAAAGAGTTATTTGAGGTCGAAAGCATTGCTTTGGAACAAGTTGCCGAGTTTGATAAATTGTTTTCGATTTATCAAAAAGAATACCAACACTTAGTAAAAACAGATCCAAACAATATATGGCAAGATGACATACTATCCGCAAAAAATTATAGAGAATTTACTGAGTTCCATTTAGTTGAATTGGTCAAAAACAGAATTCTAAAACAAGATTGGGCTCAGGTTGAAATTGATGCTTTCTCTGAGTTGACTGGCTATGACATGGTCGTGAGCGCTTTTTTACCTAGAAAAAATTATTCAGCTGAATATTTATTAAACCTCAAAAAAAATCAAACGGATTTATCAATATGGGGTCAAGCATGTAAACATGCTGATGAGTGGTTGTCTAGTCATCAACAGGTAAAAGAAAATTGGAATTGGCCTTTTATGCAACTTATCAATGATTATTATCGAATGGCCTCTGCTGATGAGCTCGCTAGACGAAGCGATATTAGTCACCAGCAAATTAAAAAATATCAAATACTCAGTGGAGATTTAGCAATAGGCTCTTGTCCTTTAACTAAGATTAAATTAACGGATCAAAACAGTTTTAATCAGAGAGTATCATGTTTAATTTTGGCTATGGGTCAGTCTATAAAGTCAGAACCAGCAGATCATTTTTTTATTGATTTAAAACAATCTAAATTACGTAGAAGCCCTAAATAGAATATAAACTGTTGTTTATTATTAATATTTTTTATATTCAAAGTGTTAAATAAGTGTTTAAAAAAATCTATAAAGTGTTTGACACCGGTGTCAGTGTGAGTGTATAGTGAGCTTAAAGTTAATTGATGTGACTTTTGTTGTATAAAAATAGTTAACGGATCTTGCTGTATAAGTTGTCAGCGAAGAAAATAGCGGAATTTATACTTTTTTATTTATTAATGCATGACACCGGTGTCATGTGGTTTTGAAAATTTAGAAAAATAACTTTTTATAGTTTGATTTGAACTAAATTAAAGTTGAATACTAAATTTTTAAATAATGCTTAAACAATAACCTGATGCGATTTTATCGTAAACTGGAGTGCTAACATGAAATTTACACACAATAAAAGTTTGTTGTCTCTGGCTGTAATAAGTGGCTTAACTAGTTTATATCATTCTTCTGTCTATGCTGCTGAAGGCGCACAAACAGATGTTGAAGAAGTCATTGAAGTTAAAGGCTTTAGAAGTTCATTAATTAAAGCTCGTGATTTAAAGCGCGATGCTATAGGTTCACAAGATAGTATTGTGGCAGAAGATATTGCGGATTTTCCTGATTTAAACTTGGCTGACTCTTTACAGCGTGTCCCTGGTATTTCGATTACTCGTGAAGGCGGTGAAGGCCGTAATATTTCTCTGCGTGGTTTAGGTCCTGATTTTGCCAGAGTTCAGTTAAATGGAATGGAAGCGTTAGCTACCAGCGCATCAGCGATGGATAGCCGTGGTGCTGTTAGCCGTTCGCGTGCATTTGACTTTAATATTTTTGCATCTGAATTATTTAACCAAATTGATGTTAAAAAGTCATATCAAGCTAGTTTAGATGAAGGTGGTATTGGCGGTACTGTTAATTTACGTTCAGCTAAACCTTTTGATTATGATGGATTTACTGCTGCTGCTAATGCTCAATTAGGAACAAATAGTCAGACTGATGAAATCGATCCTCGTGTTTCTTTTATTGTTTCAAATACATGGGATGATTTTGGGGCTTTATTCTCAGCATCTTATAGTAAACGTAATATTAATGAGCAAGGTTATAATGGTTATCGCTGGCGTAAGCGTACTGTCGATAGCTCTGGTTATAGTGATTCTTTATCTCAGGAAGTTAAAGATGCTTTAGAAAATGGCGAAATATTTTTTAACCGAGGTAACCGATATTCTGTTTGGGAAAACGAGCAAGAAAGAACAGGTTTAGCTACTTCTTTACAATATCGTCCATCAATGGAATTGACCTTTGACTTAGATATTTTATATAGCGAACTAACTAATAACCGAAGTGAATTCCATTTACCTACTTCAGGTTCTAGTAGTACAGCTATTGGTTATATTGATGCGTTAGAAATTATCCCGGCATCAGATGGCGATGGTTATGAAGCAGTGTATGGTGAGTTTTCAAATACTCCGCTGCGCACAGAAACTCGTGAAGATTTAGATACCACAAAATTCACGCAAATTACTTTATCTAATCGCTGGGTTGTATCAGATAGGTTAACTTTTAAAACTTTAATTGGGCATTCAGAATCTAAATTTAGTCAGCCAAAGTTGGATAAATTTTATACTGAAACTACAGGGGATATTACGACGGATTATCGTGGTTCTCATCGCTTTGATCCAGTTAATACTTATAGTATAGACCCTACTGATACCAGTGTTTGGACGTTCCGAGAGATTGATTTACGTGAAGATAGAATTGATAACATTTTTGATATCTTTAGTGTAGATGGTAACTATGTATTAACTGATGAATCTTCTTTAAAATTTGGGATTTCATTAAAAAGTTTCGAAAACGAACGTGAGCTTAGACAAAGCAACGATATAGGTAATAGTACTGAAACCCCTCAAAATAATGATGTTCGAACTATCGATGAATTAGCTTATACATATTCAAATCATGATGTTTATGATTGGATTGCAATCGATTTAGATAAAGCAATGGACTTTTATGGTGTAGATCGCAAACTCACTTCTAATGACATTGTTAATAGTGCATCCGGAAAAGTTGAAGAAGAAACAAATGCAGCTTTTGTTGAATATGAATGGGTGAATTATTTTAGTGACAGTGTATTACGTGGTAATTTTGGTCTTCGTTATTATGACACTGAGATCACCTCTTATGGCGTAACTAATGGAACAGATGTTAAAATTGGCTCAGGTTATGATGGTGTATTACCAGCATTAAACTTAGCATGGGAACCAACAGACAATACAGTCGTTCGTTTCAGTGCAGCTAAAAATGTTACCCGCCCTTCATTAGGTTCGTTAGGTGTATCGGGTGAAGTACAAGTTGACCCTGATGGCTCTAGAGGTTTAGATGTTTCTGCTGGTAATCCAAGATTAAAACCATTTGAATCTAATAACTATGATGCTTCTTATGAATGGTATTTTTCTGATGAAGGCTCTGTAGCTGTTGGATTATTCTATAAAGAAATTGACAACTTTATTATTGGTAAAACGGTTGAAGTTCCTTATTCAGAGACAGGTTTCCCTCTTTCTTTATTGGACGAGAGTTTAGGTCAGACAGGTGATACTATTTTTAGCTATACACGTCCTGAAAATGGTAAGTCTACTGATATTAAAGGTATGGAACTTTCATTCCAAAGCTTGTTTACATTTTTACCAGCGCCATTTGATAATATGGGTGTCGTAGCAAACTATACGTATGCTGATGGTGAGTTTTTATATGAAAACGTTCAAAACTCTGGCGTTGATCAATATAAAACCTTTGAAGGTCTGTCAAAACATAATACAAACTTCACCTTATATTATGAAACTGAAAAATGGGGTGCTCGTGTATCTGCTGCAACAAGAAGTGACTATATCACTTGGGGTGCTGGGGTAGCTGAAGATGAAGATGAGCACGGCTTCCATGGTACTACATTTATGGATATGTCAGTATTCTATCAAGTCAATGACAATCTTAAGTTAACTTTAGAAGGGGTTAATTTAACAGATGAAAAAGACGAACAATACAGTGATACTGCTGACCGTATCTATAATGTGACAACCAGTGGACGTACTTTCTATTTAGGTGCTTCTTACAAGTTTTAACCTCTCCTCTGTTGAACATGCCGGGGCTGATATTTAGCCTTTGGCGTGTTTTTTTAAACCTGAGTTTTCTACACTCAGGTTTTTTTGTTTCTGATTAATATATTTAGATCAATGGATGTAAACATGAAACGACTTGTCATTTCTATTTTTTGTCTTGTTATGACTGGCTTAGTTGCTTGTTCTTCTGAGCGGGTTAAAACTAACCAGACAGATAATATTGAAGCACAGCAGTATGCTGGCTATTTATTTGCATATTTTGTTGGTAATGACCCCGGCGAAGAGCAAGTTTATTTTGCTTTAAGTGCGGATGGCTTTAATTATCGAGCATTAAATCAAGGTAAGCCAGTATTAAACTCAACAGATATCAGTTCTACTGGCGGGGTAAGAGATCCTCATATTTTGCGCGGTCAGGATGGTTATTTTTACATGGTACTAACAGATTTATATGTACCTAAGATGCAATGGAATAACACTGCCATGGTGATGCTTAAATCAAAAGATTTAATTAATTGGAGTCATTCTATAATTGATATTCCCAATCGTTTTCCAACTCAGTTTGGTGATGTTAATCGGGTTTGGGCGCCACAAACAATTTATGATAAAGCCGCTGAAAAAAATATGTTGTACTTTAGTATGAAACAAGCTGATGGCCCGGATATTATTTATTATGCTTATGCCAACCCGTCATTTACCGATTTAGAATCGACCCCTAAGCAACTTTATTTTCCACCTACGCAGAGCAATAGCAAAGCATCTATTGATGGCGATATTATTGAAAAGGATGGTAAATTCTATTTATATCATAAAGCAGAGGATGGAACACCAGGGATCAAATTAGCTATTTCAGATGAGTTAACGCAAGGTTATAAACTAGTTAGTACAGATCGGGTTGATCGTGAAGTTAATTCAGTTGAGGGCAGTGCTACTTTTAAATTAATTGATTCAGATGAATATATATTGATGTACGATGTGTATAAAAAAGGAGAATATCAATTTGCTAAAAGTAATGATTTGTTAAATTTTGAGATTATTGATCAAGATATAACAATGAACTTTCATCCCCGTCATGGTAGCGTAATCCCAGTGACACAAAGCGAAATTGATGCTTTAGTTCAAAAATGGGGATCGTTTAACGGTGCGGTTGCCTCATCTGCTTCGGAGCAGGTCAAAAAAATGAACTTAGTGATCGATGACCAGAAGCAAACCATTTATTTACCTGTTAAATCTGGTACCGATTTAACGGCTTTTGATCCTAAATTTATTTTAACGCCTGGTGCTAGCATATCACCTACAGGAAAACAGGATTTTTCAGCAGGCGATGTCGATTATCAAGTGACAGTAAATCAACAAACAAAAACCTATAAAGTCAGTGCTAGGGTGAATAATAACCCCGTTATTGCCGGTTATTATGCCGATCCGGAAATTATTTATTCACAACGGGATAAGAAATATTATTTATATCCGACTTCGGATGGTTTTACTGATTGGTCTGGAACTCATTTTGAAACATTTTCTAGTACAGATTTAATCAACTGGAAAAACGAAGGCGTGATTTTGGATCTTAAAAAGCAGGTAACATGGGCAGATCGCAATGCATGGGCGCCAGCCGCAATAGAACATAAAACCTCAGATAAATATCAATATTTTTATTATTTTACTGCAGCTCAAAAAATTGGGGTTGCGGTTGCCGATAATCCGCAAGGGCCTTTTATAGACTCAGGTAAAGCACTGATTGATTTTAAACCTGACGGTATTACTGACGGGCAGGAAATAGATCCAGATGTATTTAAAGATCCGGTTTCCGGTAAAAGTTATTTATATTGGGGAAATATATATATGGCGGTTGCTGAACTTAATAAAGATATGACTAGCATCGATAAATCATCACTTCGGGTATTAACTCCAAATACAACTTTCCGTGAAGGAGTAGAAGTATTTTATCGAAATGGGCTGTATTATTTTTTATGGTCAGAAAATGATACCCGTCATCCTGATTATCGTGTGCGTTATGCAACATCAAAATCTCCTACCGGGCCTCTAAATATCTCGGAAAATAATTTAGTCATAGCCAAAGATATTGAAAAACAGATATTTGCAACAGGTCATAATTCTGTGATTAATAAACCTGGGACTGATGAGTGGTATATTGTTTATCATAGGTTTAATCGTCCTCATGGTAAAAATATGGGTCGAGCAGCAGGATTCCACCGCGAAGTTTGTATTGATAAATTAGTGTTTAATCCTGATGGTTCCATCAAACAAACGATACCGACTCTCGAAGGGATAAATCCTCAGTAAAAGGGAGGAAGCTGAGGTTTGATACAAATTTAGTTAAAACCTAAATTTTGGCATTTCTTCTACGTTAGCCTACATGGATGTGGACTAGCGTCACTTTACAGGAATAGAAAAATTTTATGCTCTTAATATATACGTTCCACATCAGTCATAATATCTGGCATAAATACTAAATAAACTGCTGAAAAGTTGTGCTCAAAAAATCAACAGGCCCTGGTGATTTTCACAATTCACAAAATTTCTCTGACCATTCACCAAAAAGAAAATCAGGTTTGTTTTGACTGAATTTATTATTTCGGCATAATGCTACCGGTAGCATTTTAAGCTAATGTTAATTTAAATTGTAAAGGTAGTTAAATGTTGAAAATTAATCTAAAGGATTTCTATAAAGTATTATTTACCCTGTTTAGCTTGCTCTTCACTGGCTCAAGTGCCGCAGAATTTTTAGTAGATGATGGATACACGGTTCAGGAAAGATATGACAGATATGTAAAAACTGAGCCGGGTTTAGCTTATCCAGATCCACAATTAGCTGAGGGGATGAGAATTTATCAAGACAGAGCGTACGCTTATCCAAATCAAACCACTCAATTAAACCGGATGCTACATCTGGATATTTATCAGCCTAAATTAACAGCTAACCAAACAGCTCCCGGCGTTATGCTGATTCATGGTGGCGGCTGGCGTTCTGGTAATAAAAGCCACATGTTTGCGTTGGCAAATGAGTTGGTAAAACGTGGTTATATTGTATTTACCCCAGAGTATCGTTTATCGACAGAGGCTCAGTTTCCAGCCGGATTAGTGGATTTAAACAATGCTATTTTATGGATAAAAGCGAATGCAAAACAGTATCAGCTCGATATTAATAAACTGGCAATTGGCGGTGGTTCATCTGGCGGCCACATGGCTGCATTATTAGGATTTAGTGGCTCAACTGGACATTTTATTGATGCTAGCAATCCTCTTCAAAAAACATTTAATACTAAAGTAAACGCTATTATTGATATGGATGGTGTGGTTGGTTTAACGACGCCAGAAGCACTTGAATATGAAAATAAAAAAGGTAAAAACTCGGCAATGGGCTTATGGCTTGGGGCAAGTTATCAGGACGATAAAAAATTATGGGAACAAGCATCTCCATTACTTTATATCAATGAACATTCGCCTGCCTTATTATTTATCAGTAGCGGCCAAATGCGCTTTGCCGCCGGTTATCAGCAAGCTAAAGCTAAACTCGAAGTGCTTAATATTGCAACTGAGTTTTATTTGGTACAGCAGCCCCAAACAATTCACACATTTTGGTTGTTTGAACCTTGGTTGAGCAAAACCGCAGATAAAATAGATTTATTCCTTAAAAAAGCTTTTAATTAAGCTGTTTTAGCGATAAAAAATTAAAATTTAAGCCGGTAAATAACAATGACAAATCAGCAAATTGAACATATTAGTAATTATATCAATGCCTCGCCTCAGCAAGTATATCAATTTGCCAGTAATCCAAAAAATTTACCACAGTGGGCGGCTGGTTTAGCTAATTCAGAGGTTTCAAAACAAGGTGATAACTGGCTGATGCAAGCTCCATTTGGCTTGGTTAAAGTTAGGTTTATTGAAACAAACCCCTACGGGGTTTTGGATCATTGGGTTGAGTTTGAATCTGGCGTGCAAGTTTATAACCCAATGAGAGTCATTCAGCATGGTGCGGGGAGTGAATTTATTTTTACGTTGATTCGCCAAAGCGAAATGACAGATGATGCATTTGAGCAAGATAAACAAGCGGTTATAGCCGATTTAACAAGATTAAAAACAGTGCTTGAAGCTAGTTTATTGCCAATCGAACTTGAATAGCCAAAACATATATAAGTTTTTCGGGCAATAAATAGATATAAAACAATATAGGTGTAGTCGCAATTATGCGTGAACATTGCTATTTAAAGTGGCTTTAACTGCTAAAAAATAAATCGACATGATGCTAGTTTATTCTTACATGTATTAAAAATACGGAAATGGTTGAAGGTTGATTTTGTTTAAGTTTTCACTTTAAATGTAAAATTTTTGTGGCATAATCGCGTTAAAGGAATAAATATAATAATAAGGTAATATATGTCGGTCTCTCTCTATTTTTCCCATCTAGTCGGTTTTAGTTATTGTTATGCAGGCTAAAATAACGGAAGACGTTCAGGTTGAAACTGCCGAAGGCATTAGCATTGATTTTCAACCCGCAGGATTTGCTGCTCGGACTCTCGCTTACTTATTTGATTTAATTTTGCGCTTAGCCGCTTTAATTGCCATTAGCCTTATTTTTAGTGCCGTTGGCGAGTTTGGCATAGGAATTATTTTATTAAGCAGTTTTTTACTTGAGTGGTTTTACCCCATTTTATTTGAACATTTTTGGGGGGCGACTCCGGGTAAAAAATTAATAGGTTTAAAAGTTATTTATGCCAATGGACTGCCCCTTACTTTACCCGGAGCAATGACCCGAAATTTATTTCGAGCCATTGATATTTTACCTTTTGGCTATTTGGTTGGCTTAATTAGTATGATGCTAACAGGTAAATTCCAGCGTATTGGCGATTGGGTTGCTGGTACTATGGTGGTATACCAAGGTACAACTAATCATTATTCCTTACCAAAAACAGATGTTTTATATCAACCCCAGTTTGAATTATCCACTCAGGAGCAAGTAGCAGTGATTCGTTTTGCCGAACGAACTAAAACGCTATCCGATTCCAGAGCAACTGAATTGGCTGAGATTTTATCTCCGGTTTTAAACAGTGAATTAGAATCACGCGAGTGCTTAAAGTCTATGGCTAACCGTTATATAGGTCACAGATGAAACAAACTCAATTTATTAACGCCAGAAAAGCTGACTGGCAATTACTGGAGCGTGAAATTGAAGGATCTGACAAAAACACAGATTTTATCGATTTACCGGCCTTGTTACGTGCAGTAACACATGATTTAGCAATTTCAAAAAGCCGTTCTTATAGTCCGGACTTAGTGAATAAGTTGAATACACTGGTGACTTCTGCGCAGGCGAAAATGTATCAGCCTAAACATAAGGTATGGTATGAGTTATTACGCTTTATGCGGGTTGGTTTTCCTCTTTCTGTTTTTCAGTTAAAGCGTGCAGTGATTATTAACCATTTTCTGTTCTATGGTCTGGCTTTAGTTGCTTATTTATTAACTATTTATAAGCCTGAGTTGATATATCAATTTGTTGATAATTTTCAAGTATCAAATATTGAGTCAATGTATAACCCTGAGTCAAAGTATAGATTGAAAGAACGGGCATCTAGCGGTGATTTTGCTATGTTTGGTTTTTATATTTTCAATAATATCAAACTGGCATTTCAAACTTTTGTTGGTGGTTTAGTCTTGGGAGTTGGGGCATTATTTTTCTTAATTTTTAATGGCTTTTTTTTTGGCGCTATCAGTGCTCATATCGTTAATATTGGGTATCAATCTACTTTTTTCTCATTTGTTATTACGCATGGCTCATTTGAATTAACTGCAATAGTATTGTCTGCCGCAGCTGGTACACACATAGGCTATAGCTTGTTAAACCCCGGGCGTTTATCTCGGAGTATTGCGGTTAAACAAGCCGCTAAGCGGGCATTTCCTGTGATGTTTGGCGCTTTTATATTTTTAATTATTGCTGCATTTATCGAAGCATTTTGGTCATCAAGTTTATGGTTGCCTAACTCTGTTAAATATACGGTAGGTGCTTGCTGCTGGATTTTTATTGCGATTTATTTTTATCGGGGACACAAACATGCAGCTCGATAAGTTAATTATTCAGCTCAAGCCCCGTACGGTTTGGCAAGCTGTTGATTTAGGTTGCAAAATGACTTTGTTTTGGTTTAAACCTTTGTTGTTTATCTGGTTAATTTTGTCTTTACCAATTTTTTTAATCTTGCTTTGGTTTTCCCCTTTATTAGCAATCTTAAGTATTTGGTTTTTCAAACCTTATTTTGAAAGAGCACTTTTGTATTATGTCAGTCGGGCGGTATTTTCTGAACCGGTAAACATCAAGAGCACCATTTCTAATTGGCCAGCTCAACTTAAAAATGAATGGTTTTCAAGCTTGAGTTGGCGGCGTTTATCTCCGTCTCGTAGTTTTAATTTAGCGGTGATCCAGCTTGAACAGTTAACAGGTAAAGCTTTGAGCAGACGGTTAGATATTTTGCATAAAACCAATCAGGATTTGTCCGGCTGGTGGAGTTTTATCTGTTTTTTATGGGAATGGATAATCGTATTTGCATTATTTACATTTGTTCGGTTAATGGCACCAGAAGGCGTTGCTGAATTTGGTTTTTATGAACTCTTTTTTTCTAGTTTTTGGCAAATTATGTGTGCCTGTACTTTATATATTAGTTTTGCATTTGCTGCGCCTTTTTATTTAACTTCTGGCTTTGCCTTATATTTAAATCGCAGGGTTGAACTGGAAGCATGGGATATTGAACTAGAGTTTAAAAAAATTAAGCAAAGACTTGCAGGTAAAATAGCGAATGCGCTTACGCTATTTATTTTAGGTTTTGGAGTGTTGATGCCGGATCCACTTTATGCAAATCAACCCCAACCAGTTGTTCCTGTTGAGGCAATTGAGCAACAACAAGCTGAGCAAAAAACGGTAGATGATCAGCTTGAACTAACCGAGCCGCCAATAAAGCAGGTGGTTGATTTAACCGATATTGACCATAAACTCGAACAAGTTTACCGTCAACCTCCGTTTGAAAATATTAAAACAACTCATGAAATAGTCTGGATTGGGCCAGATTTAAAAATGGATGAGTTTTCTGGGTTGGAATTAGACTGGCTTAAAAAACTACTTGAATCATTCAGCATATACCTTGAGGTAGGTATATGGTGTTTGTTTATTACTTTAGTTGGTTTTTTATTGTTTTATTGGCGTGATCAGCTATTTTTTTGGCGAAATAAAACTAAAAAAATGACAGTTGATTATGAGCAAATCCCTGACTTTATTAATACTGCTGCAATGCCGCTGGATAGTGCTCAATTAAATTTTAAACAGCAGTTTGAGTTGGCTATGAGCGGCTCAAACTATCGGCTGGCAGTCGCGTTACTCATTCAACTTTGTTTACGTAACCTAGTAAAAAACTACTCAGTTAGTTTATCCAAATCAATGACCGAAGCCGAATGTCTTGCCGCAATTAAACCCAAAGTGAATCAGGATGTTTTTGCTTATTTAGAGCGTTTATTTAAAGTTTGGATTAATTTGGCTTGGGCACATCAAAATGCCAATCAAAATATAATCTTGGAGCTGTATCAACAAACGCAGGATTATTTTTATGCACCGGATAGCGCAACGCTAAACAGTCGTACGGAGTTTCATTAAATGGAATGGCGTAAACTCCTTCGTTGGTGTCTTATTTCAGTTTTAGTTGGTTTGGTTAGCACTTGTTGTTATCAAAATTTTGAACTGAAAGAAAATCAGATCAGATTAAATTTACCCAATACTGTAATGCAAAATCCGTTTTTAGCACTGAATAAGTTGGCTGAACAGTATCAGCAAAACTTTAAGGTCTACCAGGAATATGATTTGCTATTTACTGAACAGAAAGGCAATGTCCAGCCAAAAGCAGATTCAGTGTTAATTTTAGCAAGAAGCGATACTCATTTGAGCAAGCTACAGGCAGAAAAAATTATTAACTGGGTTAAATCTGGCGGACATTTAATATTGGCTATGGATGCCGCTTTTTATAAGCAAGTCAGGGATATACAGCACCCGTTATGGCAGCAACTAAATATATCCGCACATAGTCCACTTGAGTTAGATGAACCTGAAGATGATAATTCAACAGAGGAACAAGCAGAGGTTGAATTAGATGCTGAGCAGGATGAATCTGCTCAGACAGAAGAAGACCCAGAAGAAACAGCTGAAAAAAATAAATTTGATAATGAATTTTCAACGGAAATATTAACTGATACAGGAGCCGTTTTTTATACTTTTCTTGAAAAAAGCTATCGAATTGCAGTACCAGAGAGTCTTGAGTTAATGACTTTTTTTGGTGACCAGCAAGGAGCAACCTTTGTTCAGTTTGGATTAGAGAAAGGTATTGTGAGTTTATTAACCGAAGTTGATATCTGGAATAATCGTCAGTTAGATCAGGCGCATAATGCTTATTTTTATCATTGGTTAACCAATGATAAAACAGACGTTACTTTATTTTCGGCTCAGATGGAAAACCATTGGCTCATTAATTTGTTTATCTGGTCGCCGGGATTCATCTTTTTAAGCATTTTGTTGGTTATTTTATTTGTATGGCGGCAAGCTGTACGTTTTGGCTCAATTATTACGACAGACGAAGCGCAAAAACATTTTTTTCACCAACATATAGAAGCCGCTGGTGAATATTATTGGAAACATAACCAACAATTATTATTAATTGGCAGCTTACAGCAGGAAATATTTGAGGTGTTGAATAAGCGCTGGCCGGGATTCACATTAGCAGAACAAAATGAGCAATTAGTTTATTTAAACGAATTAACTGAACTAGACAACCAGTTGATCTTACAAGCACTTTATCAAAAAAATCATCAGCATGAACAAAGCTTTACTAAGCAGATTCGTATTTTGCAAAAATTAAGGACACTAATATGAGTGATGTGGAATTAACAGAACAAGAATTACAACAAGCATCAGATTGGATTAACCGACTAGAATCGTCTGTCGCCAGTGTATTGATAGGCCAGCAAAAAGTGGTTAAACAAGTGATAACTGCATTGATTGCTGGTGGCCATGTATTGTTAGAAGGTGTACCTGGATTAGGGAAAACTTTATTGGTAAAAGCACTGGCGCAATCCATTTCAGCTCATTATCAAAGAATCCAGTTTACTCCGGACTTAATGCCTGCCGATGTGACTGGCCATTCTTTATTAGATATGCAAACAGGGCAGTTTAAAATTCGTAAAGGGCCAGCCTTTACCAACTTGTTATTGGCCGATGAAATCAATCGTGCGCCTGCAAAAACTCAAGCAGCATTATTAGAAGTAATGCAAGAGCAACAAATTACTATTGATGGCGAAGCTTACCCATTATCATCGCCTTTTATGGTTTTGGCGACTCAAAACCCAATTGATAATGAAGGCACATATCCATTACCTGAAGCTGAATTAGACCGATTTATGATGAAAGTCAACATAGATTATCCGCAGCTGGAAGATGAAGTATTATTGACAATGATGAATACTGGATTGATTGAAAACCAGAGCTTTTCTAAAAAAATAGAACCGGTTATTACCGCAGAACAAATAGAAATGCTTAAGCTTTGGGCATCTAAAGTGATCATTGATCAAAAAATTATTGAGTATGCGGTTAATATTGTTCGCACAACTCGAGAATGGCATGGAATTTCGCATGGTGCCGGAATTCGTGCCAGCATTGCATTAGTTCAGGCTGCAAAAGTACACGCGCTGAGTAAAGGACAAAACTTTGTGACGCCTGATGATATTAAACAAAGTGTTGCCGATGTATTGCACCATAGAATTATTTTATCCGCAGAGCGTGAAATTGAAGGTGTTACACCGGTTCAGGTATTAACTGAGTTGGTGAATAAAATTGATGTACCGCGCCAATAGGTTTTTATTGTTATTGCTAATAAACTCTGTTTTGCAGGAGATACCATGAAAGCCGATAAGAACCTAAAAAGTATCCGGCCAACCAGAGCATTTCTTGGCTTGATTGCATGCTTGATGCTAGTGTCTTTGATTTTTCCATTGATTGAACAGCATTATTTGCATCAGCTTGAAATTAGTTATTTTTACTTTGGGTTGGTTTTTCTGGCTGGCTTAGCTTTATTTGATATAGGGTTGAGTTGGATTAGTTTACCGGATATCGGTTTAAAGCGAATACATGAAACAAATATTTCACTTAATGTTACGCAAACAGTGACTTTAATTTTAACCAACCAGAGCACTAAAAAGTGGACGATAGAAGTAGTTGATATACTGCCCGAGATTTGCCACCAGCTTACGCCGTTAACCTCATTTGATTTAGCAGCTCAGTCTGAGCAAAAATTGAGTTATCAGTTTAATGCAGTTAAGCGCGGAGCATACCAAATACCTGCTAGTTTACTACGCTGTTTATCCCGATTTGGGTTTTGGCAAGTTTGCTGGCAGCGTAACCAACTAACAGAGCTAAACGTATTTCCCAATTTTTCCGCAATCGCTGATTTAGCCGGACTAAACGGTAGTTTAAATTTAACCCAAGCAGGATTAAAAGTATTTAATAAACGTGGCTCAGGTATGGATTTTAATCAACTAAGAGACTACCGCGAAGGCGATTCTATTCGGCAAATAGACTGGGCGGCAACTAGCCGGTTTAACAAACCAATATCCCGTGAATATCAGGAAGAAAAAAACCAGAATATTACGGTACTGCTGGATTGTGGTAAACGAATGAAAGTGCAGGATGATGAACTAAGCTATTTTGATCATGCCTTAAATGCCTTAATTTTATTAAGTTATACAGTGCTTAAAAGTGGTGACCAACTCAGCTTTATGAGTTTTGGTGAGCAAACCCGTTGGTTAGGTAAAGTCAAAGGTGGTAAAAATGTAGGGCAGGTGCTAAATCATTTTTTTGACTTATATCCTGATGCCGGCGCAAGTGATTATTTAGCTACAGCACAAACCTTAATGAAAAATCAGCACAAACGCTCATTAACTTTATTGGTTACCTGCTTAAGGGATGAAGATTTTGCTGATTTGCTCGAAGCCTGTAAGCTCTTACAACAAAAACATTTAGTAGCTGTGGTGAGTATTACTGAGCCTGTATACGAAAATATGCGCCAGGCCGAGGTGGTTAGCTTTGAACAAGCATTGGCCTATAGTTCTGCCAGCTTGTTGGAGCATAAAATTAAAAAAAGATTGGCCCTGTTGCAGCATCAAGGCGTTATTTGTTTTCAAGTTAAAACACATGAGTTAACTGCAAAAGTAATTAATACTTACTTGTCAGTTAAAAAAAGTGGCCTGCTGTAATTACTTTAACAAACCTTAAATTGTGGAATATAAAAATGGCTGCAATTGCAGCCATTTTAACGTTTAAACTGTTTTAGAGCTGATTATTCACCTTGACGCAAATAAATATCCTTGTATGCCGTATACATTGAAGCATACATCATAGGCATCACAATTAAATATCCTAAGCCAATTGGAATAATCGCTAAGATAAAAAATACAAAAAAGATGATGCCATATACTAAAAACGGCATAATATTGCGCAAACAGCCGCTAAAGCTAGCTTTCATCGCTTTAAATATTGAAAATTGATGAAAAATAATTAAAGCCGGTGCGAACCAACCCGCCATCATTAACGGTAAATAGAGTGCAAAACCAATTAGCATAGACAGAGCAAATTTGAGCGGATCTTGACCGATTATTGCATCCGGGTTACCAGCACCCGTTATTAAATCCATATAAACTGAGCCAACACAAGCGATCATAATGACCGCACTCACTATACTTATAACAAATGATAAACCAATTAATTTTCCAGGGGCTAATTTAAAACCAGCAAATAAATAACTGAGTTTAAACTTATTGCCTTTTTCTTGCTCACCGCAACCGTGCACTAAGCCAGCAGCCCAAACGTAGGTGGTTAGCATCATAAATAAACCACCGATGATCGGTATTAAACTGATTGCAACAAATAAAACCAGACCGATCAGCATAGTGATAATCCAGCCTCCGGGCGAATGTTTAAATAAGGCAAAAGCATCTTTAATCCATTGCCAGCCATGACCAACCGGTTTTTTTTGTGGATCGCCAAAAGCTAAATTTTGTGGGTCGATAACAGGGTCTAGTTCTGCCTCGGGTGCTTGATAAGGGTTTGTACTTAGGTTTTCCATACATACTTCCATATTTTAATGTTAATAAAGTGTTTATTTTGGCAGTGGTTCACACTTTTGGCAATTGATTTTATTGGAAAGTTTTGCTGAAAAATAGATTTGTATTAAAGCTTTATGAGTGATTTAAGAAATAAGTGTTGCAGCCTGAATTATTTTAATTAAGGCTGCTGATAGCACAATATATTTTGGAATGAATAAACTTTTTTAAGCCGGTTGAGTTTGTAAGTTAGTTAAGATATTGGTTAAATCTGCAAAGTTATCCAATACCCACTCTGGGTTTTGTTCAGCAATGTTTTCGCCATAATTATAGCCGTAAGTTAGGCCTACGCTGGCAATGCCTGCTGCTTTAGCGGCTAATATATCGTTGCGCGAATCACCTACCATAATGCATTGACTTATATCGACTTCCATTTTTTCACAAGCGTAATACAGTTGGTCCGGCAAAGGTTTTTTATTAGCTAAGGTATCACCGCCAACACAGACTTCAAAATAATCTAAAATACCTAAGCCTTTGATAATAGGGTTAATAAATTGCTCAGGTTTGTTGGTAACTATTGCTAAACGGTAACCTGAATCTTTTAACTCGGCTAAACTTTGTTTTACCCCTGAGTAGAGTTTGGTTTTCACACAAATATTGTTTTGGTAGTTATTTAAAAACATCGCCAAAGCTTGTTTAGCAAAAGCGGGATCTAAATGTTCTGAAATTTGCTGGCTACCACTCAGCGCCCGTTCAATTAATACTTTTGCGCCATTGCCTACCCAGCCACGAATAGTTTCTTCTGGAAACTGAGTACGTCCCAGTTCAGCAAGTGTTAAATTAACGGCTAAGGCCAAATCTGGTGCGCTGTCGATTAAAGTGCCATCTAAATCAAATAATAAAACGTTTGCTTGTGTCTGACTCAAAATATTATCTCTGTTACTGCCGATTAAAAATGAAGCTGCATTTTAACAGCTTATCTTTGTTTGTCATTGACTGGTTCAATTTTATGCTCCGCTGTCATTAAATTGTCTGCAACATGCAACTTATTGGTCATTTAACTTTAACCTTGGCTGCATAGCATACAGCTCTGTTTAAGTATTAAAACAATAAATCACGGAGATACAGCATGTTACGCAAGTTAATTACAACCAGTGTAATCGCGTCTGCGATATTTGCACAGGCTAATGCAGTACCCCTTTTTAGTGAAGATTTTAGCAAGGGTTTGAATGGTCAGTTTACGGCTTATAGCGTCTCAAGCGATAAAAACTGGGGCTTAGATGACTATAGAGGCGTAATTACAGCTTTAATGAACGGTTATGGTGGGACGACTGGCAGTGACGATTGGTTGATTTCACCTGCTATTGATTTAACACCCGCGGGCATTACTGCAGCTCAATTTAGTTTTACTTCTCGCGTTCGGTTTGACGGCAAAAATTTAAGTGTTAAAGCATCAACTGATTATGTAGCCGGAACTGACCCAAGTAAAGCAACATGGGTTGAGTTAAACGCAGCTTTACCACAAGACGGGCAAGGCTCTAGTGGCTCTTCCTTTGAGTCATCAGGTAATATCGATTTAGCGACTTATTTAGGGCAAAGCGTTTATTTAGCGTATCACTACCAAACAACTGCTGATGCAGAAGGCAATAACGCTGCTTGGCATATTGATGATGTTATGGTGGATGTGGCAGGTATAGAGACCGTTCCGGTTCAGGCGGGTTTGGTCATGTCTGAAAGTGTAGTAATGGCAGGCGATGAAATTGATTTTTCAGCTTATGCTTATGGTGGTGTTGCTGGTGATTATACCTATTCATGGGATTTAGGCGATGGTAGCAATTCAACTGATATCGAATTTACCCACGCTTATGCCGCAGCAGGTGAGTATACCGTAAGTTTAACTGTGACAGACACTGGCTCAAATTCCAAAACTGTGACTAAAACGATTATGGTTGAGGCGGTTAAAGAGCCAGTTAAATATCAGGTTAAAGCAAAAAAATCTGCCGATTCAATTCGAGTTGCCAGTTTTAATGTCAGTATGGAAGCTGAAAACTATACTTCGGATGATATTGACACAAAAGGCTCACAAATTTTAGTTGATGAACTTGCCTCTGGTGAAAATCAACAAATTAAAAATATTGCTGAGATTATTCAGCGCGTGCGTCCAGACGTTATTTTATTAAATGAATTTGATTACATTGCAGACACTAACTCAGGTGTTGAAATGTTTATTTCTCAATACCTTAACATTGCTCAGAACGAAAATGCGGTATCCATTGATTACCCTTATTATTTTGTTGCCCCTTCTAACACCGGCGAGCCGACCAGTTTTGATTTAAATAATGATGGTGAGTTTACTGCAACTCAGGATGATGCTTATGGGTTTGGACGTTTCCCTGGGCATTATGCAATGGTTATTTTATCGCGTTACCCAATCGCGCAAGATAAAGTTCGTACTTTCCAGAAATTTTTATGGAAAGACATGCCTAATCATTTAATGCCAAGCGATCCGCAAACAGGTGCTAACTGGTACAACGAGGCAGAAACAGCAGAGTTTAGATTATCTTCTAAATCGCACTGGGACGTGCCAGTTATGGTAGATGGTGAAACAATTCACGTATTAGCTAGCCATCCAACCCCACCAACATTTGATGGTGACGAAGACAGAAACGGTCGCCGTAATCATGATGAAATTCGATTTTGGGCTGATTATGTTGATACCTCAACCGCCGCTTATATATACGACGATAACGGCGCACAAGGTGGCTTAAATCAAGGTGCACGTTTTGTCATTACCGGCGATTTAAATGCATCTACCGAGGGTGATTCTTATCCTGGCACTATCGAACAATTATTGTTAAATCCGCTCGTTTCAGCAAATTATGCACCATCGTCTGAAGGGGGCTCTGCTAATGCAGGTTACTCGGATTTATCTCCTTTTCACACGGCAACTTGGGCTATGCGGGCTGATTATGTTTTACCGTCAAAAGCTGGCTTAAATGTAGAG
This sequence comes from Catenovulum sp. 2E275, assembly GCF_025515275.1. Taxonomy (GTDB): domain Bacteria; phylum Pseudomonadota; class Gammaproteobacteria; order Enterobacterales; family Alteromonadaceae; genus Catenovulum. Next base: position 66,014 of record NZ_JAOPFU010000008.1, read on the forward strand.
CAGGGCGGTGTGTTTTGGCCAACAGAAGAAACCGATGCTTTTTATTTAGTTGAAAGCCGTACTGCTTCATCTGATCACAGATTAGTTTGGTTAGATTTAGCCATCACCGAAACACAAGAAATTACTGATGAGCCGGATGAGCAAGAGGCTGATTTAGTAATTGAAAGTGGCTCTTCAGGTTATTGGTTTGCACTAGCAGGTTTAGTGATGGCAATGCTAAGAAGACAAATCAGACGACAAAAATAATAACACTATAAAACTTATTGTGGCACTGCATTAAGCAATGCCACAGCCCACACCCATGGAGAAAAAAATGAAAAGCAATTTATTTAAAATGAGCTTATTAGCAACTACGGTTGCTGTGGCTTTAGCAGGATGTTCGGTAGATTTAGATTTAAGTGATGATGAGGATGATAAAGAACAACCTCAACAACAAACCGTTACGCTTGAGTTTGCTGAATTAGCTGTGCCATTAACCGATGCGGCTCAAAAAGCAGTTAGAGCATCAACCGAAGTGACAATAAATGGTGAACTACAATCCATTAATTACCACACTTTGATGGAAACTTATTATAAAGATGAGATCACGGGTGAACAATTTGGTATTTCTAAAGACTATCAGGATGAAGTTATCAAGTTTGAAGATGGCAGCCCTTATACTTGTACCGGTGCAGATGAAGCGGTGGGCTCAGGCTTAGACCATAACAGTATTTTGCAGCGCAACGGCAAAATTTATATGGTTTCACAATTTGAATGTAATATCGGCTCATTATATGTACAGCAATTACAACAAGATCAAATGGGTAAGTTAAGCCCAGTAGCCGGAACATTAGAATTTATCAGCCAAAAAGAAGAATTTGGTGGTTGGATCCACTGTGCGGGTCAAACAACCCCTTGGCAATCTCATTTAGGTTCTGAAGAATATGAGCCAAGTGGTGACTTAACTGTTGGCACAGATAATTCTACCGGTGACGGTTATTTTGATGCAGTCGCACCTTACTGGGGTGGCGATATGAATATGGCTAACCCGTATTATTATGGCTGGACACCAGAAGTACATATTAATGACGATGGCGAAGCAGTTTATAGCAAACACTATAGCATGGGGCGTTTTGCGCACGAGCTTGCGTATGTAATGCCAGATAATAAAACAGTTTATTTATCTGACGACGGTACTAACGGTGGTTTTTTCATGTTTATCGCAGATGAAGCAACTGATTTAAGTGCCGGTACTTTATATGCCGTTAAATGGAATCAAACCTCTGCCGAAGGTGCGGGTGCAGCAGATTTAACTTGGGTTAATTTAGGTCATGCATCTAATGCAGATATTCGTCCTTATGTTGCAGCTAAACCACACCTGTCTGAAATTTTTGAAATACAACAAGCAGATGAAAATAATGCTTGTAGCGAAGGCTTTACTGCTATCAATACATCTGCTGGTTTAGAGTGTGTGAAATTATTAGACATTACTAAAGATGGCAAAGTAGATGCTATGGATGAAATGGTTGCCTCTCGTTTAGAAACTCGCCGTTTTGCCGGTTACAAAGGTGCAACAACTGAGTTCCGCAAAGAAGAAGGTATCAGCTATAACGCTAAAGACGGCAAGTTATATTTAGCTATGTCTGAAGTTGCAAGGGGGATGGAAGATAACAGCAGCAATGATGCAGGCAGCAATAATGATATTCGTGTATCTAAAAACGCATGTGGTGCAGTATATGAGCTAGCAGTGGGTGAAGATTCAAACATTGGTTCAAGCTATGTTGCTAAAAACATCAGCTCATTGGTTGAAGGGATTCCGGCGAGTTATGAAGAAGGGAGCGACTATGCTGGTAACTCATGTGACGTGACCTCAATTGCATCGCCGGATAACGTAACTTATTTAGCCGATTCTAACAGCTTAATTATTGGCGAAGATACCAGTGCACATATTAATAATATGATCTGGAACTATGATTTAGACAAAGGCACGTTAACCCGTATTTTTACCACTCCGGTTGATGCAGAAACAACATCGCCTTTCTGGCATAAAGATATTAACGGCTTTGGTTACCTAACGGCGGTAACACAACATCCATTTGGTGACTCTTCTAAATCAGAAGTGGGTTATGTTGGCCCGTTTAAATTTAATTCTGCAAAATAATCCTGTCATATTAACGGATTAGCATAGATTGGGAGTGTGCGAAAGCCACTCCCATTTTTTGTAATTAACCTGAGTTGTGAACCATGAAACACTTAATTTTTTCTTGTGTTGTGTTGTTTTTATTAGCTGCCTGTCAATCAGAAGAAAAACCTACAGAACAACCAATATCTGCCAAATCAGCCACAGAAAATACAACCTCTAATCAAAGCGCTGATACTAAAACAAGGGCTGCAAACCAAAGCGAAAAAAATAACGAAAATATAGCTGCGCAGACTGATTTTTTAAAAAACCAAACTTATACCCGTGACGATGTTTTATATAACGAGTCGGCTTATATACCAGCACAATGTTATGTAAAAACTCAGGACGAATTAGGTAAAACCTACAACACTTGTTTTGCTTGTCACGGCCAAGCCATCAGACCGAATCATTTTAATGATGTTGATTTACAGCTTGAATACGGGTTTACCGCAGAATATACCCAAACTAATCGCTGGAAAAACCTGTTTAGAGACTTTAGTACAAAAACGGCACAAATAAGCGCTCAGGAAATTAAACAATATATTAAACAATCTAATTATTTTGATGAAAATGGCAATATTATGGTTAAACAACGCTTAACTGAATTAGCCGACAAAGCATGGGATGCTAATCAAAACGGGCAGTGGGATGGTTTTATTCCAGATGCTTACTTTAACTTTGATAATCAAGGATTTGATCGCACCCCAGATAACACTTATACCGGCTGGCGAGCCTTTGCTTATGCGCCTCTGCCGGGCAGCTTTTTACCAACCAATGGCCAAACAGGTGATGTTTTAATTCGTTTACCAAAAGTATTTAGGCTCAATGATAAAGGCGAGTTTGATGCGCAAGTTTATAAAATTAACTTGGCGGTTGTCGAAGCAATGATTAAAGAACAGGATTTAAAAATTGAAACTGTTGATGAGCAGCTTTATCAGGTGGATTTGGATAAAAATGGTCAATTAACTCAAACTGATACCATAAAATATCAATGGGCACCTAATCAAAATATTTTTATGTCGTATGTTGGGCAAGCTAAAACGGCTTTTAATCGCGGTGAAATTAAGATGGCGGCTCGTTTATACCCGGTCGGTACCGAGTTTTTACACACTTTAAGATATATCGATTACACCCAAAACAGCGGTTTACAATTGGCTAACCGGATGAAAGAAATTCGCTACAGCCAAAAGTCGAACTGGAATAATTATGGGCAGCTCCAAAACGCGGGATTAGGTGAAATCAAAGAAAAACATGATTTTCCCGATAGATTACGCCAATTTAGAGGCGATGCTGAACAAGGGTTGCAAACGGGTTTAGGCTGGAAAATGCAAGGGTTTATTGAAGATAAACAAGGTGACTTGCGTCCTCAAACCTATGAAGAAACTGTATTTTGTATGGGTTGCCACTCTGGAATTAGCGCTGTCACTGATAATGCGTTTGCCTATTCACGTAAATACAACGACAACCAGTTTAATTTAGGCTGGTATCATTGGAGCCAAAAAGATTTTGTTGGCACCATTGAGCGCAAACTGAGCAATGGCGATAACGAGTATACAACGTATTTAAAACACAATGGTGGTTTTGCGGATGAGTACAGAGTGAATGATGAATCTAAAACTGTCTCGGAAAAATTAGCACAAACTAACTATAACGATTTACATAACAATATTGATCTTTTGCTCAAACCCAGCCAACAAAGAGCGAGTCAGTTAAATAAAACTTATAAAACCATAGTTGAAGAACAAAGCTATATTTGGGGGCGCACACCTTTACTTAAACCGGCTACAAATAATATGCATGAGTTTATTAAGAACGGCACGCCAACCGGATTAGAAGTCGTATTAAGATAACCGAAACTGGCAGTAAAGCCGTATATGAATTAACAAAACCGGTGGTTTAAGTTGTTAGACCATCGGCTTTGCCAGTGAAAAGATTTGGAAGGATATTAAATTGAGCTTATGCTTAAAAACTTGAGCTAAAGTTAACTCAGGGAACAAAGCAGATATGGCTGAATTTAAAACTCTTATTTTATTTATTTTTACCGCAATTGCAGAAATTGTGGGTTGTTATCTTCCTTATTTGTGGCTGCGCGAAGGGAAAAGTATTTGGTTGCTTATTCCGGCAGCTTTTAGCTTAATGTTATTTGCTTGGTTATTATCTTTGCACCCCACCGCGGCAGGCCGGGTTTATGCCGCTTATGGTGGTGTTTATATTTTTGTCGCCATTTTATGGTTATGGGGCGTTGACGGTATTCGCCCCAGCACATGGGATATAATTGGCTCAGCCGTCGCGCTAGCCGGAATGGCGATTATTATGTTTGCGCCAAGATCGTCATAACAAAAGGATGATATTTGGCATGACTCTGGATTATTTTTTGATTTTTGAACAACTTTGGATGCATGGGCTAATAGTATGACACATAAAATTTTTAGTATGCCGTTTGCTAAAGTGTATCCGCTATATGTGCAAAAAGCGCAGCGTAAAAACCGCACTCAGGCAGAAGTCGATCACATTATTAGCTGGCTAACTGGTTACAACCAAACACAGTTGGCAGAACAGCTGATTAACCATCATAGTTTCGAAGCCTTTTTTGCTCAGGCCCCAAAAATGAATCCGCATACTCACCTGATTAAAGGTGTGGTTTGTGGAGTACGGGTTGAGCAGATAGATGATCCTCTCATGCAAAAAATCCGTTATTTGGATAAGTTAATTGATGAACTCGCTAAAGGTAAAACAATGGATAAAATTTTGCGTTCAGCGTAATTCATAAGTACTTTTTCTTATCAGATTTTTGTACTTTTTTAGAGAGAATGGTAGAGGTTTTATTTTAAATATTTGTTATTTATTTAAATATGTAAATATGTAAATATGTAAATATGTAAATATGTAAATATGTAAAGTATTTTGGTCTTTTAAAAATAAAGATAAATAGTAACTAAACTCTAGGATAGATTAAAAATTATAAATAGGAACATAATAAAATGAATTGGAAAATTAAACTCAGAGCGTTTTTTGTTTTAGTATTTACTTTAATATTGGCTTCATGTGGTTCAACGCCTCAGCCTGTAGTTGAATTAAATACGAATCTTTTGGCCAAAGATGAACTAAAACTAGGTTTTGTTTATGTATCACCATCTGATAAAGCTACAACTCATATATATGGTGCTGGGTGTTTGCTATGCTATGGAGTTGCTTCTGCATTAACAAGTAAATTAGATACTCATTTAGAGAGTACAATAACAACCGAAGAACTAGATAATATTAAAGGTTTAGTGTTATCTTCATATCAGAAACGTTCTAACAATATATCAATGGTTGAGCTATCCCAGCCGATTAATAAGTTGAAAAAATTTAAAGGTGAACTTGGTTACGCCAAAAAAGATTTTAGGCCATTAAAAGAAAGTTTAGGCATTGATGTGTTGGTGGTGTTAGAAATACACCAGTATGGGGCATTTCGAAGTTTTAGTAACTATATTCCTAATGGTGATCCGCAGGGATACTTATCTGGTTTATTATACGCTATTGATTTAAATACAAATGCTTACCTTCAATATTTATCAATTGATGAAAAGATTCAGCCATCAGGTGAATGGGATGAACCGCCAACATTTCCAAATGTAACTATGGCTTATTATCAAGCTATAGAAAATACGAAGCATAAAATTAAGACCGCTATTTAAAACATGAAAATGTTTATATTCGCAATCAATTTATTGGTTGCAAGCTTGTTGATAGGGTGTGGCTCTACCCCCTATCAAGATGATTATTTAAAACACATAAATCATCTCGAGTCTGACTATATCGATTTTAAAATTAAGTTCTCTGGGGATGGTTTAGTTGATCTAAGAGGCCTCTATAATCGCAACAATACATTAGATGGAACACCCGTTTTATATCAAGGTGATGCAGGAATTGCTGGTTTAGTCTTACAAATTGGAACACACTCTACATTAATTGATTCTGAAAGAGATAAAAAACTAGCAGAAGCACAGAAAAATGCCAATTCAGAAATAACACCTCTTATTGATTTATCTCAGAATATTTCATTGTCTGAGTTAATTAATGGCTCTTTAATTAAACAAGCTGAAACTTCTCCTGTTTTTATTAAACCAATTTTTTTTAGTAACTCAGAAATGAATAGGTTATTTGTTAAAACGCATGTTTGGATCCCTCGAAAACAGAACAAAAAATCACGTAAAGAGCCGGATAATCAATATCAAAATATGGTTCAAGTCTATGGACAAACCTTAAATAAAGATGAGGTAGAGTCACTCAAATCTGGAGATGTGAATTTATTGTCTAAAATATTGAGTAAGTTACTTGTTACCTCGCTCGAAATAGCTAAAAACGCTTTAGCTGGACAGTATCAGGATATAAATGCACAAGCTAAAACTTTCATAATAGAGCAGGATACACAACGTCAAGTTATTAGAGGCAATATTGTCGATGAACGATGTGGAATGAATATAGTAAAAGATATTCGGTCTTGGTTTATTGCTTTTCCTATTCAAGACCTTGAAAAAGTAAATACCAGTAAAAGTGGTATTTGTACTATAGCAGCCCAACACTAACGCTATTGTTTAATACTTAACAAATCTTAGATGCGTTTATTATAAAAGCATTTACCCGCTTATTTTACCTATGGACTGCCCAAGGATCATAGGGTTTGTCTGCCGATTGGTTATCCTGACGGGTTTTATTTCTTGGTGTTCTACGTGCAGGGTGTTTACTGGTATTTTGATTACGGCTATTTGAACCTCGGTCTTTTGGCTGAGGTGCTTGACCTAAAACTAATACCTGAGGCTGTCTTGGTTTTTGATGCGCAGGAATAATCCGTTTGCGTGGCGGCAGGGCATAATTGGCATCGTCTGCTTTTGGCAGGTTTTTAAATTTGTATAAATAAAAAATTTCGAGTTTTTCTCTTGCCCACTCGGTTTTACGTAAAAACTTTAAACTTGACTCAATACTTGGCAATTTATCAAAACATTTTATCCGGGTGTACTCAGCCAAAATTTCCCAGCCATAATGCTCAACTAACTCAGTTAATAGCTGCTCAAGCTTTACCCCATGTAGCGGGTTATTCAGCATTTCGTTTTGTTCTGTCATGATCGCTGCTCTTTTATTGATTCAAGGCTGAGTATTGTATAACTAAATCAAAGTAAATTGGTTATTTTAACGCTATTTGTTTGCTCAATTTATGAGATAAAATAATCTTTTCAGCCGTTGGCTGCGCTGTTGAGAGTTAAATTGAGTGAATTCAGATAAAGTTGTTGTGGTTGTTGGGGCGGGTCCTGCCGGATTAATGGCTGCCGAGGTGATTAGTCAAGCCGGTTTTAAGGTAAAGGTATTTGATGCAAAACCCAGCGCCGGACGTAAGTTTTTATTAGCGGGCGTTGGTGGCATGAATATCACACACTCAGAGCCTTATCCGCAATTTATTACCCGTTATTATGAAAAATCACAATGGCTTAGCCAAGCTATCAGCCAATTTACCGCAGATGATATTCAAGCTTGGATGAAAAGTTTAGGCATAGACAGTTTTACCGGATCATCCGGCAGAGTATTCCCGCAGGATATGAAAGCTGCGCCTTTGTTACGTAACTGGTTAAAAAATTTACGAGACAACGGAGTTGAGTTTTATCCCAATCATAAATTAATCGCCTTAGCACCATTTAACTTACATGACCAATCAAATGGCTATCAATTAAGCTTTATCAACAAAGCAGAACCGACTGAAATAACCGCGCAGGCAGTTGTATTAGCTTTGGGCGGCGCAAGCTGGCCTAAATTGGGCTCTGACGGTAAGTGGTTTAACTTATTGACGGATAAAGGCGTGAGTGTGCATAAGCTACAAAGTGCTAATTGTGGATTTTATTGCAACTGGTCAACTTATCTTCAAAATCAATTTGCCGGTACTCAACTTAAAAATATTGCCTTGCATTTTACTGCACCAAATGGCGAAAAAATGGTTAAAAAAGGAGAATGTATTGTCACTAAAGATGGTTTTGAGGGCAGTTTATTTTATGCATTTTCTAAATATTTACGTGATGCGATTAATCAAACTGGTCAGGCAAATATCACCATAGATTTAATTCCGGATTTAAGTTTTGAGCAAATTTGCCAAAAGCTGAGCAATAAAAAACCAAAAGAAAGTTTTAATAAATATTTAAAACGCAGTATTGCGCTTAACTCACTCGAAATAGCTTTGTTATTTGAAAAATTTGATAAAACACAATTACATAATATTGAATACCTAGCCCGTGCAATTCAACAAGTGCCCGTTACATTAACCCAAGTGAAACCGATTGAAGAAGCTATCTCAAGTGCCGGTGGTGTTTGTCAGTCCAGTGTTAATCACAACTTAATGTTAACTGCGCTCCCCGGTATTTTTTGCGCTGGCGAAATGCTGGATTGGGAAGCGCCAACCGGTGGGTATTTATTAACTGCGTGTTTTGCGACTGGGCGGCTTGCTGCTACAGGGGTATGTGATTTTTTAAGCAACAACTTGAACAAGCAGATTTAATTCGCAATAATTGCTGCTTTATTCTTTTAGCAATTGGATACTTAGCATTACATGGACAGAAGCAGCTCACCCGTTGAACCTCTTGATCAGGCCTGTATTTGGATGGCTCGTTTGTTGGCGGATGATGTAACTGTTCAGGATCAACAAGCTTGTGAAATATGGCGCAAGGCTGATCCCGCCAATGAAGACGCATGGCAAAAGTTGCAAAAATTATGTGATACTTTTGATAGGCTGCCTGATCGCAAAATGGGCAGCCGTATTTTAATTCAGCACAAATCTTTTAGCCGCCGCCGCTTATTAGCTTTTATTGGCGTGGGTTTGGGCGTTGGTGTTGTGGGAACCCGTCAATTGAGCTCACACTTAAATGAAGAGGCAGACTACCTGACTCAAACCGGTGAAATTCGCGATATTTTATTAGATGACGGTACGCGGTTAACTTTAAATACGGCAACCAAAGTTGATGTTGATTTAAACCAGCGACATATTCGTTTACTTGAAGGGGAAATTTGGGTTGCAACGGGCGATCATTCCAAGCCGTTTTCCGTAATTAGCCGCCATGGCCAAATGCGGCCATTGGGCACTGAGTTTACGGTTCGTGAACTGAATCAGCAAACACGGTTGAATGTTTATCAGGGACGGGTACAAATTACCCCTAAAAGTCAGTCATTTAACTATATTATTGAAACCAATAAAGGTGCAGATTTTGATACCAACGGTATCCACAAACACTTTTCAGCTTACCTAGACTCAAAAGCATGGGTTTATCGCAAGTTAGCAGTATCCAATATGTCGTTAACCGAATTTATTCATGAGTTATCGCGCTACCATTCGGGCATTATCAGAATTGCCCCTGAATTATCTGCAGAGATTATTACTGGCGTTTTTTCTCTAAACGATACTCATAAAGTTTTGTCACGGGTAAGTGAGATTTTGCCTGTCGATATTCAATATATTACCCCGTGGTGGATTAATATAAGCGCTCGCTAAACTATTTAACGCATTTTATCATTATTATTTAAGTGATTGAAAGTAAGGTTTGATAATGATTTAATGAAAATGAAAATTATTATCATTACGGTTTTTTTGTTTGTTATTCGGTGTTATTAGTAAAATTCTGAATAAACAAAAATAAGAGGAACACCGTAAGTGAATTTAAAATCAATCCCCAAAGTTAAATTTGCGCTGACCGCATTATCTTTTGCTGTGCTATCAGCAACAGCAGTCTCTATGCCAGTTAAAGCGCAAACAGAACTTACTGAAAGCCGCGAATTCAATATACCGTCAGGTAGTTTAGATCAAGTATTAACCCAATTTGGGCTTGAAGCAGGGTTAGAGCTGTATTTGGATGGTGCGTTAAGCCAAAATCAAACCAGTGCAGGCTTAAAGGGGTCTTACACGCCAATAGACGGTTTGCAAAGCTTGCTCGCAGGTACAGGGCTGATAGCGCTAGAACAGGAAAACGGTGCTTACCGAATAGGGACAAGCAGTGAGTTATTAAAAGAAATACCAGACAATGTCATGTATCTGGATAAAGTAACGGTTAAAGGGAGCGGTGTCGTGATTAGTCGCGACGAGCAAGGTTACAACGAGGTATTTGATAAAAATATTTCAACTACCTATATGGGTAAAGTTGAAGTTGAACGTTATAAAGGTGCTACGCCGTCAGATTTATTGCAAGGCATGCCCGGTATATTCAGCGGCGAAGCGCGTAATAGTGGCGCATTAGATTTAAATATTCGCGGCATTCAAGGGCCGGGTAGAGTGCCTGTTGCAATTGATGGTTCAGAGCAATCAATAGTCGTTTGGCGTGGTTATAACGGCGCAACTAACCGAAGTTATATTGACCCTAATTTAGTGAGCAATGTGCAAATTTATAAAGGAGCTGGCTCTGTAAGAGATGTTAATACCGGTGTTGGTGGCGCAATGGTGGTCAATACTCTGAGCGTGGATGACATTGTTAAACCCGGTGAAAATTTTGGGGTAGAAGTAAAAATAGAGGGCAGCAGTAATGCGGTAAAAGAACGGGTGCCCGCTTTACACACAGGTGAAGATTTTCGTGACGTAGAAGGTTATCCGGATAATAACGGCATAGAAGATGTAACTTTAGTTGTACAACCAGATGGTGACAGCGGTGGTATTAATGTGTTTTCTGGTGACGATTATACTTACCGTTTAGCGGTTGCTAACAAAACAGATTTAGTTGATATTTTAGCCAGTTACGCTTATCGAAAACGCGGTAATTATTATGCAGGTACTCATAACACAGGTTATTACGATACGCCCGGAGAAGCATCCGAAAAAGACTATATAACCTCTATGGCCTCATTCTGGAAACCCGGCTACGAGGTCTTAAATACCTCCAACGAAATGGAGTCTTGGTTATTTAAATCCACTTTTCATTTGTCAGATAACCAGCAACTTGAATTGGGTTTTCGTCAGTCAGATTCAACTTATGGCGAAATAATGCCATCGCGAATCGACCGATTACAACGCGGAACAGTACAGTGGCCACTGAGTAAAATAGATGCAAAAGCGTATCATATAAAATATATCGCTAAACCAGAAGGTAACCGCTGGATCGATCTGCATATTAATTTATGGCATACAGATACTGAAAGTAATACCTATACCCGAGGCGGATTCCCTAATTATGTTGATTACAATATGAATACTCAGCAGGGAAATCCGATAATTGAAAACAACGCGATTAGCCATTCAGACAATGTGCGCTCAGGTATTAACTTAAGTAACAAATTTAATGTAACCCACTCGCTCGATTTAACCATAAATGCTAGTTATCAGCATGAGCAATTGCGTTCAGATGACGAACGGCTTACCTATGCAAGTGCTATGTTTCCGCGGGAAGGGCGACGCCAGCAAAAAGAATTTGATTTTGATTTTGCTTGGCGCCCAACTGAATTTTTGGAGTTAAATGCCGGTATGCGTTACAGCTCGTTTTGGGCATTTGATGATTATGTAAGTGCTCACGAAGGCGAAATTAGTACTCAGTATACTCATTATTATGAGTTGAATTATCAAACTCGGCGTTATTTTAACGATGAGCAAGATAAGCTCGATTACATCTATAGCACACCTCAAGTTGAAGAGTGGCAAGCGCTAGTTGATTCAGGTGAAATGCCTCAATTTATATTTGACATCTTTGTGGGAGGGATTATAAGCGGCACTGGAGAATATGTTGATGAAGAGCATGTTATTTTATGGGAACCAGATACAGACGGTAATTATGATCGAGCGGATAATGAGACTGTAGAATTACTCTCATCTCGCCTTTATAAATAAATTCAGTTTAATCTGTAACTTATTGAAAAGAAACATTGAGTTGCCAGATCTCATATGATCTAATAACTATTATTCACCTATGCTTCCTATTTATGGCCAATTACAAGCCTGATTACTCACACCAAAATCAATTTATTGCCGTTGATTTTTCTGCGCAAATCCTCCCCGGTACATTCGAGTTCGCACTAAGCCATATTGTCGATAAACACTTAGATTTAACCACGTTTGATAACCGCTATAAAAATGATAAAGGCGGCGCTGCTGCCTATTCTCCTGCCGTCATGCTCAAAATCATATTGTTCGCCTATTCTCGCGGTTATATTTCAAGCCGCCGAATTGCACAGGCCTGCCAAACCAATATCACGTTTATGGCTTTATCTGGTGATGCACAACCTCACTTCACTTCAATTGCCAGCTTTGTCGCCAATATGAGTGATTACATTGAGCCCTTATTTACGCAAGTCTTAATGATTTGTGAGCAGGAAAACTTAATTGGCCACCATATGTTTGCTATTGATGGTTGCAAAATACCATCTAATGCCAGTAAAGAATGGAGTGGTACACATCAAGAACTTAAACAAAAAGCTAAACGACTCAGACAAGCCAGCAAACGGATTATCGCCGCACATAAAGCGCAGGATGAATTACCCGAAAATGATATCGCTCAGGATTTAAAGCAAAAAGAAAAGTTAGACAATACCGCCCAGAAAATTGAACACTTCTTAGCAAAAAATGAAGAACGAATCGGCAGTCGAAATGTTCCTGTTAAAAGCAACATCACCGATAACGACAGTGCTAAAATGACCACCAGTAAAGGCACCATTCAAGGTTACAATGGCATTGCCATTAGCGATGACAAACATCAAATTATCTTACAAGCACAAGCGTGGGGCTCTGTTGGTGAACAACAAACTTTACAACCGGCTATCAAACAGCTGCAAAATACACTCACTCAAATTCAACAATCAGGCTCCTTAACAACCGCCAAATTCAGTGCCGACAGCGGATTTAACAGCCATGATAATATTCAGTTTTTAGCCAACGAAAAGATAGATGCTTACATTGCCGATACCGGATTCAGAAGCCGTAATCCTCTCTTTCAAAGCAGTAAAACCTATCAACAAAATCAGGCTAAAAAACGAAAGGCGCGAACCGATAAAAGCCACAAACTCTTTACCTACCATGAGTTCACATTCAATCAGGCTGACCTAACCTGTATCTGCCCAGCGGGTAACCTCATGTGGCTAACCGCCAAACCAAAAGCCGATGCAACGCATACGCGGTTTCAGGCTTACCTGAAAGATTGTCGGGATTGCCCTTTGCGTAAACAATGTATGCAAAAAGAGCCTAAAAATCATGGCCGGCAAGTTTCAATTCCGATAGATAAACAGCGCACAAAGGCTCAAATACTCAGTGATGAAATGAAAGCCAAAATAGACAGTCCACAAGGGCGACGTGAATACAGCAAACGACTGGGCTGCATTGAACCTGTCTTTGCTAATATTTCCAAAAATAAAGGGATGGGTTACTTCACCTTACGCGGGAAAACCAAAGTGAATGCACAATGGCAAATGTACTGCTTAGTTCACAACATCGAAAAACTCAGAAATAGCCTGCAATAAAAGGTTAAAAGGTGCCTTTTCGCCCGAAATTACGATCAAAGTAGCTAGCCACCGCCTCACTACTCATTAGAAAAACCAGATAAAAATCATATCAAAAATGACTACATGAACAGTAATCAAAATCAGATAAAAATATTGGCCATTAAAAGAATAAATCACTTCAAAAAATGAGTAATTCTACAGTCTCAATGCCTGTTTAAATGGTTCGCTGGATGATCAAAACATCATTAATTGTAGCACTCGAGCGGTTAATAGCTTTGAAACCGTAAATGCCGAGCGTAAAAAAGACAATGGTTGGGTTCCGCATTTTGGCATTACCGCAAATATAAATGATCACAACCGAGTGTATTTCCGCTACGCAGAAGATTTGCGTTATCCATCCATGTTTGAAAGCACAGTCGGCTTTTCGGCATCAACGAGTCAATACCCACTTAAACCCGAACATGCTTATAACTGGGAACTTGCCTTTGTCTCAGATTTAACCCCATGGTTGCCGGAAGCTGAATTTGCCGATGTAAAACTGGCTTACTATCACCACTTAACTCGCGATGTGATTGACCGCGATAATTATTTCCGCTTTGAAAATATCGACAAACAAATTATTAGCGGGATTGAGTTTACAGCAAGATATGATTCTGGTCGTTTCTTCACTGATTTTGGGGTTAATTCCACCTTTAAAAATGAAGTTTGTGATGAAAATACCGCAGCTATACTCTCAATGCAAAGTATGAGCTTAGCCAAAACAGATCCTATCCCTCAGTGTATGAAATACGGTTTTCCTAACAGTTATTTATTAACTCAAGCAACGCCAGAGTTTTCAGCAAACTGGTCGGTTGGTGGCCGCTTTTTGGAAAACAAGTTAGAACTGGGCAGTCGTATTACCTACTATCAAAAATACAAAAATAAAGATTTAGACTGGTATGCCAGCCATGCTTATAACCCGGATAACCCAGGGGTGGGCAACTACCTCTATTTTTATAATATTCCGTTTAGCTGGGGCGAGACTTTACTGGTTGATGCGTATGCAAATTATCAGGTAACAGAAAGGCTCACTATGGAGTTAGTAGGAACCAATTTAACCGACCAATATTATGTTGACCCTGCCACCCGCTCGGCTATGGCTGCACCGGGGCGCACGGTTAAACTCAGTTTGACCGCTAGGTTTTAAGCCGAGCCGGTTAATACAAGGAAGATATACCGTGCTGCTTCAAGATGCTTGAAATATTCATCTTGAGGGAGCACGGGTATAAGTACAAGGATCGTTTTAATGACTGACCCCCAAACTGCTTGAAGATACGAGATATGCACTTTCATGTAGCTTGGGTATATAAACTTAAAAGGAAATATAATTATGAAACAATTTAATCTAGCATTATTAGTTACAGCTACATTTGTAGCATCAACTGCTCAGGCTGCAGTTACCGAGGGTAACTATTATGGTGATACCAGTGACGGAAGTTATGTAAGCGTTGGTAAATCAGATGTGAATGCAGGTACAGTACATACCGCCGGACTTGCCGGTTTTGGGGTAAACGCAACCGGAATAGGCACTCAAGTGGACTTTCAAGGCATAAGTGGTTATTCAACCAGTAGTTATGCAAATGTTGACTGGGGCACTCATGAAGTTTTCCAGTTTTCAGCTCCTTATTCTGGCGCACCGTCAAGCCATGGTAATATGGGTGTATTTGCATTTGCCAAAATAGGCAGTGACGATTTATGGATTGGTGAATGGTCATCTAATGGTGATGTAACAAATGGGTCACATACGGTTTATTATTTTGGTAAAGATTATGACAGTTCAATTCCATCATCTGGCAGTGTCACTTATAACGTTGTTGGAATTAATGATTATAGTTCAGCTAGTGGCGGCAATTTATTATCAGGAGAGTTTGAAGCTACGTTCAATGGCTCATACGGAACACTGACAGGCAGCATAGAAAATAGCAATGGCTTTAAAATTGATATTGGAACAGCTGCGATCTCATCTACTGCTATTATCTCTGGTTCTACCGCTGAAGCCTCTGACTCCAGTGGTTCATTGGCAAGTAATGGTGATGTTTCTGGCCGATTTTATAACAGCCATGAAGATTTAGCCGGCATGGTTGAATTTACCAATAATCAATATGACACGGCCTTTGGTGGTTCAGTAGCCGACTAAATTGTTTACCTAGTCTTTTAAACAAAGCCGGATACCTTGGCAGAGGTATCTGGCTTCTTTTTGCTTTGAGCGCTTGTATGCTAACCAGACTTTTATTATTTTTCAATACCCACACAAAAAATATTGTTTTTCCCTGCGGCTTTTTCAGCTTGCTATTGTTGAGTTTAAGCAGCCATGCTGATGATCAGGACACTGCGTTACGGTTAAATCAGCGTCTTGAATTAGAAGCAAATCAGCAAGAACGGCAAATCCTTAAAGATGAGGATTATCTTAAAGGCGAGCGTCCCACCTTAACTATAAATGGTAAAACCTACACTATTCGCCATGAGGTCAACGATGTTGGGCGGGCGCTATACCTTTCTGTACAACAAAAACAGTGGTCTGCGGTGGTGTATTTTCTCAATGAGTATTTAATGTTTGAAAACTCTGATCCTATGCTTGTGGCGTATGCTCAAGGATCATTAGCTCGCTTGCAAGGTTTTATGGATCAAGCGGAAGCTGAATTTAAAATTTTACTGGAGATTCAACCCGATTTTTTATTGGGGCAGTTAGAGCTGGCAAGAGTACTATTTGAAAACCGTAAAGACAGTGAATCACAGGCAATGTTGACTCAAGTTTTTACTTCACTCAATCCAGATGATCCTCGCCAGCAAGGGGTTTTAACAACGGTTGAACGATTTTTACAAGCGGTAGATAAACGTCAGTCGTGGCAAGGCTCAATTGCCGCAGGGCCGGTATGGTCTGATAATTTGAATCAAACCTCAGAAAGTTATACCTGCTTGTATTATTACGATGAAACTTGTGTTTACGAGCGCGAAACCCCGTCGGCAATTCAAGCTCACGGCTTGGGATACGAGCTGAGTTTAAATAAACGATTTGCTTTGTCTGGTCATCACGGGATGTATGTTCGTTCAGTGTGGTTTGGGCAAAACTATAAAGATTATGCCCATTACAATGAAAACCAACTCAGTACTCAATTTGGTTACAGTTATCACAATATGCGTAACCAGTATGCAATTGCACCATCATTTGAGTTTAGCCATTATGGTAATAACTCGTTATATGGCGCGTGGGGGGTACATGGGGAGTGGCTGCATTATTTAACAGATAAAGTCATGTTTAAGCTAGAGGCTGATTATAAAGATCAGCGTTATCGCAAAGATAATTTGGCCGATCAATACAACGGTGGGATTTGGTCTGGCTTTGCGACTGCTTGGTACGCACTACCTAATGACTGGATGGTGTTTGGTGGGCTTGATTATAGCCGCAAAAAAGCTCAGGTTGATCAGCTTGCTTACCAACAAACTGGCATTCGTACGGGTTTGGCTAAAACCTTTAATCAGGGAATTAATGCGGTGTTATTTACCGCGCTACGCGAACGTGATCACGATGAGTACAGCGCGATATTTGAGCAAAAACGTCGTGATATCGAGCAAAACTATACGTTAATTGTCCGCTTTCCCAAATTCAGGTTTTATGGGTTAGAACCCAATTTAACTTTAAAGCATCGCAAAGTACGCAGTAATGTTGACTGGTTGTATTCACACAATCGCAATAGCATTAGCTTTAAGTTGGAAAAAAAGTTTTAAGTTAATTTTTTGTCACGGAGAAATTATGTTTAATTTTATGCCATTTAAGTTAATGATGATTTTGGCTGGCTTTTTTTTGGTTAGTAGATTCGTTTATGCTGACGACTGGCAAAGTTTATATGGAAAAGCAACTCTGGCTTATCAATCCGGAGATTATGAGGCCGCTTATTTAGCGGTTAATCAGGCCATTACGCGGGCAGAACAAGCGGATAATGGTCAGTCGTATTTGGCGAGTAGTTATAATTTATTGGCATTTATACAGTCTGCAAATAACCAATTAACTACAGCACTAACAAGTGTGCAAACTGCGGTTAAACTGGCTGAAACTTTGCCGCAACAGCCAAATGAACAAGTTGCGGCTTTTTTATTTAACCAAGGTTTATTATTGCAACAAGCGGGTAAAAATACTCAAGCCGAATCGGTTTTAAGCCGAGCGATAGCATGTTATCTCAAACTAGGCAGTACTGGTGGTGGTAAATTATGGCAGGCCGAATTAGCCCGCGCACAAATTACTCAGTTTAACCAAGCCAAACAGACAATTGCCAATTTAGCCCATGCATTAGCCGGTTACCCGCAAACACAGGCGTTTGAGCATATACCCAATATTACGGCGGCAACAGAGTTAAATTTGTTAAAAGCACAACTTGAATACAAGCAACAAGCTTATGTACAAGCGATTAAAACGCTTGAACAAGTCAGAATAAGTTTTAAACACGCGCAATTGGCTTTTAAACCCGAGCACACTGCAATACTCGAGTTATTGGCAAATAGCTACGATAAGCTAAAACAGTTTGAACAATCTGCTCAAGTTCGCAGCCAAATTTTGGCATTAAATTCAATGGAAACCGTGAGCATGGTTAAAGTTATGCAGCTCAACGAGCTGGCTTTGCACCACCAACAAAAAGCTCAGTATCAGCAAGCGAGTGAGTTTTATCAGCAAGCGCTTAATGCTTTGGTTCAGCTTGGACAAACTGGCTCGGTGGAACAGGCATTAATTTTGGGAAATTACGCCAGTGTTAAGCTAAACCAAGATGATTTGCAGGCTGCTCAGGTCTTGTTTGAGCAAAGTTATTTATTACATAAAAAATTTGCGTTAGACCCTAAGGCTAAGTCGTCTAATTTCAAACCTATTGATGCGTCAAGAACGGCTGGATATTTAGGATCAGTTTATTATCGTTTACGCGAATACAGCAAAGCCGAGCCAGCGTTTTTACAGGCTTTAGCTTGGCTTGATAGCTCCGAAAAGGCCGACAGTAAAAGTGTTTTAATTGCACTGGATAATTTAACTGCACTGGATAATTTAACTGCACTGTATACCAGTTGGGGTAAAAGTAATAAAGCCCGACCATTCCAGCGCAGGGCGAGGCAATTAAAACAAACAGCCGATAATTTAAAATAAATTAAAAATATATTACGGAAATGGCATCTTCATTCGGTGATATCTATAAGTAAGAAATAAACAACCTAAATAAAAAGATGAATGAAATGGAAAAACAACTAAATTTATCAGAGCGGTTAAAAAGCGGTACCGAGCAACAGCATAGACAACTCGACAAACGCATTATGCAAAGCCAACCATTTGC
Organism: Catenovulum sp. 2E275; assembly: GCF_025515275.1. Lineage (GTDB taxonomy): Bacteria > Pseudomonadota > Gammaproteobacteria > Enterobacterales > Alteromonadaceae > Catenovulum. The sequence goes on from NZ_JAOPFU010000008.1 coordinate 84,950, forward strand.
GGATTTAAATAGTTATCAAGGGTTTTTACGCATGCAACTGCGTTTACACGCGGCGGCAGAGTCGTTATATAAAGCCAATTTTTATGCAAATCTACTACCAGGTTTAGTCTTTCGCAGCCGGTTAAAAGCGGTGATTGCCGATTGCCACGATTTAAAGATTGATACCGATTTACAGCAACAAGACTTACAACAAGCAACTACTATTAACATCACCAATCCATATTATGGTTTGGGCTGGCTGTATACAGTTGAAGGCTCTACTATGGGTGCGGCTATGTTGTTAAAACAGGTTAAAAAGTGTTTGCAGCTTTCAGAAACCTTTGGTGCAAGGCATATGGCCGCACACGATGACGGCCGCGTAATTCATTGGCGCGAATTTAAAACTTTGCTCGATAAACTCGACTTAACTGAGTTACAACAGCAGCAAGCTTTAGATGGCGCGGTTGCGGCTTTTGATTACACCATAAATAGTGTTGAAGTTTGCATGCCCGAGGTGGTGGCATCCACCTAATGCTCACAACCTTTTGGTGGCGATTTTTAACCATAATTGCATTGGCGTTAGCTGTGTTAGGCGCTGTATTACCTGGATTACCAGCGACTGAATTTGTTCTATTGGCGGCGTGGAGTTCAGGTAAAGGCTGGCCTGCGGTAAATAACTGGTTGTTAAATCACAAAACTTTTGGGCCAGTGATTACGCAATGGAACACCCACAAAATTATGCCGCGAAAAGCCAAGATTTTTTGCTGTATTACTATGGGAATTAGCGTTTATTTATTAGTCAGCAGCCAAATGATGTTATGGCTAAAAGTACTGTTGATTTTAACAATATTATTGGTTTTATGCTGGTTGTTAAGCCGACCTGAAAGGGTTTACCAACAAATTTAAGCTGTATTCAATAAAATATGACGCAAAGCACTGGCAACATATTTTTCGACCGAAGAGACCGATACTTTCATTTGTTCGGCAATTTGTTTATAGCTTAAGCCATCAATTTGTCTGAGTAATAGCGCTTGGCGGCAATGTTTCGGTAATTTATTGAGCATAGTCTCAATTTCGGTTAAAGCCTCAATCATTAGGCTTTGAGTTTCAGGTGAAACCGCCAAAATTTCTGGTTGTTGCTGTAAGTGTTCTAGGTAAGCTGTTTCAATGCGCTTGCGTCTAAGTAAATCAACCATTAAACCTTTGGCGACATGGGTCAGGTAACGACGCGCATCTTTGTGTTCAGGTAGTCTACCGCTTGCCATGATTCTCAGGTAAGTATCTTGAACTAAGTCGGCTGTTGTTTCACTACAGCCCATACGACGTTGGACAAACATAGAAAGCCAACTGCGGTGGTTTACATAAAAAGAGTCTATTTGTGCAGCCTGTGATTTACTGATGCAGTTCATCGGTTACCCCTTGTGACCAAAATTTGATCTTGCAATAAATAGTAATGGTTATCATTATCATACATTGGGGTGGCGAATGCAACTGCTTAAAAAACTTAAAGATTTACACCAATAAGTTATCAATATGATAACAAAAATGATAAAAAAGGAATCTGAATGATTAAAAAATATGCTTGGTTGGCGCTCGCAATAAGTTGGGTATTATACAGTACACCCCTGTGGTCGCAGGACAATATGGCTGACCAACCGACAGGTGAAACCGGACAAACTCAATCAGCAGTATTGGCGATTGATGAGACAAATAGCCCAACCCAGCTTGTAGAATCTGACAATCAGTTATCACCGGATGAATCTCAAGTTTTAGTGCCTAATCATGAGCTGGCAATGGCTCAGCCAGAAGTAAAACCATCCACCCAATCACTTCAACTACCGCATGATTTAAGCCCTTGGGGTATGTTTATGCAAGCAGATTGGGTCGTTAAAACTGTGATGATAGGTTTATTGCTGGCTTCAATTGCAACTTGGACAGTGTTAGTGGCGAAACAGCGCGAGTTAACGGTTTTGGTTAATAGACAAAATATTACATTATCTTTAACCAGCAATGCGCCTGATTTAACAACGGCCGATCACCATGTAAACAATGAGCAGGGTAACCGTGAATTTACGCAAGCTGCAATTGCCGAATTAGAATTGTCCGCCGCAGTTTTAGCCGACACTCAAGGCGTAAAAGAGCGAGTTTTTTCACGCTTAGAAAGATTACAAGTGGCGGCAAGCCGAGAGGCTACGGCGGGTACTGGCATTTTAGCAACGATAGGCTCAACAGCGCCCTTTGTTGGTTTGTTTGGCACTGTATGGGGAATTATGAATAGTTTTATCGGAATCTCTAAAGCTCAGACAACCAATTTAGCCGTGGTCGCCCCCGGTATTGCTGAAGCTTTATTGGCAACCGCATTAGGGTTAGTTGCTGCAATTCCGGCTGTGGTTATTTATAACCACTTTGCGCGTAAAATTGCAGCCTATAAAGCAATGGTTGCTGATACATCGGCTGCGGTTTTGCGTTTAGTTTCGCGTGACTTAAGCCAATACAATCCCCAAGCTGAAAAAACATCACACATTCAGGAGTAATAAATGGCTGCTCAATTTCAACACGATGATGAAATGGCCGAAAATCACGAAATAAATGTAACCCCTTTTATTGATGTAATGCTGGTTTTACTGATTATATTTATGGTTGCAGCACCTTTGGCAACGGTAGATGTGAAAGTGGATTTACCGGCCTCAACAGCACAACCTCAGCCTAAACCTGACAAGCCATTGTATTTAACCATTCAGGCTGATCACAGTTTATCACTGGGCAATAATACGGTTACATTGGCAAATTTAGCCGAAAAACTTAATAGCGAAACCTCGGGTGATACCACACAGCGACTATTTTTACGGGCAGATAAAACCGTGGATTATCAGACCCTCATGCAAACGATGAATCAATTACAGCAAGCGGGATATTTAAAAATTGCTTTAGTCGGTTTGGAAAATGGACCAGCGCAGCAGGAAAATGCTAAATGAGCAGAGGTTTAACCGGTCGATTCACCTTGAGTTTGAGTAAGCAATCCCGTTTGTGGTTATCTTCGCTGATGTTGGTGTTAATGATTTATGTTGCTCCCCTTGTATGGTGGTTATGGCCGGATACTACGGCGAGTAGTCATTTACCACCTCCGGCCGCTATGGTGGTGGAAATTGCCGCAGCGCCTGTTGCGCCCCCAACACCTGCTGATTTACCGCCTGGCCCTGAACAAACTCAAACCCAGTCCATACAAATTAAGCCTGAACCCGTTAAACCGGTTGAAACTGAAATTCCAGCAGTAGAAAATGCACTCGATCCAGAAGTCGTGATTGAAAAAGTAAAACCGCCTGTTGAGCCAGAGCCCAAACCACAAGAGCCGCCAATAGAACCACAAGAAACTGCAGAACCAGAAAATAATACCGATAAAAAAGAACAACTTGCCAGCAGCGTCACGGCACCACCAAAAGCACCAGAAGAGGATGTTAAAGCCGCAGCGCCTAATCAGGGCGTATCAAACCCAGTTGTTGATACCAACCAACTGATGAGTTGGCAAGCGAGTTTAATGATGAAAATAAATCAAGCCAAACAATATCCATCTCGTGCGCGGCGCTCTCGTCAAGAAGGCACTGTGTTTCTCAAATTTTCAATGAATCGCGCTGGCCATGTCTTAACTGCCAGCATAGCGCAAAGCTCGGGCTATTCGCTATTAGACAAAGAAACATTAGCTATGATTGAACGGGCGCAACCCTTACCAGTTCCACCAACGGGTATGCAAGGCGCACTTGAATTTGTTGTACCGGTAGAATTTTTTTTAAATTGATCAGCTAAGCTATTTGAAAAAATCAGATATTTTCAAATAGCTTAGAGCCTGTTTAATTTGGGTTTTTATACCACGCCTTGTTCTATCATTGCATCCGCAACTCGCTTGAAACCCGCGATATTAGCGCCTAAAACTAAATTACCAGCTTGACCAAATTCATGACTGGCTTCATTTGCGCTGATAAATATGTTTTTCATAATTTGTTTTAAATGGTCGTCAACCGTCTGGAAAGACCATTTTTGCATGCTAGAATTTTGAGCCATTTCTAATTGGCTGGTGGCAACGCCGCCCGCATTTGCCGCTTTGGCCGGGCCATAAGCAATGCCTGCGCTAATAAATAAATTAATTGCGCCACTGGTGCTCGGCATATTGGCGCCTTCGCTCACTAACTTACATCCATTTTCGATTAACTTTTCAGCATCATTTTCGGTTAACTCATTTTGAGTCGCACAAGGAAAAGCTGCATCTGCACTATAGCGCCATACGGCATGACCATCTTTTGGATAATCTGCAACTGGGGTAAAAGTGGCTTCAGGATAGGTTTCAAGGTACTCAATTAATCCAGTGCGCTGAACTTCTTTTAATCTTTTTAACAGTTTAAGGTCGATGCCTTTCGGGTGATAAATTGTGCCGGTTGAATCTGAGCAGGTAACAGGAATTGCCCCTAACTGATAAAGTTTTTCAATGGCATAAATGGCAACATTGCCCGCGCCTGATACTAAACATTTTTTGCCTTGTAATGAATCGCCTCTGTCATCAAGCATATACTGCGCAAAATAAACCGTACCATAGCCTGTCGCTTCTTTTCTGACTAAAGAGCCGCCCCAGAGTAAACTTTTTCCGGTAAATACGCCTTCGTAGCGTCCAGTTAAACGTTTGTATTGACCAAACAGATACCCAATTTCACGTGCGCCTACCCCTATATCTCCCGCCGGAACATCTGTAACCGGGCCGATATGGCGGTAGAGTTCGTTCATAAATGATTGGCAAAAACGCATAATTTCGCCATCTGATTTACCTTTTGGGTTAAAGTTAGAACCCCCTTTGCCGCCACCGATTGGCAAGCCGGTTAAGGCATTTTTAAAAATTTGTTCAAACCCTAAAAATTTGATAATGCTGGCATTTACTGATGGATGAAATCTTAACCCACCTTTATAAGGCCCAAGTGCTGAGTTAAATTCGACTCTGTAACCTTTATTAACTTGAATATTGCCATTGTCATCAACCCACGGAACTCGAAACATAATTTGGCGTTCTGGCTCGACAATTCGTTCTATTATGGCTTGTTTTTTATAAAAATTATTGCTTTCCAAAATAGGTGATAAAGAGCTGAGCACATCTTCAACCGCTTGATAAAACTCTGATTGAGCGGGGCTACTTAACTGTAAAGACGAAATGGTGTCATGCACGTATGTCATTTTATTAATACCTTATAAAAAATAAGCGCAGGTATGCTGCGCTTTGATTTACTTTAAATTTTTGAAACATTAATTATTTCAACGGTTTGAATACTTTTTTGGAGCTGCCACTCAATTTTTTGACCAATAGATAAGCCAATAATTGCTGAGCCAATTGGCGCAAAAATAGAAATCGAATCTTGATATTTGCTAATGTCCTCAGGTAAACATAAGGTTTTGGTAAAGACTTTACCGGTTTCGAGCACTTTAAATTCCACTTGGCTGCCTAATGCCACCACATTTTTTGGCATTTCGTTATTGGGTAAAATGGTGGCTCTGGCAATTTCTTCTTCTAAAGCGTCGGCTAGTTCAACCGGTAATTTTCGCTGTTCAAGACGAGATTCAATTTCGGCTAAATCGGTTTTAGAGATAATAATTTCTGGTTTAGTGTTCATAGTTCAATTCTTCGCAGTTATATAAAGTTAATAATTCGCTGTGATACGCTTGCATTGATAAATTCAAAAGCTCAAAAACTTAAGTGTTTTCAAATAATATGGTTTACCTCCTTATAAACTTATTTTGGTACTGCTTATCAACTTTGTTGCTAATACAAATCACTTTCCATAAATCGGTTTGTTTCCCAAGTTTAATTTCAATCATATCGCCTTGTTGTCGTCCTATTATTTCTGCGCCAATTGCCGACAGAAAATACAGTGTTTGAGGCGGTAAACTTGCATAACTGGTTTTAACTAATTGAGTTTTAATGATTTGATTATTAGTTAAATTTTTTAAGGTAACCCAACTGCCAATGCCAACGCGGTTGGTTAAGCGAGACGCATGTGTCTGACTAAACTCAAGCTGGTTTATTAATATGCTGAGTTTTATTGGGTTCATTAAAATTTGATAGCTGGCATCTTTAAATGCCTTATTTTGGGTGTGTAAAAACAGCGCACCAAAACGATAGATACAATTAAGCACGGCTATGTCTCCGACCGAATCATAAAAAAGGAAATAGAATTGCTGCCGAACGTAGTGAGCTACGTCCGGCTTAATTTGGGAAGTTGAGAACGTTGCTCTTTATTATGTTGATCGTGTATTTTTTAGACATATTTTCCTCTGAACGACATTTGAGTATAGCGACAAAAAATTTTTAAACAACGGCTAAACCCGAGTTATACCGTTCCATTTTTGAAATTAAACCTACCATTTTTGGTTGTTTAATCTTAATTGTGGAATCAATATAATCTTAATCCTATTCAATCCAAATTCGGATTTAGCTTTGTTACCAAGGTCATAATTAAATGAGTTCACCCAGTTATTTTTCTAAACCAGCCATAGCTTATTGTTTGGCCATTTTGTGTACATTGTTGTGGGGAAGTGCCTACCCAGCAATTAAAGCCGGTTATGAAATGTTAAATATTGCGTCGCACGATGTTGCCTCTCAAATGGTTTTTGCAGGGCAAAGGTTTTTAATTGCGGGTGTATTGTTATTGGCGCTTGCTAAATTAATCGGATGTAAAGCTCAGTATTCGGCGAAAATTATCAAACAAATAACTGTGTTGGGCCTGACTCAAACCAGTTTACAGTATATCTTTTTTTACATTGGTTTGGCTTTTGCCAGCGGCGTTAAAGCTTCAATTATTAATTCAACGGTTACATTTTTTAGTGTATTGCTGGCCCATTTTATTTATAAAAATGATCGGCTAACGCACCGTAAATCTTTGGGCTGTGCCGTGGGCTTTTTGGGTGTGTTTATTGTTAATTTTAATCAATCTTTATTCGACTTTCAGTTTAGCTTAGCCGGAGAAGGCTCGGTTGTATTAGCAGCTTTTATTTTAGCGGCGGCATCGCTTTATGGTAAAAAAATATCGCAGAATTTTGATGCAATGCTAATGACTGCGTGGCAATTAACCATAGGTGGAGTTGCGTTATTATTGGTTGGTTATGTGTTTGGCGGCCAAAGTGGACACTTTGATGTTAAATCTTTGCTGTTGTTATTGTATTTGGCTGTATTGTCGTCTGCTGCTTTTGCGTTGTGGAGTGCCTTGTTAAAACACAACTCAGTGGGCACTGTGACTATTTTTAATTTTTTAGTGCCAGTTTTTGGTAGTTTGCTTTCCGCTTGGTTTTTAAATGAAACCATTTTAGAGTGGAAAAATATGATTGCTTTAATTTTGGTTTGTTCTGGTATTTATTTGGTTGTACGGGTGAAAAAAAGCCATGCTGAAACTCAGTATAAGCAGTCAAATAACAAACTCTGTGAAAATAGCACCAGTAGCTAAACTCAGAGCTGACTAAACTTTTCTACAATAAAATCAATAAATAACCTGACCCGATAAGGCATATTGGTTCGGTCTCGGTAAAGCATTGATAAGTTTCGCTCAGTGCTTTGCCAAGCGGGTAAAATGTGTTTTATCTCATTATTTTCAATCATGGGCTGGGCAATATAATCAGGTAAAAAACTGATCCCTAAGCCCATTTTTATTGCTGGTGGCACTAATTGTATTTGATCGACCTCCAAGCGAATTATATTAAATTTCTGGTGGGTAAATGTCTCGTTAGTATTGAGGTTTAACATTTGCCACGGTGAAATTGGGTGGCAAATAACACTGGCATATTCCGCGAGTTGTTTGGGATGATTAAGATTTTTCTCGGGAAAATCTAAAGGTGCGCACAAAATATTACAGGTAGATTTCAGCTTTCTGGCGATCCAGTTTTCTAGTTTTGGATCGCCAATTCTAAAGGCGACATCAATCCCCTGAGCTTCAATATCGACTAAGTTATTTGAAAATTTTAAATCTAATTGAATTTGCGGATATTTTAATAAAAATTCATAGAAAAATTGTCTTAAAAACTGAGTGCCGGAATAAATTGGTGCGGTCACTCTAATTTTGCCTTTTGCTTTATTTTGTTCTGTATATAACTCCTCGCCAATTACATTTAATTCGTCAAATAATACACTGGAACGTAAGTAGTAATATTCGCCGCTGTGAGTTAAAGCGACTTTATGGGCGTTTCTGTGCAGTAATTTTAATTGTAAATCTTGTTCTAATTTATAAATCCTGCGGCTGAGGGTTGATAGTGGAATATCCAGATGCTGTGCTGCTTGTTTAAAACTGCCTAATTTTGCGACCATGCAAAAATAACGCAGATCATCAAGAGAGTATTTTAGTTGCATGGTTAATCTTGGTTATCACTCAATTTGAAATATGGGCTTTATTATAAAATAAACTCAGCTGGTTGTAATGATGTTACTTTTGATGAAAATGTTTTAAGACAGGTACAAAATTATTAGCTAAAAATAGGTCTTTAGGTTGTATGATAGTACCTAAATTAAGTTTATCTTAGGTACTATCATTTGGTTTGGAACTAAGTGTTACCAGTTATATCGAATACTGACTTGAGCATTTCTGGGTGCACCAAAATATCCTTGGTTATAAAAGTCGATGCTAGAAAAATATTTTTCATCAAACAGATTATTTATGTTGGCACTCAGCTGTAAATCTGCAGTGAGTTTATAACTAGCCATTAGATTAACTATGGCATAGCTACTCTGCACAAAAGTTTCACCGTTTGGTCCTATGTTTGGGTTAGTTGTTTCACTTTGCCAGTTTGCATTAATGCCTAACATAACTTCTTCAGAAATGTCGTATAAAATACTCGCTTTGATCATGTCTTCGGGCAGATATGGAACATAGTCTGCTCCACTAGCATCTTCTGCATCATTGTGAGTATAACTAAGGAAGATATTTACACTATCTATAGGCCGCCCATTTAACTCGACTTCATATCCGGTACTTTTAGCTCCTTTTACGCCGATTGACGGGAAAATGCTTGTTCCTGGAATTGGTTCTTGGTTATTTGGGTCAGCGACAGCTAAATTGTCTTCTTCAACTTTATAAACTGCAAAGCTGGCGGTTAATGAATCACTAAAGAAATCACCCTTTACACCAAGTTCAATATTAGAACCTTCTACAGGCCCTATTTGTTTATTGTTAATATCACGAGCTTCTTGAGGTTGGAAAATTTCGGTATAGCTAGTGTAGACAGAAATGTTATTAGCGATATCATAAACCAACCCAGCATAGGGGGTATTTACACTATCATTTTTATATTCTCCGCTTGCCCAAGGTGAGACAGACTCATACTCATAATTAGTAATTCGATTACCTAGGATCGCTGTGAGGTTATCCAGTAAGTTGAGTTTGACGGCGGCATAAATACCTTGTTGAACATGTCCTTCTGTAGTTGAGTAATTGGCTGTATTATTGAAATTAAGCTTGTTTACGCCTTTTCCCCAGTTATATAAACTTGGAACCGTTATTTCGTCATTGGTCCCATAAGAGCTCGCTTTAACATCTTGTTTAGAATACAAGGCTCCTGTCGTTAATTGATGTTCTCTGCCAAATAGTTCAAAGGGGCCAGAGGCTAAAAAACGAAACGAGGTTTGTTCGCGGTCTGAAACATAGTGATTCGGTGACGTACCTAAGCCTTCTCCAGTCGCTTTGTCTGGATATCCAGACAAATATAAAAGATAGCCATTCATATCATCTTCTCTGTGCTCAACATCCACTTGTAGATCCCAGCCATTATCAAATGCATGTTCAATCTTCACAAAAGCGTTTGTACTATTTCTTGCCCAACTATTCCAAGTCGAAGCTGTAGTTGTACCTACATCTAAGTTGTCAGTTTGTGTACCATCTGAATAAAATAAAGGTAGTGCGCCCCACATACTTCCTTTAGGATCTCGTTTACTATGGTCTGTACCTATTGTTAAACGAGTTTTATCGGATATATCTGCTGATATTACGGCATATAATTGAGTATTATTTTTTTCTGACAGGTGGACATAGCTATCACCTTTTTCATGTGCAATTGCTACTCTAGCTCTTATATCCCCTTCGGGGTTCAAATTTTGTGAGTGATCAGCTTCTAGGCGAATATTGTTCCATGAACCAAAACTTGCGCTGGCGTAACCTCCTGAATTGAGTTTAGGGCGTTTACGAATTAAATTAATGGCTGCCGAAGGCTCTCCAGCTCCTGTTAATAAGCCAGTTGCGCCGCGTACAACTTCTACACGTTCAAAAACTACCGAATCGGCTAAGGCTTCACTGAAAAAGCTATTGTAAGAAATTGGTACTCCGTCAAATTGGAAATTAGTTACATCACGCCCTCTTGCTCGGAAGAAAAAACGATCAGTTTCTGCTTGTTGTGCTTGAATTCCTGGCGCAAATTGCATTACATCGGCGACTGTATCAAGTGCAAAACTTTCAATAAACGTTCTATCGATAACTGAAATAGATTGAGGCGTTTCTCTTAACGTTAGTGGTAAACCTGTTGCTGTAGTTGCTCTGTCTAGTGGGCTACCTATTACTGCTATGCGTTCAAATATTTTTTCTTTGACTTCTTCATTTTGTTGATCGGCTTCTTCGTCAATATTTTGTGCAAATGATAGCGATGGGCTCATTAAAGCTAATACCGCTAAGCCACATAGTTTTTTTTTAAAGTGTACCATTTTTCATCCTAATTTAATTGCTTAATATGATATTGATAATAGTTTTTATTATCATTTTACTATTTTAATTTATCATCAGCAATAATTCAGTAAATATCACTATATTTAATATTGCACTAGGTGCGACTATACATATCTAAGATCCACTAAACGTCTAAGTACAATTTTTCAGCAGTTTTTTGAATTTATTCAAGGAATAGCGGTTGTGTAATAGCTACATAACTGAGTTGTATACTTCTACAACATTATTCCGCTCCACATTCATATAAGGGCACTCAGAAGAAATGCCAAATAACACGATTTGTAATTTACTTTAAATGTAATAGTTTAAATGACTAAATGTTAAATTTTAATAGGGTTGGAGATATTTTAAATACTTTATGTAAAATTTTCATTGAGTTAGCTTTAAGATTTTATGTGTTTTTAACTGTTTGAATTATAATTAAAAATTAAATATAAGATGATATTAAGATATACAATAATTATAAAAGGTTATAATTATTTATAATCAAAAAAGTAAAATTTTGCATGGATAATGTAAAATCTTTGTGTACCATTTAACTATGTTTTGCCACCGGTGGACAAAGTGAAATGAGAAAAAATCTATATCCGTTAACTGCCAGTTTATTACTGGCTTTATTGAGCCAATCCGTTTTGGCTAATTCCTCAACGCAGGCTAGTGCTCAACATCAGCCAAGCCATAAATTAGTCAACTCTGCTAATTTAACTCACGCTAACCAGCCCGTACTGAATTCGTTATTGCCGATGTCGCAGCGCATGGCTCAGTCTGAAATGTTGCGCAATCCAGAAGCTTGGTCGATTGATTGGCGTGAATATCCAAGATGGACTTACACTCATGGCTTGGTTTTATTAAGTTTTAGCCAGCTTTATCAACAAACCGGCGATATTCGTTATTTTAATTACATTAAAGATTATGCTGATAGTTTGATCGACTCAAGTGGCAATATTAAAACCTATGATATTGAAAAATATAATATTGACATGATCAATCCGGGTAAAATTTTATTCTTTTTATATCGCCAGACGGGTGAACAAAAATACAAATTAGCTATGGATACCCTGCGTCGCCAGTTAAAAGATCATCCCAGAACAAAAGAGGGTGGTTTTTGGCATAAACAGCGTTATACCTCACAAATGTGGTTGGATGGCCTGTATATGGGTACGCCATTTTATGCGCAGTATATTTACGAATTTGCTGATCATAAAGATTATTCAGATGTGATTAAACAATTTGAATTAATTGAAAAACACCTTTATCGGGCGGATACGGGTTTACCTGTACATGGCTGGGATGAATCCAGACAACAACAATGGGCAGATCCTAAAACCGGCCAGTCGCCTCATCATTGGTCGCGTGCGGTGGGTTGGTATGCCATGGCTATGGTCGATGTACTTGAATTTTTGCCACAGCAAAGTGAACAGCGCAAATGGCTGGCTGAGCGTTTTAATCGTTTAGTTAAAGCAATGAATAAATATCAAGACAGTACAGGGCTTTGGTATCAGGTGGTTGAATTGCCGGGTAAAGCGGGAAATTATTTAGAAGCATCCGGCAGTATTATGATGGCATATTCGGTACTAAAAGCTTACAAACAGCACGATTTAGACCCAAGCCTTTTACCCGTTGGTTTAACTGCTTATCAGGGCATTCTCGATCATTTAATTAGCGCTAATCCACAAAATCAAATCAGTATTGAGCAGGTTTGTGCAGTGGCGGGGTTAGGGGGCAATCCGTACCGCGATGCCAGTTATCAATATTATATTAACGAACCTTATCGGGCGAACGATCCTAAAGCGGTTGGGCCATTTATTATGGCGAGTTTATTAATTGAAGAATTAAATCTAAAGCCTTAATTTTATTTAACCTGAGGTGCGGAAAAATAGTCCGTTGGGCAAATTTTCTTATATACAGCTCAGGTTATTTAAATTAACAAACAATAGATCGAGCTAAAAAAGAACGGACAAAAACGGTATTAACAAAACAGGGTATCCAATGAAAAAATTAAATTTAATTGCAGCTACATTGATGCTAGCGGGTTTAGCCGCCGGTTGTGGTGAGCAAACAAAACAGCAACAACCTCAGCAAGCGCAAGCTGAAACTGCACCAGCGGCAGATAAAACAAGTCAACAAACTTATACTAATCCAATTTTGCATGTTGATTATTCTGATCCGGACGTAGTGGCTGTTGGTGGTCATTATTATATGACAGCTTCAAGCTTTAACGCTGCGCCTGGTTTACCGATATTGCATTCTACCGATTTGGTTAACTGGCAGTTAATTAACTACGCATTGCCAGTGCAGATTCCGGCTGATCATTTTGCCACTCCGCGCCATGGTGAGGGCGTTTGGGCACCTAATATTCGGTTTCATGATGGCAAATACTGGATTTTTTATCCTGATCCTGACTTTGGGATTTATGTGACAACCACAAGCGATCCGGCGGGTGAATGGTCTGAGCCTAAATTAATTTTAGCGGGTAAAGGTATTATTGACCCAACTCCGATGTGGGATGACGATGGCAAAGCTTATTTGTTACATGCATGGGCAAAAAGTCGTGCGGGTTTTAATAATGTGCTGAGCCTGCGCGAAATGGCTGCTGATACTAGCTGGGTATCGGATGAATATGTCAATATTGTTGATGGTCATAAGCTAAAGCATTTTAGGACGATTGAAGGGCCTAAATTTTATAAACGAAATGGCTACTATTATATTTTTGCACCGGCAGGTGGCGTTGATTTAGGTTGGCAAACCGTATTTAGATCAAAACAAATTACCGGCCCATACGAAGCAAAAATTGTGATGGAGCAAGGCCGAAGCCGCACTAATGGGCCGCATCAGGGCGCTTGGGTACATACAGATCAAAATGAAGACTGGTTTGTGCATTTTCAGGCGAAAAAAGCCTATGGGCGGATCACGCATTTACAACCTATGCACTGGCAAAACGATTGGCCTGTGATTGGTGAAGATAAAGACGGAGATGGGATTGGTCAGCCGGTGACAACTTATCCAAGACCAAAAACAGCTCACTACACAGGTGAGAAACAGCTTGAAATTAATGATGAATTTAATCAAGACAAGTTAGCTTTACAGTGGCAGTGGAATGCTAATCCACAATCAAACTGGTATTCGTTAACTGAAAATCCGGGTCACATCAGGTTATATGCTCAGCCAAAAATTAAAACCACAGGCGATAATTTATGGATGACACCCTCTTTATTAGTGCAGAAGCTACCTGCTGAAGAATTTGAAGTGATTACTAAATTTAATTTATCCGATAATTTAACCAAAATGCAGGCAGGTTTAAGTATTTTTGGCGAAGATTACGCATGGATTGGCATTTCTGAAAATGCACAGGGCGAGCAGGAAATTGTCTATATGCATTGTCATGGCGCACGTAAAGGCTGTGATGAAGGTCAGCAAGAAAAAGAAATTGAAACATTAACCGCCAGCGAAATTGAATTAAGAGTGGTTGTGCAATCTGGTGCAGAAGCTATCTTTAGTTACAAAACTCCAGATATGGATAGATTTAGAATTATCGGCGAGCATTTTTCTGCATTAAGAGGGCGTTGGGTTGGTGCTAAAGTGGCGTTATTTGCAGTCACACCTGAACAAACTGACCATAGCCAATATATTGATGTGGACTATGTTCGTTTTAATCCGCTGGATTAAGCTAGTTAACCTGAACTGCACATAATAAAATTTGCCCAACGGGCTATTTTTCCGTCTCTCATCGTTATTTTTCTGACTAATAGCTAGCTATTAGATACAGAAAAAATGCCTTGATAGACAAAAAAATATCCTCGTTGGAACGTAAATTAAGGTAGGTTTGTTATTGTTTAATCTAATAGTTGAACAATTTACTTCAACATTTCTTATACGCAGTTCAGGTTAAGTTAATTACTAAGAGAAAAACATCAAGCAAAACTAACCAAAGGGCAAAATTATGTTTAAACCTGTATTAAAAATATTAACTGCCAGTGTATTAATGGCCGCAGTGGCAGGTTGTGCACAACAGCAGACCAATGAACAAGCGGATGACAGTACGCAGCTTAAAGGCAATCCGCTTAATTTTGGCGGTAATATTCGCACCGCTGATCCGTCTGGCCATGTGTGGGCAGATGGCAAAATGTATGTTTATACCTCGCATGACGAAGAATGTCAGGAAGATTTCTGGATGAAAGACTGGTATGCATTTTCATCTACCGATTTACAAAACTGGGAAAAACATGGCCCGTTATTATCAGTAGACGATTTAACTTGGGCTGATAACTACGCATGGGCGCCGGATGCAGCTTACAAAAACGGAAAATATTATTTGGTATTTCCGGCTGGCAATGGCCATAAAGACAGAGTGAATCCAGAAAAAAGCACTAAATGGATGGGAATTGGTATTGCTGAAAGTGACTCACCAACCGGCCCATTTAAAGATATGATTGGTGGCCCGTTATGGCGCACGCCTTATGCTAATGATCCAAGCATGTTTATTGATGATGACGGACAAGCTTATTTGTACTATCACGGCACTAAACATGACTACCATGTGATTAAAATGGCTGATGATATGCGCAGTACCCAAGGCGATTTTATCAAAATGGATATGGGCGGATACGAACCTAAAATGGAAGGCCCTTGGATATTTAAACGAGGTAAATACTATTATTTCACCATGCCGGAAAATAACCGAGTGCTGACTTATTATATGTCTGAATCGCCAACCGGCCCGTGGGAATACAAAGGCCAGTTTATGGAGCAGGAGCATAACAGCAATAATCATCACTCAATTGTTGAATACAAAGGCCAGTGGATTTTGTTTTATCACAGATGGTTAGATATAGACTCAGCCTGCGGCCGACAACGCCACAGTGCAGCTGAATATTTATACTTTAATGACGATGGCACCATTAAACCAGTTGAGCGCACAGACAAAGGCGTAAGCGACTTTGCGCAAAAAATTAAGTAAAAGTTTGTCGTATTATTTACCCGTTAATTAACCCCAAATGCCTGAAACTCAGTTTCAGGCATTTTTTAACAAACCAATTTTATCCTGCTCTGTAATTTGCCTTAATACTCTGGCTGGGTTGCCAACCACAAGTGAATTATCCGGTATGTTTTTGGTGACAACACTGCCAGCGCCAATAATGCAGTTTGAGCCGATAGTAACACCGGAAAGAATACTCACACCGCCACCAATCCAGACATTATCACCTACTTGAATGGGTAAAGACTGCTCATAACCGGCGCTTCTTTCTTCATTGTCAAAGGCATGTTCTGGCGTATAAAAACCAACATTAGGCCCAATCCAGACGTTGTTGCCAAAAACCACTCGGCCACAATCTAAAATGCAGCAATTACTGTTGGCATAAAAGTTATCGCCCACTTCAATGTTATAGCCATAATCACAGTTAAATGGTGACTCTATCCAGCAATTTTTGCCAACCTTGCTAAATAATTTGTGGATAATGGCTTCTCTTTCCGCTCTTAATGATGGGCGAATCGCATTAAATTCAAATAAACGATCTTTTGCTGCTTCTCGTTCATCGGTGAGTTGTTGATCCCAACTAATATAATATTCACCATTGAGCATTTTTTCTTTGTTAGTCATTCAATACAATCTCAACCTTAAAGTTTAATTGACAATAATATTGTGGGTTTGATAACACCAGTTTTCATCATTGTTTTTTAAGTTGAGTGAAAAATGACTAAAGAATAAAACCTTATATGACATTTTTATTAAGTTTTTGCCCCTTTTAATTTTTGGCGAAAGTTTGCAGTATTCTAGCGCTCTGATGCATCTTCAAGCCCATGTAAATGGGGATAATTTCTATACGGAACTTCACAGCAGTATGATTACAAGAAGAAACTTTTTAGTTAGTGCCGGTTCGCTGGCGTTTATTGGCTTATCCAAAAGTGCATTTGGTAAAGTCTCTTTAGATGATTTATCTGAAAAAGTATTAGGTTATGGCCCGCTGATTCCAGATCCTAACAAGTTATTGGATTTACCCGCCGGTTTTAGTTACAAAGTCATTTCTGAGTTAGGGCAAACCATGTCAGATGGTTTTACGGTTCCTAATAAAGCCGATGGTATGGGTTGTATTGCGTTAGACGAAGAACGGGTTGCACTTATTCGTAATCACGAATTAAAACCAGAAGACTTAGCAAAAGCTGAGCATTCAATTCAGCAGCATAAAACGCCGCTGGCGTATAATGCGACAGCCGAGGGAGTTGCATTACCCGGCGGTACGAGTCACATTATTTATAATTTAAAAACCGGTAAAAAAGAGCAGGAATTTTTATCACTGGTTGGCACAATTCGTAATTGTTCTGGCGGTGTTACACCTTGGGGAAGCTGGTTAACCTGTGAAGAAACTGTGTTAGATCAGCAAGATGGATTTGCTAAAGCTCACGGCTTTGTATTTGAAGTGCCTGCCAATGCAAGTGGATTGATACAAGCCAAACCGTTACCAGAGCTAGGCCGATTTAATCACGAAGCCGCAGTGGTTGACCCAAAAACTGGGATTGTATATTTAACCGAAGACAGAGGCGATAGCCTGTTTTATCGGTTTATTCCAAAAGAATATGGCAAATTAGAAAAAGGCGGCCAGCTTCAAGCTATGGTCATTAAACAAAAGCCTAAGTTTGATACCCGCAACTGGGCACAAACCGGGATGCCATTACACAGTTGGTTTGACGCAGAATGGATTGATTTAGATAACCCACTTAGCCCCGAAGATGATTTAAGAACCCGAGGTTATAGCGCTGGCGCTGCGTTATTTGCGCGTGGTGAGGGGATTCATTGGGGCGATAACGAATTGTATTTTTGCTGTACTAATGGCGGCGCAAAACAATTAGGCCAAATTATGCGTTATCAGCCGTCAGCTCATGAGGGCAAGCCAGCAGAAAAAGCATCACCTGCAAAAATTCAGTTATTTATGGAAAGCATGGATAAATCTTTTTATAACTTTGGTGACAATTTAACGGTTGCACCAAGCGGCCATTTAATTGTATGTGAAGATCAATACACCGAAGTGGTTGATAATCATTTACGCGGCGTGACTCCACAAGGCAAAGTATATGATTTTGCCCGCTTAATAGCCCAAACAGAACTGGCTGGCGCCTGTTTTTCGCCAGATGGAAAAGTATTATTTGTTAACGCATATTCACCTGCCAAAACGCTTGCAATTACCGGCCCTTGGGACAAATTTACAGGTTAAAAATAAGCATTTCTCTGGATTACACATCTAAATCAAACAAAGCAAATCAGATTTTTATAAAGTGAGATTTGCTTTGTTTTTTCATTTTGTAAATTTTTTAATGTAAAAAAGTAAAAATTATAACTCTTTATAATTATGTTTTTTCACATTACGTTTTTTCTTTTTATTTTTTTAAGCTTGTATGCGAGTTATTTTAATCCTTTACGCTGGGCATTTTATGTCTTCAATATAGTCATTTTAACCATGTTTTTTTGTTTTATTTTATTTAAAATACAAAGTCTTGTATTATTTTTTGTTTGTGTCTAAAAAACAATAAGATTGCATGATGAATCGCTTTATTAGTTAGTTTATCTTGTTTCTATTTATTTTATCGTTTTATGTTTTTTTATTTTTATTTTCAATTTTTTTGCAAACTATCTTTCAATATTTTTTAACATTAAATCCTCTTACTATAATTGCCACCGGTAGCAAAAATACCGAAGTGTATGCATACGGAATATTAATATCAAAGCCATAGGTATGGGAAACTCAAGATGAAAACATACAAGTTAAACAAAATATTGAGTAGTTTATTATTAGCCGGTCTGGTTGTACCTTTAGCCGCACAAGCGGCAGAAACAACTGAAAATTCAGCAGAACAAGCTGAAGTAATTCAGGTAACAGGTTTTAGAAGTAGCTTAAATGCTGCTTTGATGTCAAAGCGTGATGCAGTTGGTACCAGCGACCTTATATTAGCCGAAGACATAGGGAAATTTCCTGATCTGAATATTGCCGATTCTTTAGGGAGAATTCCGGGGGTTTCGGTTGAACAGGATGGCGGTGAAGGCCGTCAAATATCTATTCGTGGTTTAGGTTCGCGTTACGTTAAGACAACAATAAATGGGATGGAATCAGCTTCTGCTGGTGGCGGCTCTGATGCGGGTGGTGGTTCAAATACTTCACGCGCATTCGATTTCAATATTTTCGCTTCTGAGTTATTCACCCAAATAAAAGTAGATAAAACCCCAGCCGCAGAGCTTGAAGACGGTGGAATTGGTGGTACAGTCGATTTACAAGCTGCCAGACCGTTTCAATATCAGGGTACGAAACTTTCTTATAATTTAAATGCGCGTTACAACGATATTTCCGGTGAAACTAAACCCCGAGTTTCGTTTATGGCAAGTAAAAACTTTGACAATAAATTTGGGGTATTAGCATCTGTTGCTTATTCTGAAGGATTGGTTCAAACCGAAGGTGCATCTACTGTGCATTGGACTCGGTTAAACCCAAATTATGTAGCCGATGGTGATTTGGTAACAGAGGGTGGAAGCAATTATGTGATTGATGAAAACAATACCATAATTACCCCAAATGCGGGTTACACCAATGATGATTTAGATGGTGCATGGCTACCACGTATCCCAAGATATTCAGTTTACAGTAAAGACCAATCTCGGTTAGGCATTACCGGAGCATTACAGTATGCACCAACTGAAGACTTAGTATTTAACTTAGATTTTTTACATGCTCAATTAGATACTTTGGTTAATGAACGTCAGTATGAAATTTTATTTAGAGACAATAAAGATAACCCCACTTATGCTGAAAACCTGATTAAAGATGATGAAGGACGTATTGTTGCTGGTGCTTTTTCAAGTGCACCGGTTCGTTCTGAAGCACGTCAGGATAAAATTGAATCAGAGTTTAATCAGCTATCGTTAAATGCTAATTGGTATATAAATGACAAACTAAATGTTCAATTTTTAATTGGTAAAGGCACATCAGATACCGATGTGCCTTATAAAACAACTTTAGGTCTGGATGCTGAATCTATGGTTGCGTTTAGTTTTGATAAAAATCATGCGCCGCTTGATTTAATTAATGGGCAGACCGGTGTAGTTGGTAGCGGTGAAATTAATCGGGATATGATGTCTTTTGCATTTGCGCCGGGTGTTGGACGCAAACTAGATGGCACTGCCTATACAGCTCAAGAACTGAGCCAGCTAATGACCAATGGTGGTCAATATACGGTTGGTTTAGCCAGAACCGAAGCTGATACCATAGAAAGTGAAAACTCGACCATTAAAATTGATGCTGATTATATTTTAAATGATAGCTTGACGTTAAAATTTGGCGTGAATAGCCGCTCATTTGAAACAGAGCGTCATAATTGGCGTAATAGCTGGCAGGAGGAAGTTTCCGGCTGTATAGATTATGACGATGATAAAGCTAGATTCCGCAATGCGGAAGAATTAATGAAATGTGATCCTAATGCTATTTTAGATGGCACTGCTTTCGCTTCGACTATTTCTGAACAAGGTTTAGAGTTTGGTAATGCTGCAGGCGTCCCTTCAGATTCATTATTAACTCAAAATACTTGGCTAGCGCCAGACTTTAAAAAAATGCTGGGTGAATACGGCGATAAATATTATTTTCAGCCGAGAGAACGTTTAAATAATGGTTACATTATTAAAGAAGAAGTAGACGCTGCTTATGCTCAACTTAGCTTTAATACCGAGCTTGCCGGTTTAGGTGTGCGTGGTAATTTAGGGGTACGTTATCTTGAAAATACAAACTATGCGTGGAGCGTTAAAGTGGGTACTTATGATAGTAAAACTTTATTGCTTAATGATCCTAATGCAGGTATTGAATGGGTAGAAGCAAAAAGTACCAGCGAAGATTTTTTACCTTCGTTAAATTTAGCGGTTGATGTATTAGATGATGTAGTCGTGCGTTTTAGTGCATCAAAAGCAATTACTCGACCTAAGCTAAGTGATTTAGCATCCAACATATCTGTTAGTTATGGTGATGATGGTGAGGGCGGCGATAGTTCACAAGCGGTTGGCCGAATTAGATTAGGTGCCGGCCCTACCTTAAAGCCAGAAGAAGCAACTCAATACGAATTTGGCGCAGAGTGGTATTTTGCTCCAGAAGCGTTGTTGGCTGGTACTTTCTTTTATAAAGATATTGCAACGCTTAGTAAAAAATCGAACGAGCAAACTGTATCTGCCGAATATTTAGCAAGTATTGGTGGTGATGTTGAGCGCTGGACACCCGAAAAATTGTGGAGTATAGAGCAACTGGTCAATAATGAACCTGAAGGAATGTGGGGCGCGGAATTCACTTATCAGCAACCTTTCACGGATCTCCCTTATCCACTGAGTCAAATGGGTATTTCAGCTAACTATACTTATATTGATTTTACCGTAGAACATGAAGATCCGTTTACCGGCAGAATGCTAAAAGTTGAGCCAGAAGGTACTTCACAAACTACTTTTAATACCACTTTATATTATGAAGAAGGCGATTGGAGTGGCCGGATTTCGTACTCTGAACGTGCTGACTATATTAAAGACTTTAACGTCCGTAAACGTGAAGGTAATTTTGGTAGAGGTCAAATTGGCAATGGCTCTCTTAAGTTTTCAGGACGATATAAGTTAAATAAATATTTATCTTTATCATTTGAAGCAATCAATATTACCAATGAAAGCCGTAAACAATGGAGTTCGGTAGAATTCCAGAATCCGTATGAATATTTTGCTAATGGCAGACAATATTTGTTAGGGATTCGAGGTTCAATTTAATAATTTAGCTCACATTTTAAATGCTTATTTAAAATGTGAGCGAGTGTTAGCATTATACGAAGATTGTCATTATGATTAATATTTCTAAACGTAACATACTAAAAACTGCAATGTTTGGTAGCGGTGTAGCTAGTATCTGCTCATTAACTGCTTGCGCAAGGATGGACAGAACATCGACTCATTTAAACGAGCAAGAGTTTACCCAGCACGTTAAACAAATTAAACAAAACATTCAAAAACCAGCAATACCTAACCGCGATTTTTATGTTGAAGATTTTGGTGCTGTAGCAGACGGAAAAACCAATTGTACACAAGCTTTTGCTGAGGCGATTAAGCAAGCAAGTCAGGCTGGTGGTGGTCGGGTGATTGCAAGTCAGGGCATTTATTTAACTGGTGCTATCCATTTAGAGTCATATCTGGAGCTGCATATTGCGAGAGGTGCTACTTTATCTTTTATACCTGACCCTAGCTTATATTTACCCTTGGTACGTACTCGATATGAAGGAATGGAGTTAATGGGGTATTCGCCCCTTATTTATGCCTTTAATAAAACCGATATTGCAATTACTGGTGAAGGAATAGTCGAAGGTAATGCTAATCAAGACAATTGGTGGGCATGGAGTGGCAAATTTAATAACCGGCCAAATAGTCAAACACAAAGAGCATCTGTGCCCGCATTAGTTAAAATGATTGAGGCAAATGTACCGGTTGAAAACCGTATATTAGAGCAGAATTATTTGAGGCCACCGTTTATTCAGCCATATTTATGTAAAAATATATTAATTGAAGGTATTACAGTTAAAAACTCCCCTTTTTGGTGTATAACTCCGGTTTTTTGCCGCAGCGTAACTGTAAATAAGGTGCACTGCGTTTCACTTGGCCCTAACTCAGATGGGTGTAATCCAGATTCTTGTAGTAATGTACTCATTCAAAACTGCATATTTGATACCGGTGATGATTGTATAGCGATTAAGTCAGGGAAAAACACGGATGGTCGGCGTGTTGATATTCCGTGCCAAAATATTGTAATTGAAGATTGCCAGATGAAAGCGGGTCATGGAGGGGTGGTTATTGGCAGTGAAGTAACAGGTTCGGTTCGTAATATTTTTGCTCTACGCTGTTTTATGGATAGCCCTGAGCTGGATCGAGCAATCAGAATTAAAACAAACTCTGTGCGTGGTGGTATTGTTGAAAATTGCCATTTTAAAGATATAAAAGTTGGTCAAGTCAAGGATGCTATTGTGATTAATTACTTTTATGGCGAAGGTGATGCTGGGCAATATCAGCCCATTGTTAGAAATTTAACTATTACCAATTTTTATTGTGAAAAAGCTCAGCGTGCTTTTGTGATTAATGGCTATCCAACATCCCCTGTTAGCAATATTAAATTAGATAATGTTCAATTTGCTAAAGTAGAAAAAGAGAGTGTAATTCAACACATTGACCAGCTCGATAAACACAATGTCATTATTAATGGTCAATCTTTCTAATTTTTAGAATAAGTTAGTAGAGCTTACCTGTTCAGTCGATATACTACGCAGTGCCAAGTAGCAGGGATTGTATTATGAAAAAAGAAAGCTATAGCGTTACTTTATTATTAAATGCCAACAAGGCATTTGACAGACAAATTATTGAAGGGGTTGGACGCTATTTACAGTCAAGCAAAGTCAACTGGGATTTATATCTCGAAGAAGATTTTAGATGGCGTGAGGAGCAAATAAACAATTGGTATGGCGATGGTATTATAGCCGATTTTGATGATCCCAGATTGAGTCAGGTTTTAACCAGCTCAAAATTCAGAGCTAAATTGCCTATTGTTGGTGTAGGTGGATCTTATGCAAACCCGGCACATTATCCGGATATCCCCTATATTGCAACCGACAATTATGCTTTAGTCGAAGCTGCGTATAACCATTTGAAAAAACGAGGTTTTACTCGGTTTGCATTTTATGGTTTTCCCGATGAATATGTTTACCATTGGGCAAGTGAGCGCGAAAAAGCAATGGTGAAGCTGGCTAAGCAAGATGAGTTTCCTTGCAAAGTGATAAAAGGATTATTAACTAAATCGGATACATGGAAAGTATCAATGGACTATTTGGTACAAATATTAAAAAGACTAGAGCACCCTTGTGGCATAGTCGCAGCGACAGACTCCAGAGCGCGGCATTTATTAAGTGCTTGTGAAAAAGCTGGTATTTTTGTACCGGATCAAGTGTCGATTATTGGAATTGACGACGACGATGTAGTGCGTAGTTTATCCCGAACCAGTTTATCGTCTGTTCGCCAAAATGGAACCGAAATCGGCTATTTAGCGGCTAAGAATCTGGATATACTACTCCGCGGACATAGTATCCAAAAAAAAGTGGAACTTGTCTCTCCTTCGGCTGTGATAGGACGTGACTCAACTGACTTTAAAGCAGTTAAAGATCCGCATGTAATTCAGGCTGTGCATTTTATTAGAAATAATGCATTTCATGGCATTAAAGTTGAACAAGTTTGTGATTTTGTTGGTGTTTCCCGTTCAAATTTAGAACAAAGGTTTACCGAAGAGCGGGGGCATACACTACATATTGAAATCCATAATGTCAAAATCAACAAAGCCTGTGATTTATTAAGACATACAGATATGGATGTTAATACCATTTCAAGAGTTTGTGGTTACCCATCTTTGCAGTATATGTATACCTTATTTAAAAAGCATTTTGAGACCACACCAACGGCTTACCGTAAAAAATATAAAGCTATTGAGAATTAATATGTTTGAAAAAAATTATTGTTTTAAATTTATACCATTTTTATATTTTGTATGGGCTTTATCTGGCTGTAGCCAGCTACCAAGCAAGGCTGATTCAAATTATCAATTAGTCAACTTAGATCATGTAGTGCGGATTCAGTTTGATAGTAAGGTCAAACTGAATAAACAGGGAGTTGTTACCATTTATGATGGTTTAACTAATCAAAAAATCGAAACCATAACCCCAGGTTTGAACAAACAAAAAGTCGGTTTGCCTTTTAGCCGAAAGGTCAATCAACAACAAATTTATCTGCAAGAAAATACGTTATTTATTGAGTTAAACGACATGCTATTTGAATATGGGCAGAGCTATTATGTACATATTTCTAGTAATTTAGTATCTGGCGTATTAAATGGCCAGCCTTTTACTGGGATTAGAGATAAGTCGTTGGCATTTAAGATAAAACCTCAACCAAAATATAAAGCTAAGATGGTAGTAGACAGTAGTGGAGTGGCTGACTTTACCACAGTGCAAGGTGCATTAAATTATATGATGGCGCTCCAAAATACTGCGCCAAAACATATTGAAATAAAAAATGGTGATTACCATGAAATATTATATTTAAAAGGGGTTAGTAATTTAACGATTTCAGGTCAAGACCAACAACAAACACAAGTTTATTATACTAATAATGATGGGCTAAACCCGGGAGCATCCAACCGCGCATTATTTTTAATTGAAGATTCTGACCAAATTAACCTGATGAATTTCACCGTTAAAAATACTCATTTACGAACAGGTAAAGGTGATCAAGCCGAAGCTTTATATTTTAATAGCGAAACAGGCCGTTTGACGGCTAAAAATATGACGTTTGTCAGTGAGCAGGATACAATTTTGGTGAAAGGATATAACTGGTTTTATCATTCTAAAATTGTTGGAAATGTCGATTTTATTTGGGGATATAGTCAGGCAACTTTATTTGAAGATTGCGAAATTCAAACTATTGCCGATACCAAAGTGTATCCAAAAGATAGTCAAGGCGGCTATGTTTTACAGGCTAGAACACCAGATAAAAACGCGGTCGGTTTTGTCTTTTTAAATAGCCGGTTTACATCAGCACAAGGGGCGTTGGGAAATCAGGTTTTACCACAATCTACTTTTATTGCTCGCAGCGCTGGCTCAGATAAATTATTTGATAATATTACCTTAATTAATGCTCAGTTAGGTGAACATATAGCACCTCAAGCATGGTTAGCTAAAAAAACACCTAATCCATCCTACGCTAATGCTTTAACTGGTTGGAAGGAATATGGTTCAACCGATTTAACTGGTGAGCCAATTGATTATAGTTTTAGATCCCAACACGCCAAACAGTTAAGTTATTCAGAGGCTCAGCAATATATGGATAAAGCCTTTATTTTTAAAAGCTTTAACAATGGCAGTGGTTGGATACCATAATCTATAATGACTTGTTTTTCCAAAAAACTCTTTCAACCTCAAAAAATATGAGTTATTAACTATACTCTGTAATGTATGAATCTAAGAGCATAATTGACTAAACTTATGCCAGTTTTCAAAAAACTAATTAGTTAAGTAACTATAAGAATATAAGTCATTTAACTTAAATTGGTTCAGGGAGGTTTTGGGTGAGTTTTTTACGAACGTTTCATAATATAGTAACTGACCAAGCGTTATCGTTTGATCAAAAATCACAAGCTTTATTATCATTTGGCTTACAGGTATTTCAGTTAGATATAGGAATCATCAGTCAAGTTGAAGATAATCATTATACGGTTATTTACGTTGCTTGTTATAATCAGGAGTTACAAACAGGGGCTAGTTTTCCATTAGAAAACACCTATTGTGTTCATACGTTAAAAGCGGATAAAGCTTTATCATTTCATCATGCAGGGCAAAGTAAAATAGCGACGCATCCATGCTACCAAAACTTTCAGTTAGAATCTTATATTGGTGCTCCAATTAAAATAGATGGTAAAACTTATGGGACAGTGAATTTTTCTTCTGTTGAGCCGTCTCTCCCTTTTACTTCAGAACATATAGATTATATTGAGTTATTTGCACAATGGCTTGGGGCAGAGTTATCTCGTAATCAATTTATATATGAGCTTGAAGTAAATAATAAAACTCTTCAAAAACTTGAATCAGCCGCAAAAATTGGCACATGGCAATTTAATTTGGTTAATAATCATATAGATTGGAGTGCACAAACTAAAATTTTGCATGAAGTCTCACCTGATTACCAACCTAATATACAAGATGCGTTGGCATTTTATAAAAGCACAGATGATCAGAATTTGATCAGTGAAGCAATTGAGGTAGCAATACAAACGGGAGAGAGTTGGAACTTAGAATTAGAAATTATTACAGCAAAAAATAAAGCGGTATGGGTTGCTACTAAAGGGAGTGCAGAGTTTGTTAATGGTAAATGTATACGGCTGTTTGGCACTATTCAGGATATCACTGATTCAGTAGAATTACGTCAGGAATTAAGGCGAAAAAAAGAAGAAGCGGAGTTTGCTCTTGCTGAACGTAGTAAGTTATTTGCCAAAATTAGTCATGAATTAAGAACACCACTTAATGGCATTATTGGGATGTTAACTGCCGCAATTGATGAAGGCGATAATTCCCGCCGGCGTGACAAATTGAAAGTAGCGTTAAGAAGTTCCGATTTATTATTATGTATAATAAATGAAGTTCTTGATTATTCTAAAATTAGTTATGGAGAACTTAGCCTAGAGCCGAGTCATTTCTTACTTGAAACGGTTTTTGTTGATTTAGTCTCATTATTCACACCTTTATGCCAAAATAAATCTATTCAACTCAGACATAAACTTGAAATTGAAAATGCTACCTATGTTCATTTTGACGTGACTCGGTTAGGGCAAATCGTTTCAAACCTTTTAAATAATGCGATTAAATTTACACACTCAGGTTATGTTGAGCTAACTGTGCATACCCGAAAAATTGATCATCAAATACTGTTAACTTTATCAGTATCTGATACTGGTATTGGAATGAGTCAATCTACTTTAAATGCTTTATTTAAACCTTTTGTTCAAGGGGCTGAAAACATATCACAAAAATATGGCGGAACTGGTTTAGGCCTGTCTATTGTAAAAGAACTAGTTGAAATGATGGAAGGAGAGATAAAGGTTGAAAGTGAGTTGGGGGTTGGTACGACTTTTACAGTTAATCTGACTATGTTTGAGGGAGTGCAAGAAACTCATGAAAGTGAGCCGATACCTCAAATTAAAGATGCTGAAATATTAAAAGTATTAGTGGTCGATGATAATGAAATCAATAGAATAGTTATGGAATCTTGCTTATTAAAAATTAATATAAAACCCGAGTTTGCAATAGATGGTAGAGATGCAGTATTTAAATGCAGAAAGACTCAATATGATTTGATTTTCATGGATTGTATAATGCCTGAAATGGACGGATGGCAAGCGACAAAACAAATTAGAAAGGAGCGGTTAATTTCCCCAGAGGTGCCTGTTGCAGCCTTAACTGCTAATACTTCGGAATCTGATAAGTTAGAATGTAAAAAAGCAGGGATGGATTTATTCATTACTAAACCCATTAAGTTACCAATGCTTTATAAAGCGGTTAAAGAAGCTATAGACGTTAAAGCTTGTAAGCAGTTAGTCTAAGTTGTTTGGGTGACATTAAAAGTCACTTTATTAAATAACCTCAACTCTGGATAACAAATTGCTTTCTAGTGGTTATTTTCCCCGATAACTACGTTGAATTCGCTAGCAATAGCCAGCTATTACGTACGCAAATTCGCCTTGTTCTCAGAAAAAATCCCTCACTAGAAAAAGAACTTAAACTAAAAACCAATAAATTTAAGGC
>NZ_JAOPFU010000090.1 GCF_025515275.1 Catenovulum sp. 2E275
AAAAATTCAATCAATCTAGTATTCTAAACCACATGCTTTAATAAACATTCGGCGTTGTATGGTTAAGCCTCACGGGTAATTAGTATTGGTTAGCTCAATGCCTCACAGCACTTACACATCCAACCTATCAACCTTGTAGTCTACAAGGGCCCTACAGGAACTTTAAGCTCAGTGAGAACTCATCTCGGGGCTCGCTTCCCGCTTAGATGCTTTCAGCGGTTATCGATTCCGAACTTAGCTACCGGGCAATGCCATTGGCATGACAACCCGAACACCAGAGGTTCGTCCACTCCGGTCCTCTCGTACTAGGAGAAGCCCCCCTCAATTCTCAAACGCCCACGGCAGATAGGGACCGAACTGTCTCACGACGTTCTAAACCCAGCTCGCGTACCACTTTAAATGGCGAACAGCCATACCCTTGGGACCGACTTCAGCCCCAGGATGTGATGAGCCGACATCGAGGTGCCAAACACCGCCGTCGATATGAACTCTTGGGCGGTATCAGCCTGTTATCCCCGGAGTACCTTTTATCCGTTGAGCGATGGCCCTTCCATTCAGAACCACCGGATCACTATGACCTACTTTCGTACCTGCTCGACGTGTCTGTCTCGCAGTTAAGCTGGCTTATGCCATTACACTAACCGTACGATGTCCGACCGTACTTAGCCAACCTTCGTGCTCCTCCGTTACGCTTTGGGAGGAGACCGCCCCAGTCAAACTACCCACCAGGCAGTGTCCGCAACCCCGATTAGGGGTCAACGTTAGAACATCAAACATACAAGGGTGGTATTTCAAGGATGGCTCCACAACAACTAGCGTCGCTGCTTCAAAGCCTCCCACCTATCCTACACATGTAGGTTCAATGTTCACTGCCAAGCTGTAGTAAAGGTTCACGGGGTCTTTCCGTCTAGCCGCGGGTACACAGCATCTTCACTGCGATTTCAATTTCACTGAGTCCTGGGTGGAGACAGCGTGGCCATGATTACACCATTCGTGCAGGTCGGAACTTACCCGACAAGGAATTTCGCTACCTTAGGACCGTTATAGTTACGGCCGCCGTTTACCGGGGCTTCGATCAAGAGCTTCGCTTACGCTAACCCCATCAATTAACCTTCCGGCACCGGGCAGGTGTCACACCGTATACGTCATCTTTCGATTTAGCACAGTGCTGTGTTTTTAATAAACAGTTCCAGCCACCTGGTTACTTCGACCACCTCTCGCTCCAGGCGTAAAGCCCTTCACAATAACGTGGCGTACCTTCTCCCGAAGTTACGGTACTATTTTGCCTAGTTCCTTCACCCAGGTTCTCTCAAGCGCCTTAGTATTCTCTACCTGACCACCTGTGTCGGTTTGGGGTACGGTTCTTTATAACCTGAAGCTTAGAAGATTTTCCTGGAAGTATGGCATCAACTACTTCAGCACCTTAGTGCCTCGTCTCGTGTCTCAGTCTTAGCGGTCCGGATTTGCCTAAACCACCAACCTACACACTTTCACATGGACTACCAACGCCATGCTAGCCTAGCCTGCTCCGTCTCTCCGTCGCAGTTATAAAAAGTACGGGAATATTAACCCGTTTCCCATCGACTACGCATTTCTGCCTCGCCTTAGGGGCCGACTTACCCTGCCCTGATTAGCATGGGACAGGAAACCTTGGTCTTTCGGCGGGGGAGGTTTTCACTCCCCTTATCGTTACTCATGTCAGCATTCGCACTTCTGATACGTCCAGCATGCTTTACAGCTTTGCCTTCAACCGCTTACAGAACGCTCCCCTACCACTTACGCATAAGCGTAAATCCGCAGCTTCGGTTGCTTATTTAGCCCCGTTACATCTTCCGCGCAGGCCGACTCGACTAGTGAGCTATTACGCTTTCTTTAAAGGGTGGCTGCTTCTAAGCCAACCTCCTAGCTGTCTAAGCCTTCCCACATCGTTTCCCACTTAATAAGCATTTGGGACCTTAGCTGGCGGTCTGGGTTGTTGCCCTCTTCACGACGGACGTTAGCACCCGCCGTGTGTCTCCCGGATAGTACTCTCAGGTATTCGGAGTTTGCAAAGGGTTGGTAAGTCGGGATGACCCCCTAGCCTTAACAGTGCTCTACCCCCTGAGGTATTCGTCCGAGGCGCTACCTAAATAGCTTTCGGGGAGAACCAGCTATCTCCCGGCTTGATTAGCCTTTCACTCCGACCCACAGGTCATCCCCTAACTTTTCAACGTTAGTGGGTTCGGTCCTCCAGTTGATGTTACTCAACCTTCAACCTGCCCATGGGTAGATCGCCGGGTTTCGGGTCTATACCTAGCAACTCTACGCGCAGTTAACACTCGCTTTCGCTACGGCTCCCCTATTCGGTTAACCTTGCTACTAAATATAAGTCGCTGACCCATTATACAAAAGGTACGCAGTCACGGAATAAATCCGCTCCCACTGCTTGTACGTACACGGTTTCAGGTTCTATTTCACTCCCCTCACAGGGGTTCTTTTCGCCTTTCCCTCACGGTACTGGTTCACTATCGGTCAATTGGGAGTATTTAGCCTTGGAGGATGGTCCCCCCGTCTTCAGTCAAAATAACACGTGTTCCGACCTACTTAATACGTGAACTTAAACGCTTCATATACGGGACTATCACCCACTATGGTCAAACTTTCCAGAATGTTCTATTACGCTTAAATTCATCGGCTGTTCCCCGTTCGCTCGCCGCTACTTAGGGAATCTCGGTTGATTTCTGTTCCTCGGGGTACTTAGATGTTTCAGTTCTCCCGGTTTGCCTCTACACCCTATGTATTCAGATGCAGATACTCTATAAAGAGTGGGTTGCCCCATTCGGAAATCTGTAACTCATGCGTCTTTTATCGACTCGTCACAGCTTATCGCAGATTAACACGTCCTTCATCGCCTCCAATTGCCTAGGCATCCACCGTGCACGCTTAGTCACTTAACCATACAACCCGAATATTTATCCGAGTTGCATTTGCAACTATTCGCCAGTTTTCGAATACCAGTTCAACTTGATTGAACTTTTTTCTTTATTACTTGCTTGTCCAGATTGTTAAAGAGC
>NZ_JAOPFU010000091.1 GCF_025515275.1 Catenovulum sp. 2E275
TTGAGAAAAATAGGTAAAAGTAAATATCAAATTAATTATTAAGCAGATTGTGACTAAACCGGAGCTTTAAAACAGGTTTTTCTACAGTCTCGTTATACGCTTTGAGCATCAAGGAAAGAAATGCTGTCTGAAAAACCTAAATATCTTCTCATCACTCAAAAGTTAGGGCTGAAATTGCCGTTAGCTTGGTGTGTTACAGCACTCATAATAGGTCTTGTAACTCAAGACAAAGTGGCTGCAATCTTCATTACTCTCGCATCATTTCTTGCGTCTTGGCTCACTCATAAAATTGCCAGCTTCTTCTTCAGCTTCCAAGAACATAGCGGCATTCTAAAAAATCATGTTTACGACAACGTAATGAAAGCCATTTGGTTTATTTCTTTGTTCTGCCTCCTTGTTGGCTTCTCTAGATCCATTTTATTTCAAAGTGGCAGCGAAGCATTCCTAGGTTGCGTATTTTCAATAGTTTATTTCGGGTTCATGCTTTCTGCATCAAACCGTTGGGGTATGCACTTCGTTGAAAAAAGTGTATAACAAACCACTGTAGTCGCCCGCAAGCGGGCTGGGACAAATACACGTAGGCTCAGTCGCTTCGCTTCAATTTTAGCCTACGTGTATTTGCCCCTAAGTTGAGCGTTAGGAATTTTGGTTTAAGTGGAGTTGTTTAGTGGGCTTATTGCTTTTTAAAGGAATGAAAGTTGGTATTCAAGATGGTGATTTAAGTACCAACTTTGATGAAAATGGTATTTCAGGAGCAAATCTCAATTTATCTACTTCATACAATATGTTACCAATCTGGTTGAAAATAGCGTATGACAACTTGATCCTTACCAAAAAAGCCAATATAAAAATTTCAGAGCAGTGGAATGAAAAAGACGTTAATAAACAATCCTTATTGCTAGATGAATTGTCAACTAGCATACAAGTATTTGTCGCTTGTGGTTCTGCTTTAGATGCGTTGTATGATCAATTAAAAGAATTCGCCAATATATCGCAAGCTGATATTGATCTTTGGAAAAGCAAAAGAACACCGCGTTCGGCGCAAATAGTCGAAATCATAAGACGAGTATACAAATTAGATAAAAACTTTGTGAAGGGAGCTAAACGCAATATAAAGTCTATAATGGAGTTTCGAGATAAAGTGGTTCATTCTTCGCACGAAATTCGTCAAGTATGCACTCGTCCTGATATATCTGAATCAGTAGATTGGCGTTTTTCCGCATACAAATACACGAACTCAATGATTGCTTATCAACGAACTATGGAATTGCTCGTTCTTTTGTATGATAAAAAAGCAGAAAACGCAAAAGTTAACGAAAATATGGAATACATTGTTGAGTCGCTAATAGAATTGGGTTTAGTGCAAAAAAATGCCTAACAAGATAATTGGGCTCCCGATTTGATTTATGGCTAACCTTATGGTGTGAGCCTTTATATTGGGAGAAGCAAAATGCATAATACAGTTATCGGGGTTGACTTAGCGACTAAAGCTATCCAAGTTTGTGTGTATATAAACAAAAAGGTGCGCTCTAACATAGAGTTGACACCTCAACAGTTCACTGAGTTTTTAGTTCAACAGTCTCCAAGTTTAATTGTATTTGAGTCTTGCAGTGGTTCTAACTATTGGGTTCAATTTTGTCGTTCAGTTGGGCATGAAGCTAAGTTGATTTCGACCCGTTTAGTTATGGCTGTTCGTCAAAATCAAAAGACGGACAAAAATGATGCATTAGCTATAGTTCAAGCAAGTCTTTTGCCTGATATTCATTTTGTTTCGAGTAAAACGACTCACCAACAACAAGCCCAATCTATACTGAGGTTGCGTGAACAGTGCATCAAACAAAAAACAGCACTAAAAAATCAGTTGGGCGGGTTATTACGTGAATTTAATATTACTGTGGGTCGTGGAGAGTGCAAGTTAATTTGTGCGATTGAATCTGCTTTGGAAGATGCTGAAAATGGATTGCATGTAACGTTCAGGTCAATGCTTCACCAATCGTTGATTTTATACCAACAAATTTGTTTAGCATTAGAAAGTTACAATCATGCTTTAGAAGAATGGGTCAACAATACACCAGACTGTAAGAAGTTGATGAAAATTGAAGGAATTGGCTTTCTAAATGCGATCAACTTATATATTAAAATTGCAGAGCAAGATTATAGCGAATTTAAGCAAGGACGTGATGTAGCAGCATGTATTGGAGTGACCCCTGTGCAACATAGTTCAGGCGGTAAAGTAAAAATAGGCTCGATAGGTAAGCGTAAAAATACAGGGATTAGAAGTTTGCTTATTACAGGTGCAATGGCGGTTATACAGCAATTGGAAAAACGAGAGCCTAGAACTCAGAAAGAAAACTGGTTAAAAGCTTTAATGGTAAGGCGAGGAAAGAAATGTGCAGCGGTAGCACTAGCGAATAAAAATGTGAGAACAGCATTTTCTATGCTAAAAAATGGTACAGAATATCGGTCTATTTAAATTTTTTAACACCCAATAACGCTTAATGAATAAAGAATTAGGTGATGCAGAATAGTCTCATGAGTAATTTGAAACTCGCTAACAAGCATTGCACCCTAATTAGCGAAATTATCATAGAGCCGAGGTAGCTCCTCATTTAGAGCTCGTACATAAGCAAGCAAATATCGTTAAGTGTAAAAAGGTGTTGAAAATAGGGAGCCCACATAAGAGACTATGGTGTCAATAACTAATTTTAAGTTTTCGGCGCTTCCCATAAAACTCCGTCCCGAAGCATTGAATTTAGGATCACAATCATCTTTCTGACACAGGCTATTATGGCGACTTTTTTAGATTTTCCAGCAGCCACTAAACGTTGATATGTTTGCTTAAATACCGAATTTGATTG
>NZ_JAOPFU010000092.1 GCF_025515275.1 Catenovulum sp. 2E275
GATGATAGTGATCTTAAATTCAATGCTTCGGGACGGCGTTTTATGGGAAGCGCCGAAAACTTAAAATTAGTTATTGACACCATAGTCTCTTGTTATATTGCAATAGCTCTAAGCTCTGTGGCTATATTTGTGGCACCACCAAAAACGTGATTAAACCACTTACTGTGATTATAAATGTGTTCACCAGACTCATTTATAATATGAACTCCTTGAATAATTACTGCATGAAACCCCGTTTTATCTATAGTTAACTCTAACGAGTTACCTATAAAATTAGCGCCAGCGAAAACTACATAAGCACCAATCTCATTTACTAACCACAATGCTTTAGTTAAACGCTGGACGTATTGGCGCACTTTTTTAATTTGCAAAGACATTGATAGCTTGGAATCATATTGCACTACAACTAAAACGTATTTACCTGCACCTTGCTTTTTAAAAAGGCACAAATCAATGTCTTCAGTCGTAGGAATAACTTTTTCGTAGACAGAAGGACAAAATAATTTTTCAATTTGGCTGGCAACGCTCAATTGATTTCCCTTGCAATATAACGCCTTTAGCAGCGGCCGAACGAAGTGAGGTCCAGCCACAGCGTGTTTTTGCTGTGGCGATGCTGGCTAAACTTGTTATGTGTTTCAGTTTGCACTGGCCTCACCATTGATTAATTTATAGTTGCGTACATTTTCATCGGTAGGACGAACGCTGCGAACACAACTAATGTCTTTTTTCTCTGCTGCACCGAATTCTAGAAAGTTTTTACGGGCCTCAGTAAGACTGACATGATTGGGCCCACCTAAACACTCGTGGGCATCAACATCATCTTGACCATCATCTTCCCAGAAGCAAAGTTCACATATCTCGTAGTTAGCGACTTCATCCAAAGTTGCGTACCCACAACAAGGACAAACATAACTTCCGTTTTTTCCCTTTTCTCGATTCATAATTTACACATAACGCCTAGCTCACCGGAGAAGGAGCGTCAGCGACTGAGTCCGGTGCAGCTACTTGTTCTGTGTATTCCTGCTTAATAACTACGGTGCCAGCAATAAAATCATGGATTGCACGTTTCCTTTTATTGAATAATAAAACTAGAAACTCACTCCAGAACCAAAGTTGACTTACTGTGTTTACTAAGCCGTACCAAGCCGGAAATAAAGGTATTATATATTCCGCGCGCTCCATAAACCCTGCATTCAGATATATCTCTGGATCAGCATTTGTAATAGCTAAAGCTTGTGCCAATACCATAAAGAAGGCGACCCCTAGATCAACTGATGACCTAAGTAAAGCTTGCTTGAGCCCAATCTTACTGCCATCCGGAAAGGTAATTCTGATTCCGACAGCCATCTTTCCAAGAGTAGCCCCAAACTTATAATGGAAATAAACTGTATAAGCAGAAAATAGTAGACTTGATACTACTATCGTAACCATCGCGCTAAAGATTGATAACCCTTGCGTAAAATGAAACATGACCATGAATGGTATAAAAACCAACATGTCGATAAGAGCTGCACCGAAGCGTTTCCAAAAGCCAGCGTAGACTTTTTCACTATTTATTTCTAAAGGTAAAAACTCCATTCCTTCTCCTTTACACAGAACGCCGCAATATGGGGCGCACAAAAGCTTGGCTAAAATAGGAACGAAGTGACGCAGCCAAGCTTTTTGCGTCCCCTCATAATTGCATTGTTATATGCCAACTACAAATCTGACTTCACGGTTAACAATTTGGCACCATTCCAAGCTAATTCTACACCTTTTTTGAAATCAAAAACTTGGCATTCGTTGCTACCGTAATTAGCTAGATAATTGATTACGTCTGCATTTTTAATCCAAGTTCTAGCCACTAATTGCTTATTAAGATCAGTAGATTTTATGATTGCTAGATGTCCGGCAGAATGACGATAGAATCCAGATGGGATGGTTACGTTTTCTTTGATGCAAAACGCCTCAATTATCAGCTGATATTTAGACTTTACCACCTAATTCTCCATGGCATATAACGCCGTTGTAACCGGCTAATAATAGTTGGCTAAAATTTGTGAGGCACGAACAAAGCCAACTGTTATTTGTCCGCGTTTACAACTTTGTTATGGCTCATTGCACATTATAAATGATCGCACTTCGCGGAAATACAAAGCTTCTATATCAAAGAATTTAATGAATGGATCTTCACAACCAAAACTTCGATATAAATAAACCATTTTACAAATTAGACTTGCGGCTAACTTTATAATCCTATCATTATGTGACCTGTTAGCATTTTGCTCATAAGAATAACGGCTTCGCGTGAAAAGGTCTTTATTTGCAGATAATGTTTTAAGGTCTAATGAATTAAAAAGGTAATGCTGAATATTTTCTGGTAAAGCTTCATACAAAACCATTAAATCATGTGCATTTGTACCTTTTGGCAAAGCCTTTTTCTTTTCAAACTCATAAGTTTCATTTATTTGGCCTTCATTGCTTCTTACCGTCGCATGAAAACTTTTAAGAATAATTTCAATACTTAGAGCACACAAAACTGCTTGAATGCTCATTCTTTGATGAGTGGAAGAAGTACAAATCTTGTAGTAATCATAAGCATTTTCTAGCATGTACGGTCTGAAATCTATTTGTTCAATACCGTCTGTATTAGGCGAAAACTTCAAATCATTCACTGCACTTCCCTTTTTGCCATAACAGCTTAATCATCAGAAGTGTGTATAGAACTTTTCAATATTGAGTCTAACAACATCATTCCAATAAGCTTTAAATTAATAATTTCATGAACTTAAGCCTAGATTAACTAAAATGCAACAATAATTTTAGGGCAGAAACCAAGCCAATCGTCAAAGCGAGCCTAATATAGGGTCGT
>NZ_JAOPFU010000093.1 GCF_025515275.1 Catenovulum sp. 2E275
TAAACTCAGTTGATAATTTTCTTGTCATTTAAAACCTCTTTAGTTGTATTAATAATACCTCTAACTAGGTCTCCAAGATAAGTCTACCGTTACAGTACTGGACGATACCGTGACCGTATAATCTTGCCCTACCCGGCCACAGAAAAAACGCGGGTAATATTCCTTTACCGCGACCAGCTTACCAAGTGAGGTCGATGCCAAATAGGTGATGCCAAATCCGCCTGACCCTAACACCCCGCGTATCACGTAATCTCTTAATCGGTGTCCTCCTGGCAGAAACATCCGCTATCTCCTTTTCTGGTTAGTTTTTTAAAATTTTTACTGTTAAACCCGAATACCTAATTCAACACGATTTTTCTTATAATTTCACTAAAAATTGGATTATTTAAATTGTCTGACGCCTTTTGTAAGGCGTGAATGGTGTAGTGACTCATCACAGAACTGGGTATGCTGTACCTGTTTTTTTCTATCCGACTGACAATTGCTTGTATCTGAGATGGATTGTCTTCAACAGCCAACTGCAGCAGGTCGGCTATTACCCGCTTGTGGGTTAACTGGGAATCCGGTAAATGCCTTATGTAAAGTTTAGCCGTATTGATTTCACCTTGTTGTAAAGCCCAAATAGCCATATTTTTCTTGACGGTAAACATGTATTCAGACGTTTTCGCAAGCTCCAGACTTTGTTCAAAATATTTGCTTGCCTGTCGATAGTCGCCCATATCTAGGTAACTTGTGCCTAAATTATTTAGCAATGTCATGTTGTTATCATATTGACTGGTGTAGGCTTCTATCGCCTCAATGGCCTCTTTATTGTTGCCATTATTTTCGAAAATAATGGCTTGATAGAGTGTACGTTCCAGGGTAGATAAGTTGTGCGATTCATCCAGTATCCATTGAGCATAACTAAAATCTTGGATCTGCACTGTAGTTTGCAACAGCAGCGAATCGAGCAATCCTTCGGGCACGTATTGTAACGAAGCTTCCAAATTTTCTAAGAAATCTCGCAAGGTTCCGTTTATTACATGATATTCAAATAAGGTTAACTGGGCGTGTAGATAGCTGGGTTCATCGCTAATCCCCCCTCCATCTCTGCAATCTCAATAATGCGTTTTGCAATACCAATCGCCTCTTTCCCTCTTACGTTACGAAGCTTTTTGCCTAACGCTTGAGTGTTATCTGGATGCCTAGTCAACATCCACCTCAACCAATAATCACTCTCACCTCTTTCAAAAAAATATTTCACCAAGCTTTCGAAGTCTTGGCTTTGCTGTAGTTGAAAAAGCATAACAAGCCATCGAGCAAAATCTGGATGAATAGTGGAATGTTGAAGATGCTCAATTAAAAACTGTTCAAATGCTTTGCTTGGATCGTTGTACAGCTTTTCCATTAGTAACACACGCGATTGTAAAGACTCAAACGACGGCACACCATCAGTAAACAAGGCATTTAGTAGGTATAAAGTTTGTTGCACTGTCATTCTTGAGGATATTTTATCGAGTTGTTCGTGTGCATCCATTGAATGACCAAACTTTGAAATCAGTTTGATGGCGTCTGCCAAGGTCTGAATATCAGACAGTGGAAAATCCTTGGGTATTTTTCCAAGCAACGTTAACAAAAATGATAATCGCTGCTGCTCTAGAAAATCGGCTTTCTTATCATCGAGTTTTGGTATTCGTTTTTGAAAATCTCGAGATGTGGCGAGTAAAAGCAACAGCCCCCACGTTTGAGGCGACACTTTGATATTTTGAGAAAGATCAACGATTACAGGAACTGATTCAAAGTTGGTAAGTAACAGCATTTTGAATACTTGTTGGTCGGATAGCTGTGGATTATTTAATTGCATGTGGACAAGGTGTAGCCGTGCACTTTTAGATTTATAATTACTTAGGACCTGTTCTGTAAATTCTACCAAGGGATAGACAGTTTCATTTTGACTTGAACAATCGTGCAGGAATGTCAATATCTCAGCTTCTGAGGTGTCAAGTTTTATATAGTTATCGAAATCTCTGAAAGCCTGCTGAACAGATTGTTTGATTTTCAATGCATGATCGGCAGGCGAAAAATCATTGTTGAAATAAGCTGTCCAATTTTTTAGGCTTGTTTCGACAGATTTACATGGTTCGCTAATACGACCCTTAACGGGTTCAGCCGAAGTTGATATCAATTCAGAAGTAACAACTGGTTGCGGACTAACAATGTTTTGGTTTGGCAATTGATATCCAATTGATTGATTTTGATAACTGCCGTAATCAATCAATTGTATTATAAAGACTAATCCAGAAGTTACCAAAATGCTACTAGCTAACGCCCATCCCCAAAATTTCATAAAATGTCTCCCGTTTTCATAAATAGACGGAGACATACGCTAAGTTTAACAATTATTCTAAGAAATATTACTGAGATATTTTTAGAACGATATTAAGTCAGAACAAGCGAGCAAGATAATAAAACAATGGCCTAAAAATCTACCTAGATATCCAATTTCTACAAACCTGACAGGTTTAGAAATTATGGATGATATTTTTCGAAAAATTACTCAGATTGTATTCTGAAAATAAAGACTTAAGGGAATTACTTGAACTTGAAATCACCG
This sequence comes from Catenovulum sp. 2E275, assembly GCF_025515275.1. Classification (GTDB taxonomy): domain Bacteria; phylum Pseudomonadota; class Gammaproteobacteria; order Enterobacterales; family Alteromonadaceae; genus Catenovulum. The sequence continues at coordinate 2,594 of NZ_JAOPFU010000093.1, forward strand.
AAACATCGAAAGCTTCATCTGATACATCGACTTTAGCTAGGTTAAGTTGTTTAAGTGAACTAGGAATAAAAATTTTAGTTGATGATTTTGGGACTGGTCATTCCTCATTGTCACAACTGATTGAACTATCAGCTTATGCAATAAAAATTGATCGTTGTTTC
>NZ_JAOPFU010000094.1 GCF_025515275.1 Catenovulum sp. 2E275
GTATCTGCTGGTGATAATCGCTCTGACGATAAATCAGCTACCGCAATGGGTCTGATCGTTTCATCTTCACCACTACTGCTACCACAGCCTGATAAGGCCAAACCAACACAGGCGGCTAAAGATGTTCGTAAAGTTAATGAAAACCATCCCCTAATGCAGGGTTTATTGTTAAGGTTCATTTGTATCTCCTGTCAATCAAATTGAAGAAATATTATTTATGATTCGAGTAAAACAATATGGATGAATGTTTTACTGATTTAAGGTTTATTGTTTGATAACCAAAAGGTCAGCTAACGGGCTTGTTTGAATATACTAAAATTAAAGCCACCCACTCGCGTTACATACACTAGGGTGGCTAGGGTCTGTTGATCTTTTGAGTACAATTTTGCAGCAGTTTTGTTTGGTATTTATCCAAGGCATAGCGATTAACGTGTAGTGAGCTACATAAATGAGCTATAACGCAGAAGAAATGCCAAACAAACGCTGCCTTTAGCTTCGTCCTAAATGCTTTTTACTCTTTGTTGCAGCATTTTGACTTAATTCATTAGGCCTTCAATGCTGCGCCTCGATTAAAAAGCATTTAGTTAGAACAAAATTTGTACATCAAACGTCAACAGACCCTAGTAACCAAACTAAATTAAGAGCCAAATTTAACTCTATTTTTTAGTGATATATAGACTAATTGCGCTAGCTGTTTGCTCAAAAAGTTTAATTAACTGCTCCACATCCCTGACAACCGGTCAGATAAATGTAAGGCTCATATGTAAATGTCCAACCAGTTTTTTCAGCTATTTCGAAACTAAAGCTGATGCCTTTTGCCTGATTATCCTTGCTCGCCCAGTTAAAGTTTTCATCTATAATTAAAATTTCATCGGGTTTAACATCCGGCGTTGTAATAATTAATTCAAAGAAAATAGATTCACCCTGTTTAATAACTTGGCCATCGGTTAAACCACTAAAAGATACTTGGTAACCGCCTTCTGCCTGAGAAACCGCCTGTAAATTAGTGATAGTATAATCTTGATCAAAAGCCGATAACTGATAGCGCTTAACCATTGTACTCGTGCCTAAATCAAGATAACTATCAAATATAGGGAAGCTTCCTCGTTGGACAAAATGATACGGGAATAGCTGCTGGCGATCTAAATAATCAGAATTACCGAGAGTCAGATCTGCTCCATTTGATTCACTGGCATAGGTATCTTCCAATAATAGCGTTGGATAATTCGCCCGATAAACCGCTGGAAAACTAATACTAACAGGTGAAGTTTCACTCATACCGTCGGTCGTAATCAGTTGTAACTCATAGTTGCCTTCTGTTGCTGGTGAAATAGGAACGTTGGCACAACTCCACTCTTTCGCGTTAATCACATATTGATAGAGATCTTGAGGTGTTCTATATTCGCCTTGAGCGTTTACGATATAACCGTTTAAACACATACTCTGCGCACGTGCAAAAGTTGCATTGTCAGGTTCATTTACTAAACTCCATAAATACACCACACTATCGCCATCTGGGTCATAAGCATCGCCGGAAAAGGTCACACCTGTATTAAATAGGTATCGATATTCCCAAGGTGCTAAACCAGCAGCTCGGTTATCATCTTCTACACTCCATTCTTCTACTCTAGCGTCAACAGTTGGATAAATCACAAATGGCTGTTCATCGTCATATTCCTGACTAATCGTAGGCCGCGCAATGGGCACATTGTTTTCAGATTTAGCTTTTATCGTTACACCTGTATACCCACTCCAAGCGCCTAACGCATCCTGAACTCTTAATTTAACTGAATAAGGACCTGCTTTATCTAAAGTTAAGGTTGGGGTTTCAGTATCCGCATTCACTAATTCAGCTTCACTGCCATCAGGCTTATTAACCAATACCCAATCAAATGCTGACATTTGATGATCTCTGTCATCAGTACTGCCACTGGCATCAAAGGTAATTGTATCCTCAACCATAAAATTAAGCGCTTTAGTTGAAGTTGAAGCAACTGCATCAGGCGCGTTATTTGCCCCATATAAAACTTCAAAGTCTTGTTCAACCTCGCTATATAATTCTCCGTCGGATAATCGATGCTTAATGGTATAAGTTCCTGGCGTTTCAAAAGCCATATAAATACCCGTTACGCCCGCAAGCTCCGCGTTAATTGCATCCAAATCAACCCCTTCTGGCGCAGCAGTAACCGACCATTCTCGTACTAAAGAATAGACAGAACTTGACTCTTTATCATAACCTCTGGAACTAATGGACGGACGTGTTGCGGTTTCGATCTCATAAGTTCCGGTTGACCAGTTTGTACCAATAACCGCTACCGGCGCTGTATTAACATGACCTTCTGGTAAAGTATTAACCTTTAGCGTTGTATAACCACTACGCACGACCTCTGTTCCGTCGTATACGGTTAATTCAACATAATAGTTACCACTTTGATTTGGAGTAAATGTCGCAATAGCCTGATTAGCATTTTCAATTTCAGCTTCATTACCAGTGACTGTTGTCTCTGAACCTCGAATAGAAAATGTCCAACGGTATTGCAAATCATCGTCATCAGCATCGGTAGAACCACTGCCATCAAAAGTAGCCGTTTCGCCTAATACCCAAGCGTTAATATCTCCACCTTG
>NZ_JAOPFU010000095.1 GCF_025515275.1 Catenovulum sp. 2E275
CGTCGCCCTACCTCCTAAATCCATTTAGTCGTGTGCGGACCCGCATGCAGGGTGTTGTGGGGGCTGAGGGCTAAATACCCTCGGCTACCCGATTATATTGCTTTACAAACTCATTGTATTCAATATCCTTTAATTCCATTACGTTTTCAATGACATAGCTGATTGCACCATAAGTAAATGAAACTTGCATATTGCGCTTAGTTTTTTCTTCTAGAACCACATCAAGCCTTTTTAATGGAGAAATTTCAAAATTTCTAATTTGGACAGGGAAAGTGGTTATAAGCTTGCCATCCTCACTCAATGTAACAATGACTTCCGATAATTCAGCTTTCACTGTTTTGTTTGGATAAACTAAAACGATCCAATTACTTTGAACATTTTCCGACGTTAGCCTATGTATCCCCAACTCATTAGCTTGTTCAGGGGTTAAAGTTTTGGACGAAATTGAAACCGAAGAAGCCAAGCTTAGAAAGGGAAAAACCAATAAGATTAAAAGGCTTCGCATAACTCTCCTGCAATATAACGCCGCTGTATGGCGACGGAGTTTAGTTGGTGCTTTTTGTGGTGTTTTTTCCACAAAAAGCACCAACTGAACGGAGTTCGCGCATGACAGCTTTGTTATATTTTCATAGCTGACTAGCTGACAGACCAAATGACATTCCTACTAAATGCCCTACATCAAAAAATGGAATTCGATGTTCCATTTGAGAATAATGTGAACATTTTATAATAGTTAAATTTCGGTTTTCTTTCGCGTTCACGTTTGTCAGAAGATTAATATATTCAGGATCATCTCCAATAAACACAACATTTTGAAAAGTAAGATCTGATGAATCAAAAGAAGACTTGTCTTGAAAAATATCATGAGTGACCTCGAAAACAGATTCTATTTTTTTTACTTTTTCCTCGAAGGCAAATGCAACAAGCTCAAACAAACAATTATTACCTTTAAGTTTTGCGCCATCTAATGATGAAATAGGTATTTTAACTAATGGAATACCATCAATTTCATGAGAAAAGGCAAATACTTTGTAAGTTTTATTTTCTTCTAACACCCTACAGTTGCGTAAAGCTTGATAAACTAATTCTTCTAATTTTAAATTACTAAAATTTCTTTCTGGGTACAGCTCTTTATACATTGGTGAATATTTTTTAATTGATTCAGCAAGGAAGTTAACATCAATTAAAACGACTGTATTGGAGTAATTCACGATTTTATTTTTTACTTTGTTTTTTTTTGCTTCCTCTAATTTTTTATCTCTGATGGCTTCGAGTTCAACCCAGCTTTTATCGTAAAAAAAAACTAGATCTCTAATGCATTTGGTTATGTATAACTGTAATTTATTGAAAAGATCTGTTTGTTTGCTAAGCTCTGGTATTAATATTTCTATACTCTTACCATTGTGAATTATCTCCGTACGCAATCCATCTTCATTGTCACCGCTAGAATAGTATTTAAACTCCTCCTGCAATCTGTGAATGTCCGAGCTGTTTTCGGCTATATGAGCCGCAATTTTTGTTCTAACCTTCTGGAACTTAGTAAAACTATTTGGATCAGCGATAAATTCAAACAATCTAATTATCTCGATGAATTTCCCTGTATTATCATTTTCTTCCAATGCATTTGAAAACATTCTCAATGCTTGTTTCGCTATGTTCCCAACCTCTCCAATATCAGCATTTAATAGGTTAAAATTAGTGAAAATTTCGGAGTTAATATCTAAACCTACGCCCGCCGTTAAAGTATTGCTGTAGATCGTAGTATCTACAATACGAGTAAAAGGACTCCCTTTCCCATTGTACATTAACAGCAACGTCTCACCTGATGAAACTTGCCCCAACCTTGCTGGCATGTTTTTAGGAGCAACTAAGGAGCAAAACTCAAATTTTATATAATCGATAATTATGGAGGCTTTAGATATTGCAGTAGTCATAATTTGCAAATCACTTGATACGCTCCCAGGATAATCAGCATAAGTTTGATCATTGATTACTACTAAAGGGTTTGATTTAAAATTCTCAATGTTTGAATCAAATTTATCTTTATCTTCTTGAGACATGAAAACTGTATTACTAAACATATCATCAATATCGATGCAGCCTTTTGGAAAGATTCTTATGTTCCCAAATGACTCTTCACTTTTTAAATCAAGTCTCTCCACGGGGAAAATATAAAAATAATTAGTTTCAAGATCGTTTCCGTACAAATCTTCAATTTTATTCATAAATCCTCGGAGAAAATATAACGCCTCAAACACCGGCTTGGTGAAGTTGGCGGCTTTTTTGGAACAAAAAAGGTGACAGCTTTACCAAGTCCGAGTGCTTTGACTTGTTATGTTTTTTACTCAATTTCACGTAAATACTTACTTATGAACTCTGCCAAGTTAGCCGCGTAAGGGTTACATGCCATTTCTTCGTGGCTTGCGAAGCCAACAGAGAACTCCTTACCCTGGTGATTGATAACGTAGTAATCACCACAACCGTTTTGGCCAATTATAAAATAACTCTCAGGCCATGACTCGCCAAAATAGCCATTGTTTCGCACATCGTTATTTTCTTCGATGATAATTTCTGCATCATTTAAAAGCCCGTAATCTTCTG
>NZ_JAOPFU010000096.1 GCF_025515275.1 Catenovulum sp. 2E275
CAGAAGATTACGGGCTTTTAAATGATGCAGAAATTATCATCGAAGAAAATAACGATGTGCGAAACAATGGCTATTTTGGCGAGTCATGGCCTGAGCGTTATTTTATAATTGGCCAAAACGGTTGTGGTGATTACTACGTTATCAATCACCAGAGTAAGGAGTTCTCTGTTGGCTTCGCAAGCCACGAAGAAATGGCATGTAACCCTTACGCGGCTAACTTGGCAGAGTTCATAATTAAGTATTTACGTGAAATTGAGTAAAAACATAACAAGTCAAAGCACTCGGACTTGGTAAAGCTGTCACCTTTTTTGTTCCAAAAAAGCCGCCAACTTCACCATTCCGGTGTTTGAGGCGTTATGTTTAGGTTTAGTGAGTAAGATTTAAAATGATTTATATAGGTTCGTGTTTATGTGGTGATGTGAGTTTTGAGGTGAAAGGTGAGATCGAAAACCTATACTTGTGTCATTGTAAATATTGCCAAAAAGATACTGGTTCAGCGTATGCATCAAATTTATTCTCGACTAAAGCAAAACTTATTTGGCAAACAGGCGAAAACAAAGTTAAAACATATCAATTACCGTCAACTCAACATGTTAAAAGCTTTTGTTCAAATTGTGGCTCAGCAGTTCCAAGCATGCAAATGAATAACGAGCTAGTTGTTGTCCCAGCGGGTTGTTTAAATCAAGATATTGCTATTAAACCTACTGCGCACATTTATAAATCAAGTGAGGCTGTCTGGGCAAAAAACCTAGATAAGGTTAAATCTTATGAGCAGCTTCCTGAGTAAGCACATACAAGCGCATCAACGGTATCCCTGGCTACGCCAGGGGCGGACGTCAAAAGCTGAGCTTTTGCCGCCCGTTATGCCAGCGTTGAACTTGTTTTTCTGTATTTAAGTTAAGTCGGCTAACTGATTTTAGCCGACGTTAAATATCCTAGCGATAAGCTTCCGCTATTGGCAGTAGCAGATATTAGGTACTATTTTTCGACAGCTGTAGGCGCGCAATTTCAAAAATGAGCGAGAAGCAGACCTTAAACAGAATTCAAATTCTAATAAGGTCGTTTAAATCAAGATGTAATAAGTGTTATCCTGTTCATATAAAACATATTAGCACCCTGATTTCTTTAAGGAAGAAGATAAAGTGTTTAGGAGTTTACATGGAAGAACAAGCAGATTTAAAAATGTTGTTTAAAGGCTATTACCAAGCTAATGAAGACACAGTAAAAGCAGTCTGGACTGGTGGTAAAATTATTCCAGATGCCAATGTTCTTCTAAATCTTTATCGTTATTCCGACGACGCTCGCGATGCATTTCTCAATCTATTAAATAATCATAAAGAGCGTTTCTGGTTACCTCACCAAGCCGCTCATGAATACTTTCAAAATCGCCCCACTGTTATTAATGAACAATCTAAAAACTATGATGTAACATTAAAACATATCAATGATTTATATAATTCTTTCAACCAGAAAAATCGCCATCCTTTTTTACAATCTGAGTTATTAGGTGCGGTAGAACAGTTGTTTGACAAGCTAAACAAGCATCTCGAAAACGCCAAAAAATCACATATGGATCGTTTAAATGATGATGAGATACAAAGAAAAATAACTGATATTTTTGGGCAAAAAGTCGGACCCCCTTTCTCTAAGGAAAAATTAAAGGTGTTATTTGAAGAGGGTAAAGCCCGATATCACAGTAAAATTCCACCCGGGTATGAAGATGCCAAAAAAAATGATAATGAGAGAGACTTGATAGGGCAGCAGCATCGTTATGGTGACCTAATAATGTGGAAGCAAATTATTGCTTATGCAAAAGAACATAAAACTCCTATCGTTTTTATTACCGAAGATGCAAAAGAAGATTGGTGGTTAAAGTCAGCAGGAAGAACCTTATCAGCACGACCGGAACTGCTCAAAGAATTTCATGAAGAATCGGGGCAGGAAATACTGTTTTACCGCACAGAAAGCTTTCTTCATAACGCCACCAACTTTTTATCTGAAGAAGTAAGTAATGAGGTTATTGAAGAAATAAAGCTCTTGCAAAGCGAGCCTGTTTTTTATGAAGTTGTTCAACGCTCTCCTTCCTTCTATGATTTAGCAGACTATATTTCTACAAAATTCAAGAAAGGAGATGAGTTACCGGGAGAGAGAATAATTGCAGAGGCTATTAACTGGAATAGGTCTGGCGTCCGAGAGAACCTAGTTAGATTAGATACAATGGGTTATGTGGTAATAGAGCATGGGAAGAAAACTAAATTAATTGAAAATTTACCTCCTGTATCATTGGAGATGCGAGGAAGCACAAAAAATAAATAATGCTTTAGCTAAAAGGCTATAAGGCCATATAACAAAGGTCCTTTATTGGCACAGAGCCGCTGGTCGGCTCTAAATTGTTTTTGTCCAAAAACGTGTTTGAGCGAGTTTCCGCTTCTTGCTCATAGTTGACTCTGAGGGGGGAATATACTCATTTTCTCCTTCCGACACAATTCTACGCAATTACGTTCAGGTCTCATTCATTTAAAATTTAATCTGACTCCGACTCTTCGACATATTTCAACTAAATC
>NZ_JAOPFU010000097.1 GCF_025515275.1 Catenovulum sp. 2E275
AGGCTTAAGTTTATGAAATTATTAATTTAAAGCTTATTGGAATGGTGTTGTTAGACTCAATGTTGAAAAGTTCTATACACACTTCTGATGATTAAGCTGTTAGGTGCCTATTCGGTGAATACATCGAAATATTATTTATTAATACCGACATTGTTTACCATTGTAATAACATGCATTGCATTTTTTGCTAAAGATGCTGATCTAGCGTCAGTTTTCTATATGCTATTTTGGGGTTGGTTATTCTATACCGCGCCGTTTGGGATATGGCTTGTTTTTATACATTGGGCTAAACCATCAGCGCTTGTGCAACATAGTGGTTATGTCGCTTGTGTTCTATCGTTAATAGTAATCTCAAGCTTTTGGTTATTGCCACCTGATCCGTCTGGGTTGCCTTTGCAGTGGTCTATGTATTGGCCTTTATCTGCAATTTTAATTGCTGCTTTTGGTGTTAGTGTTTATATTTTTGAGCGTATTCGCGGCACCTAACAAGCGGTTTATGATGGGACGCAAAAAGCTTGGCTTGCGCTCATTCTTCGCTAATTTTAGCCAAGCATTTTCCGCCCCATAACCGGGCGTTGAGACTGTAGAATTACTCATACTAGGCATTTTGGGTAATTAACTAACGTTTTATGCGCCAAAAATGGCGTGTCTACGGGAAATCTAGTTAACTTTTCATCTCAAGGTTAGCTAAATTTTACGTAGGAGTGCATAATTTAATTTTATTTTTACAGACTGGAGTAATTCTACAGTCTCGTTAGGTTTTCGTTAGATATGGGTAGAAAGTTAGCTATCGAAGATGTTCTCAAATATTCGCCTGGGAGAAAATCTCAAAAAACAATTAGGCGTTATTACATTGAATGGCGTAACACCCAAAGTCCAGCTATTCCAGTGCGGTGTGACAATCCTAAATGTTTTTACCATTTAAATGAGCTAGTTTGGAATGGTGAGCCTCTTAACGTGATTTTGGACCATATTAATGGTGTAAATGGTGACAACAATCCAAAAAATTTACAGTTTTTATGTCCCAATTGTAACTCTCAACAAAAAACGCATGGCGGTGGAAACAAAGGACGAGTTGAGCAACAACCTGGAGGGTATTCAACTAAAGATGATAATGGTAAAAAACACTATGTTATGCCTATTGAAAACGCAAAGTTAAACATTGCTACTTGTAATGTTGACTTGCAGAGTAAAAAAACCTAACAATGCAATTAAGGGTGGACGCAAAAAGCTTGGCTTGCGCTCGTTCCTCGCTAATTATAGCCAAGCTTTTGTGCGCCACTTATTGCGGCGTTAGGTACACATGGTAAGTCAAGGAAGAATGTTGAAAATTGGTAGGAGCATCGGTGCTATTTCGGTAGCATTTTTCTGCTTGTGGCTTTTCCCTAGCCCTGCTTTTGATGCTTGTTCGGATGGAAACAATGCTTTTATTTGTGGGCATTGGCCTGACTTGCTGACCGGTTTCTTATTTGTGGCTTGCGGCTATTTATTGGGGCCTCGAACAAAAACTCACAGCTTAATATTGTTAATGTTGTTTTTATTTCTGGGAAGTGCCGAAACTCTCCGCTTTGGTAGCCTAATTGATGCGCTTGTTTACGCTCCATTTCAAGAATTTTATTACGGGGGCGTTATTGCCGCATTTTTAATTGCTTTGTTTTTCATATTCAAAAACAAGGTGGTAAAGTGTACCTAACAAACAATTTATCAGCCCCATAATTGGGCGTTATGTTTCATTGAGTAATTCATGAATAGCGAAGAAATTGCATCTATAGAAGAGAAAACCGGTATTAAATTACCTGAGAGCTATAAGCAGATTTTAGTCAGCTATCCCAAAGAGCTGCTTGGCACAGAGGCAGAAGATTACGGGCTTTTAAATGATGCAGAAATTATCAT
>NZ_JAOPFU010000098.1 GCF_025515275.1 Catenovulum sp. 2E275
ATTAACTAAAAACCAGATTTTACAACAGGCAAGTACCACGGTATTAAGTCAGGCAAATCAAAGACCACAAGCTGCATTGTCTTTATTAGGTTAATTGCCAGTTTGGTTTAGTCTGTCATTTTACCATGCTCAGGCTAGCTTAATCTGTACAAAATTTGAGTTGATTAAACTGTATCTTTAAATCTGCTTAAATAATCATTTTTACTGAGCTATCGAGCTTGGTGTTTTGAATCGTAAACACTCTCCTGACTGGTGTTGCGTATTAGCCGGAGGTTTCCTCCGGCAGTTTTAAGTTTTTCACTTATTCTAATTACTTCCCCCTTCCTTATCTTTATTTTTATATAAAACTTAGTTTCGTTTTGTTTTTTAGTCTAGTGCTTTATTTTTTTATTTTAAATAATCTTTAATAGATAAAAATAATTAAGATTTTTGTCTAAAGTTGGTTGTTTAATGGTCGATATAATAATAGACGATGAAGCAAGTTTTGTTAAATTGTGGATTTGGCTTTATTTGAGCATATTTTTGCTTATTTTAGTTAAAAACATTCTTTGAGGAGTGAGTATTATGTCAGGTATGTTTGTAAACACTAACGTATCATCATTAAATGCACAGCGTCAGTTATATAACTCAGGCACAGCATTAAATACATCTTTTGAACGTCTATCATCTGGTTTTAGAATCAACCGCGCATCAGACGATGCGGCTGGTCTTCAAATTACCGATCGTATGACAACTCAAATACAGGGTTTAAACCAAGCAGTAAGAAACGCAAATGATGCGATTTCATTAACGCAAACAGCTGAAGGTGCAATGCAGGAAATTACCACCTCATTGCAACGTATTCGTCAGCTAGCGGTTCAATCGCAAAATGGTATTAATACATCTGCTGACCGTTTAGCGCTGCAAAAAGAAGTGAGCGCATTAAAAACTGAGATCAGCCGTATTGGTACAACAACTCAGTTTGCTGGTGTTGATTTATTAACAGGTGGCTATTCTGCTAAGTTTTTAGTGGGTGCAAATGGTGGCCAAACGATTTCTGTTAATTTATCAAGAACAGGTGGTTTTGGTGCTTCTGGTTTAGGTGGTGCGAGTTTTGATGTAAGCACTGCTGATTTAGCTTCTGCTACTTTAACTGCGATTGACACAGCAATTTCTAATATTGGTGCGGCTCGTGCCGATCTAGGTGCGCTACAAAACCGTTTCCAATCAACCATTCGTAACTTGAGTAACGTCGTTGAAAACGTATCTTCAGCACGTTCGCAAATTAAAGATACGGATTTTGCAACGGAAACAGCCGAGTTAACTCGTAACCAAATCATCCAGCAAGCGAGTACAACTATTTTAAGTCAAGCAAACCAAAGACCTCAATCAGCGTTATCGCTATTGGGTTAATAGTTACTGACTTAAGCTCTGCTTCCACCCGTTTGGGGATAAGCCAGGAGGTAGTGCGACGGGTTAATAGGCCAAACGGGTGAGCATTACTCACTCCTAATAAGGGTCAGGTTGGTTTGCTGACCCTTATTTTTGCTTATTAATTTAAAACTGTAGAAGAAAGCTGGCGCTGTTATCTTTAAGAGCGCTGATGCTTCTGTTGTTTATTTACTTTTAAATTTAAGTGATATGCTTTCTGAAAATCTAAAATCTAAAATCTAAAATCTAAAATCTAAAATCTAAAATCTAAAATCTAAAATCTAAAATCTAAAATCTAAAATCTAAAATCTAAAA
>NZ_JAOPFU010000009.1 GCF_025515275.1 Catenovulum sp. 2E275
ATAAGAAGTTAGCTAAAGCCTTAAATTTATTGGTTTTTAGTTTAAGTTCTTTTTCTAGTGAGGGATTTTTTCTGAGAACAAGGCGAATTTGCGTATGTAATAGCTGGCTATTACTAGCGAATTCAACCTAGTTATCGGGGAAAATAACCACTAGAAAGTAATTTGTTATCCAGAGTAGAGGTTAATTATATTTGCGCATAGTTTGATAAAACTTATACTCAGCATATAAATAATAATTACCCTTCGCTTTAATTATAAGCTGGACTGTCTGGAGGCATTGAGTGGATTTAGCAACCGTCATCGGGATTCTTGGGGCTACTGCATTTATCATCATGGCGATGGTGTTAGGTGGTGATGTAGGGATGTTTTTTGATGTCCCTTCAGTGCTCATCGTTTTTTGTGGTTCACTTTTTGTTGTATTAGCAAACTTTACGATGGGACAATTTTTTGGCATAGGTAAAGTATTAGCTAAAGCCTTCATGTTTAAAATTGAAAGTCCAGAAGAATTGATTGAAAAATCAGTCGAAATGGCAGACGCTGCGCGTAAAGGTGGATTTTTAGCACTAGAAGAAGCCCAAATTGATAATAAATTTATGCGTAAAGGTGTTGATATGTTAGTCGATGGACATGATGGTGAAGTGGTCAAAGCAACCTTGATGAAAGACATAGAATTAACTACTGAGCGTCATGAAGCGGGTGTTGGTTTGTTAAAATCTCTTGGTGATGTTGCACCAGCGATGGGTATGATAGGGACATTGATCGGTTTGGTTGCTATGTTATCTAATATGGATGATCCTAAAGCGATTGGTCCAGCAATGGCGGTTGCATTATTAACTACCTTATATGGCGCTTTTTTAGCAAATGTCGTAGCTATTCCGTTAGCTAATAAGTTAAATTTAAGAAAAGAAGAAGAAAAACTAAATCAGAGTTTAATTTTAGATGCAATATTAGGTATTCAGGACGGACAAAACCCAAGAGTAATTGAAGGTATTTTGAAAAATTATTTAGCTGAATCTAAACGCTCTGTGGCAGACGAATAGGGGAGTAAATAATGGCAGTTGATTGTCCTCCATGTAAAAAATGTCCACCACCCGGTTTACCTGCATGGATGGGGACATTTGCCGATTTAATGTCACTATTAATGTGCTTTTTTGTGTTGTTATTAGCTTTCTCCGAAATGGATGTGCTTAAATTTAAGCAGATTGCTGGTTCAATGAAATTTGCTTTTGGGGTTCAAAACAAACTCGAAATTAAAGACATTCCGAAAGGGACATCTGTTATTGCGCAAGAATTTAGACCGGGACGACCCGATCCAACCCCAATTGAAACTATTCAGCAACAAACCATAGAAATGACTCAGCCAACACTTGAATTTGAAGCAGGTGATGAAGATTCAGCTGGTGGTCGCCAAAAACAACGCGGCGATCAGCGAGGTGGTTCATCTGCCGATTCAGCTAATTCACAAAGCACCCCGTCTGAATCTAGCTCTTCTGCGGAAGAAATGAGTGAATTGGTTAAAAAAATAGCTCAACAGCTTGAGGAACAAATTGTAGACGGTGCAATTGAACTTGAATCATTAGGTCAGCAAATTATTATCCGTATTCGAGAAAATGGTGCATTTCCATCTGGCTCTGCTTTCTTGCAATCTCAATTTAAACCAATAATTCAACAAGTTGCTCAATTATTAAATGAAGTACCGGGTGAAATAACTGTCTCTGGGCATACAGATAACCAAAATGTGATTTCAGAGCTTTATAGCTCAAACTGGGAGTTATCATCCAAAAGAGCGGTTGCAGTTGCTCATGAAATGCTTAAGGTTCCTGGATTTGACGCACATCGTTTAATTGTGGTTGGTCATGCTGATACTCGGCCACTTGTGCCAAATAATACGCAGGCAAACCGCAGACGAAATCGCAGAGTTGAGATTTCAATTTTGCAGGGCAAAGCCAAAGAGTCTGATCCTATTACAGTTTCGCCTAATACCACTATTACTCAATAGTTCTAACAAGCAGTGATTTAATAGTTTTATCACTGCTTGTCTGTTCAAAAAGTGCATTTCTCTGTTTAAGTTCCTTGGGCTTATTGCTTAAATTCAGTATAATCGCCGACCAATTTTTAGATTGAAAATGTGACCTATCAAAAATGATCAAGTTTATTGTCAAAATGCACCCGGAAATCTCAATTAAAAGCCGTTCGGTGCGGATTCGTTTTACTAAAATTTTAGAAAGCAATATTAAAGTTGTGCTGCGCCGAGTAGATGAAAAAGCTTGGGTGCAAAAACAATGGGATTGTTTGGAAGTTCAAGTAAGCGATCATAAACGAGAGATAGCGATAGAGCGCTTGCAATGTATTCCCGGTGTTGCTTTTTTTACTGAAGTAAAACAAAGTGAATTTGTGGATTTTGACGATACTTGCCAAAAAGTCATCGATTTATATCGCAGTGACGTTGAAGGTAAAACCTTTTGTGTCAGAGTTAAACGCCGTGGTCATCATGACTTTTCATCAAAAGATTTAGAACGCTACGTTGGTGGCTTTTTAAACCAGTCTATTGAAAGTGCCAGCGTAAAATTAACCGCTCCACAAATGACAGTCAGACTCGAAGTCGCAAACGATAAACTCTTTTTAATGGGTGACCGATTTGAAGGCTTAGGTGGTTTTCCAATTGCTACTCAAGATGATGTTTTATCACTGATTTCGGGTGGATATGACTCAGGTGTAGCGAGTTATTTAACCATGCGACGCGGTTATAAAACCCACTTTATCTTTTTCAATTTAGGTGGCTCAGCGCACGAAATTGGGGTTAAACAAGTTTCATATTATTTATGGGAAAAGTACGGCGTTTCACACCGAGTTAAATTTATTTCGGTTGATTTTCAGCCTGTAGTGGCTGAAATTTTGGAAAATATTGACTCAGGTTTAATGGGCGTAGTTTTAAAACGTATGATGATGCGTGCTGCCAGTGCCGTAGCAGGCCGAATGGGGTATAACGCATTAGTGACAGGCGAAGCTTTAGGGCAGGTTTCAAGCCAAACCCTGATTAACTTAGGTTTAATTGATAAAGTAACCGAGCAATTAATTGTCCGTCCGTTAATCACCACAGATAAACAAGAAATTATTGATATTGCCAAACAAATAGGCACTGAAGATTTTGCTAAAACCATGCCTGAATATTGTGGTGTCATTTCTAAAAAGCCGAATATTGCTGCTAAACAAGAAAAGGTAGAAGCAACCGAAGCTAATTTTTATATGCCCTTGATTGAGCAGGTTGTGAATGATGCAACTGTGTATGATATTCGTGATTTGGCTAAACAAGCAGAGCAGGAAGTGACAGAGGTTGCTTCTGTTTCTGAACTGAGTGCTAATCACATTATTATTGATGTTCGCAGCGATGAAGAGGAAGAAAATGAGCCGTTGGAAGTTTCAGGCGCACAAATCATCCATATTCCATTTTTTAAACTGGCAACCAAGTTTGCTGATTTAGCACAAGACAAACATTATCTTTTATATTGTAAAAAAGGAGTAATGAGCCGTTTGCAAGCTTTGTATTTACATGAGCAAGGTTTTAAAAATGTGAGTTTATTTCAGCCGGATTTGGTCAAATAAATTTTGATGATAAGGCAGAGCAATTTTATGCTCTGCCGCTTTTTTAATTAAAAAGCCGTTAATAAAATCGATTTCGGTTTGGCGGTTAAAATAAATATCCCGATTCATTGAAGAATAATTTTCAGCCGTATTTTCAGCAACCGCATAAACCAAATCGCTAATTTGCTGCTCAGTAAAGTTAAACCCCTCAGCCTGACTCACTAAACAAAATTCATCAATTAAATGGCGAATGACACCTTGGTATTCTGCTTTTAATAAAGCACCATTTTTCACTTGGTTTAAAGCGGTTAAAGGATTAATCACCACATTTACCGCCAGCTTTTGCCATAATCTGGATTGAATATTATGATCCCAAAATGCAGGTTTAACGGCGTTTATTAATGGTGCTAACCACTGAGGCATTAGTTTATGATTATCGTCACCGCCAAAATAGGTTTCACCAAGAGCGGTTTGTACTGTCTCAAATGAATTTGTTTGATAAGCGCCAAGAGTGGTACTGGCTAAAATAATATTGGCAGTTGGAATAAGCTGACGGGCAATTTGTGCGGTGCCTAACCCATTGTGTAATAA
The DNA here is from genome assembly GCF_025515275.1 of Catenovulum sp. 2E275. Lineage (GTDB taxonomy): Bacteria > Pseudomonadota > Gammaproteobacteria > Enterobacterales > Alteromonadaceae > Catenovulum. The sequence goes on from NZ_JAOPFU010000009.1 coordinate 4,174, forward strand.
AATAATATTTACATTTTTTGCCAAATAAGGTTTAAGGTTTTGTAGAGCCGGTTTTACCTGATAAGCCTTTATCGGTAAAATTAAATGCTCAATTTTTTGCTGCTGAGGATGACTTTTTGAGTTAAACACAGGCGCATTAAACTCAATAACCGTTGAGCGATTGCTTATTAAACGGGTATCGAGTTTTACCGGCTGAAACGTTTGTCCAGCGTGACGTAAAATTAGTTGATAATTAAGCTGGTTTTGATTGCAGGCAAAGGCTATTAATGAGCCGATTGCGCCGCAGCCCAAGATCGAAAACATGCTAATTTGGTTTTAGTTAATAATAAATAAAATAATAAAATGCCGGAAGCATCTGCGACTAAATCATAAAAACTGGCTTGGCGGTTAAAAAATGCACCCTGTAAAATTTCAACTAAAGCGCCATAACATAATAAGGCGATAACAATTCGTTTGCTTTGCTTGTTAAAACTAAATTCGGTTAAGCCAGTTAAACCAAAAAAAACAATGCAATGAGCAAACTTATCAAAATGCGGAAACAGGCTACCGCCGTTAGGATCAATCGGTGAAAAAAATAGAAATGTTGCAATTATATAGGCGATGGCGGCTAAGCCTCTATATAACCAAATATTCTGCATAAAATGAGGTTGTTTTGTTTGCATGATTTTAAATATTAATTTTTCAAGCGCTTAAGTATACCGAGTTCTGATACAAGTAAAATCTTAAATTTATTAATATTTGTTGAAATTTTACTCATATCGATTGTTTTTATAAGAATAATCCTGAATATCAGAATAATTAGCTGAACTTTGTTAAAAACTTGTCTAAAATAGCCGCATTAACTGCATGGTTCAATAGGATGAGCAAACCCTCAGAGCCGCTGCAATAGTTTCAAGTAGTTTAGATAAGCTTAAAAGAATAATCTAAACCCACGATTTGGATTAAGAATGATTAAAGATAAACTCAATAATGTGCATGTAAATGCCGAAAAAGTGCTGATTACGCCAGAAAATTTAAAGCAGGTATTACCGGTTTCAGACAAAGCTTTAAGTTTTATTGCCAGCGCACGACAAACTTTGTCGGATATTATTAACCGCAAAGATAAGCGTTTGATTGTGATTAGCGGCCCTTGTTCAATTCATGATGTTGATGCAGCCCTTGAATATGCGCGTCGTTTAAAAGCATTAAGTGCAGAATTAAGCGACTCTTTATACGTTGTCATGCGAGTTTATTTTGAAAAGCCAAGAACAACAGTTGGTTGGAAAGGTTTAATTAATGATCCGAATATCGATGGTACATTTAGCATTGAAGAAGGATTACATAAAGCCAGAAAACTATTAATTGAACTGGCTGAAATGGAAATTCCGATGGCAACAGAAGCACTTGATCCAATTAGCCCTCAATATTTAGCTGAGTTGTTTAGCTGGTCTGCAATTGGTGCGCGCACTACTGAATCGCAAACTCACCGTGAAATGGCCAGTGGTTTATCTATGCCAGTTGGTTTTAAAAACGGTACTGATGGTAGTTTAGATACCGCAATTAATGCATTAAAAGCCGCGGCATCGGGTCATAGTTTTATGGGGATTAACCAACAAGGTCAGGTTGCTGTTATCTCAACTAACGGTAATCCGGATGGTCATGTTATTTTACGTGGTGGTAAAGCGGCTAATTACGATGCAGAAAATGTTGCTTTATGTGAAGAAAAATTACGTAAAGCCGGTTTAAATGATGCACTTATGGTTGATTGTAGCCATGGTAATTCAAATAAAGATTATCGTCGTCAGCCTGTTGTGGCGCGTGATGTGATGCAACAAATTATTGATGGTAACAAGTCAATTATTGGTATTATGCTTGAAAGCCACATTAACGAAGGTAATCAGTCAGCAGAGCAATCTATTTGTGATATGAAATACGGCGTTTCTATTACCGATGCTTGTATTGCATGGGAAACTACTGATGAGCTATTACGCGATATGGCGGCACAATTAGCTACGCCATTAGCAAATCGGGTTTAAACGGTTATGGCTGAAAGTGATTTTAGTGCTGAGTTAAAAGAAGTTCAGGCACAACTTGACGCTTTAACTGCCAGAAAAATAGAGCTAGAAAACGCGTTGAAATCAGCGCGTTTAACCCAGCTTAAACAATCGCAAAATATTCAATCCAAAAAAATCACTATTGTTGGTGGCCGTGGTAAATTAGGCCAACTGTTTGTTCGTATGTTTGCTCAGCTCGGCCATCAGTTGAGTGTGTTAGAGCCAAGCGACTGGCCCAATGCCGAAGCTATTTTGGCCGGACAAGACTTAGTGATTATCTCTGTTCCTATTAATTTAACCTTATCTGTAATTGAGCAGGTCACTCAGTTTATTGAACCTCATACTATTTTGGCCGATTTAACCAGTATTAAACAAAAGCCAGTTGAAAAAATGTTATCTTGTCATACTGGGCCGGTATTAGGTTTACACCCAATGTTTGGGCCGGATGTTGATAATATTCAAGATCAGGTGGTTGCTTATTGTCAGGCCAGAGATATGGCTGAGTGCCAATGGGTTTTAGACAGCCTTGTTTTACTTGAAGCTAAACTGGAAGCGGTTAGCGCTGAATCGCATGATAAAGCAATGTCTTTTATTCAGGTGATGCGTCACTTTTCTACATTTTTATATGGCTTTCACCTTAAACAGGAAAACCCTAAATTATCTGAGTTAATTGCTTTAAGTTCGCCTATTTACCGGCTTGAACTGGCAATGGTTGGGCGCTTATTTGCGCAGGATCCTCAATTATACGCAGATATCATTTATTCAAATCCTGAAAATTTTGACTTATTAAAGCGATTTTCAAAACGCTTGCAGGCCGGAATTGAGTTATTAGAAAAAGGCGATAAGCAATTATTTATTCAGGAATTTGAAGAAGTTCACCATTGGTTTGGTGAATATGCCGATCATTTTTTAGCTGAAAGTAAAAGATTACTTAAAGCCGCACATCTATCGTAACGCTCATTTGTTTGAATTCTAATTTTTTAGAACTGACTTTGTTTAACTCAAAGTCAGTTTAAGGCAAAGTAGAGTTGATTCAAATTAGCTGCAAACGCTTGCCTTTGTTAAACGGCTTCGGCTATGCTTAACCGATAATTATAAGCAGCAAGGACAAGTGTTTGTGAACGACGAATTACGGGTGTTAATTGTTGACGATGATAAAACCAATCGCAGAGTGCTAAAAGAATGTATATCGGGGATGGCGCAGGTTTTATTAGCTAAAAACGGCAGTCAGGCAATTGAAAAAAGCATGGAATTACAGCCGGATTTAATTGTACTAGATGTTGTTATGCCGGATATGGACGGCTTTAGTGTAATTGAAACTTTGCGTAACCGTCGGGCGACTCAGCACATTCCAATTATTTTTATTACCGGCAGTAACTCAGAAGAAATTGAGTTAAAAGGCTTACGGCTCGGCGCTGTGGATGTGATCAGCAAACCGCTGCATCCGGGAGTTGTACAAGCGCGGATTTATACTCAGTTGCAAAATGTCTTTCAGCGTAGATTATTAGATTCGTTAGCCCATATTGATGCGCTCACCACTATTCCTAACCGCCGCCAATTTGATGAAGCATTAGAGCACGAATGGCAAAATAGTTTAGCGCTACAGCAAGTTTTAACTCTGGTTATTTTAGATGTTGATTATTTTAAACGGTATAACGACTGTTATGGACATCAGTCTGGTGATCAGGTGTTAAAAAAAGTTGCGTTAACTCTCAAAGCTTGCCTTAATGACAGACAAAGTTTAGTCGCCAGAATTGGCGGTGAAGAGTTTGCAATGATTCTACCTAATGTTAATTTAGCGCAAGCTCAGTTGTTAGTTGATAAAGCGATTCTGCAAGTTAAACAATTGAATATTCCGCATAACGATTCAAAATGCGAACAAGTCATTACCTTGAGTGCCGGTATTCATTCATTTATCGCTAAACAAATTACCAATACCAAAGCAGCGTTTGAACTGGCTGACAAAGCTTTATTTAAAGCAAAAGCGAATGGGAGAAATCAGTATGCGTTTACTGATAATTCTCAAGCAGAATTAATCAGTTAAAGCGATTAACTTAAACCGAATCATTCTGCTTGGCGATAGCTGGATTTTATTGCAGTAAACTTTGATTAATTGAGTTTAAATCTTCAATTGATAAAGTACCGGCTGCATTTTTCAGGGTTAAAATAGCATTAATATAGCTATATCTGGCACTGGCTAAATTACGTTTAGCATCGTAAACCACTTGGGTACTATTAAGCACATCTACAATTGTTCGTGTACCGACCGAAAAACCAGCTTTGGTTGCTTTTAATGCACTTTCAGCCGATACAACGGCTTGTTGTAACGCATTAATTTGCGCCAGACTGGTATTAACATCATTATACGCACTGCGAACCTGTCTGATAATTTGGCGATGAACCTGATTAAGTTGTTGGCTGGCCACTACATATTGCTGGCGGGCTTGTTTAGTTTGAGCGGTTGTGCTGCCACCAGAATAAATTGGCACATTTAAACTAACTGTCCAAGATAAACCATCATTATTAGTCTGCACTGTTCTAAGCTGGTTTTGATTATCCATTGCCTGTGCTTCTGTGTCGGCCCAAGTATAATTAGCGGATAAATCAGCACTGGGTAAATGACCGGCCTGAGCAATTTCTATATCTTGTTTTGCGGCGGCTACCGCCATTTTTTGTTGCAATAATGCCGGATTAAATTTTTCAGCTAATTCTAACCAGTTAGTCACTTGTTTAGGGGTTAACTGCGGCGGCGAAAACTGCTCGGTATTGAGTCCGTCTAACGATTGATAATACTGACCCGTAATTTCACGTAAGTTTTCTTTGCTCAGTTCAATCGCATTTTGAGCCGCAATTTCTTGAGCAACAACCGAATCGTATTGTGCCTGAGCTTCATGCAAGTTAGTGATTGCTGAAATCCCAACTTCTAATTGATGGCGGGTTTTTTCTAATTCTTGTTTAATTGAGGCTTTTTGCGCTTCAACAAAGCTTAAATTATCCATCGCTTCAAGCACACTAAAATAACCGGCGACTACCCGAGTCATCAAACTAAGTTGAGTTTGCTGCAAGGAAAATTCGCTTTGTTTTATCACTTTTTCAGATTTAGATAAATTAAGCCAATTATCATGTTTATAAATTGATTGCGACAAACTGACTGTCGCAGCCTGACGTGTGGTTGCCTGTAAATCATCATCGGTATAACTTAAACTGCCGTTTACCTGAGGTAAAATACCAGCTCGCGCTAAAGGTTTATTTTGCAAACTGGCCTGATAGCTGGCTTTTGCTTGTAATAAAATCGGATCTTGCTCAAGCGCAGCCTGATAAACAGTCACTAGATCAGTTGCTTTGGCAAACGGCGATAAAATAAAAGGGGACAGTGCTAAGCTTGCTTTAATAATTTGTGTTATTCGGTTTTTGAGCATGCGGAATCCTGCTTATGTCAGAAAAATCAAAGAGTTCAAATCATTTAAGCTAACTCAGAGCAAAATTTGCAAACCGATTAGTCACTTGAACTCGTTTGGGTATCCAGTTAAGTTAGTTTATTATACCCAGACAGAATTAAAAAGCATTGCTTATGGAAGACTTATTGTAATGAAATCAAAAGAAAATTCTCTGCCTTTTCAATTTAATAAAAATGATGTTGAGGTGATTAAAAAACAAAACCTGTTTTCCCGCTTTTTTAATGTATCTTTAGTGACTTTTAAGCATAAGTTATTTGAAGGTGGCTGGTCGGAACCGGTACAAAGAGAAATTTTTGAGCGTGGCGATGCTGTAGTGGTATTACCCTATGATCCGATTCGTGACGAGATAGTTTTAATTGAACAAGTGCGAATAGGGGCAATTTTAAATGCAGCAAACCCGTGGACTTTTGAACTGGTAGGCGGCATGGTTGAACAAGATGAAAGCATAGAATCAGTTGCGATTCGTGAAACGCAAGAAGAAACCGGACTTGAAGCTTCACACTTAATGCCAATGCAAAGTTATTTATCCAGTTGTGGTGGCACCAGTGAACGGATTTTTTTATATGTTGCCAAAGTAAATGCACAAGCAATAAAACCGGTTTGTGGGCTAGACTATGAAAATGAAGACATTAAAGTGCATGCATTTCCCCGAACTCAGGTGATGGCGTGGCTGAATCAGGGGCAAATTGAAAACGCATCAGCTTTAATTGGCTTACATTGGCTGCAAACTAATTTAGAAAAGGTAAAACAAGATTGGCAAATTCAATAACGCTTAGCAGGCACAAAAAATATGTACCGGATTTAGTTGCGCTCAATAGTTTATGTGAGCGTAATTTTATGCTGCTTGAGCGTTTGGTCGATAGCTGGGAAATTGCAGGGCATATTAACCAGTTTGAGACTTCGCCCAGTTTTGTTTTTCAAATTAAAGTATTAGAGCTGAGCCGTTATACCAATTTGTTAGAAATTAGGCAGCTTTCAACCAGCCTGCCGGATTTTTTGCAGCCTAAAGTACAGGTACGGGTGTATCACGATGCGAAAATGGCAGAAGTGATCAAAAGTCAGAATATCAGCCGAATTCAGCCGAGTTATATTTATCCGAATAAACAAATGCATCAGCCAGATGAAAAACATCAGATTAATTTGTTTTTGCACGACTGGTTGGTTTTTTGTAAAGAGCAAGGCATGAGTTTACCCAGTCAGGTTGCGGGCTTAAATTAATGCCGCTACTCAAATTTGCACAAATCACAGATTGCCATATTAAAGCGAATAAAACGGATGAATTTTATGGTTGTTTGCCATATCAAAATTTACGTACTGTATTAGCTGATATTGCCGCTGCTCAAACTGAATATAACGGCATTATCTGGACAGGTGATTTGGTGCAGGATGAAGTTTGGCAAAGTTATCAAAATATTCTGGATGCGATTGGCGAAGTTAACTGGCAGATTCCATTTTATGCCATCTTGGGTAATCACGATAAACCAGCGTTATTTGAGCGGTTTAGGCAAAGCCCGTATTTTTCAGCGCAGCATTTAACGCAGGCCAATTTGCAAAACAGTTTGCAGGCTGAGCCGCCACAAAATAAATCTGTAATAGAGTTTGAACACTGGGCGTTACTGTTATTTAACTCTTATGCTGATGATTTAAATGGTGGAGGCCGGATTAATGAGCAACAGCTTGAACAAGTTTTGTCACAAGTTAACCCGAAAATTACCCATTATTTAGTGGTTTTACACCATCATTTAGTGCCGTTTGCTAGTTTTATTGATAAATATAGTTTGCAACAGTCCGATGCTTTTTTAACTTGGTTTGAGCAAAATGCTAAAGTGAAAGCGGCCATTCATGGTCATGTCCATACCATAGCCAGCGGTACTTTAGCCAACAAAGCTTGGTTTGCCGGACCGGCCAGTTCAGTGCAATTTGGTCATGCTGATAAGTTTGAGATTACAGATACCCGCGCGGCTTATCAGCAAATTTCTTTACTTGAAAACGGGCAAGTCAAAGTATTAGCTAAAACCTTAGTAAGCTCGGCAGAATTTTTGAATGATGAATAGCAATTTATGACAGTCAAACGCAAAATTATTTACCTACATGGATTTTTAAGTTCGCCAAAATCGTTAAAAGCCCAACTTAGTATTGCGTTTTTTAGCCAGCAAAATCCGCAAGTTGAAATTATTGCTCCCCAACTGGCTAATCATCCAGAGTCGGTAGCCGCTCAACTTAGTGAGTTAATTCAAACTCATCAAACTGAATTAGCTGGGTTTATCGGCAGCTCATTGGGTGGTTATTTTGCAACTTATTGTGCGGCTCAAACTGGCTTACCCGCAGTGTTAATTAATCCAGCTATGTATCCTTATTTACTGCTGGCTAATTATTTGGGTGAGCATGTGCATCCGTATACTCAGCAAAAATTTTGGATAACGGATGACTTTAATCAGCAACTTAAAAGCTTTGAAGTTGAAAATGTGACAAATTTAAGTATAAAAGCTTATGTACAAACAGCCGATGAAACATTAGATTATCGCCAGACCTGTGCTAAATTCAGTCCGCAGCAAGTTTGTGTGATTGAAGGCGGCGATCATGCTTTCCAAGGCTATCAGGATTATTTACCCGAGATTGCTGATTTTTTACTAACGAATAAATACAGTATTTCCAATAAAAGATAAGAAGAATTATGTCTGAAAAACAATATAACGCTGGCTCCATTGAAGTATTAAGTGGTTTAGAACCGGTTCGTCGCAGACCCGGCATGTATACAGACACAACCCGTCCGAATCATATTGGTCAGGAAGTTATCGACAACTCGGTTGATGAAGCCATGGCCGGACATGCCAGCCAAATTAAAGTGATTTTACATCCGGATCAATCGCTTGAAGTTTCTGATAACGGCCGCGGGATGCCGGTTGATATTCATCCTGAAGAGGGCATTCCGGGCGTTGAATTAATTTTAACCAAACTGCACGCCGGTGGTAAATTCTCTAATGATAACTATCAATTTTCTGGTGGTTTGCACGGGGTTGGGGTGTCAGTGGTCAATGCGTTATCCAGCCGGGTCGAGGTAACGGTAAAACGCGACGGACAAGTTTATCAAATCGCATTTGAAAACGGCGATAAAGTTTCTGATTTAGAAGTGATTGGTACTTGTGGAAAACGCAATACCGGCACTAATGTCCGGTTTTGGCCAGACGCCAGCTTTTTTGATTCTGCCAAATTTTTAGTTTCTAAACTCATTCATAACCTAAAAGCCAAAGCGGTTTTATGCCCAGGGCTTGAAATTGAATTTACCGATAAAGTTAATGATGAAACCCATAAATGGTGTTATCAGGATGGTTTACGCGATTATTTAACGCACTCAGTTAAAGGGTACGAAACCATGCCTCAAGAGCCATTTATTGGCGAATTTTCTAGTGCCACTGAGGGGGTAGAATGGGCGGTTACTTGGCTGGTTGAAGGTGGAGAAGGCATTTACGAAAGTTATGTTAACTTGATCCCAACGGCACAAGGCGGTACTCATGTTAATGGTTTACGCCAAGGTTTATTGGATGCAACCCGCGAGTTTTGTGAGTTTAGAAATTTAATTCCGCGTGGGGTTAAATTAACGCCGGAAGATATTTGGGATCGATGCAGTTATATTTTATCCACTAAAATGCAAGATCCTCAATTTGCAGGGCAAACTAAAGAACGTTTATCGTCACGTCAGTGCGCTGCTTTTGTTTCTGGCGTTGTGAAAGATGCTTTTAGTTTATGGCTGAATGAACATACTGATATTGCAGAACAATTAGTTGAAGCATTTATTGCCAATGCCCAAAAGCGAATGCGCGCAGCTAAAAAAGTGGTTCGTAAAAAAATTACGACAGGTCCGGCTTTACCGGGTAAATTAACCGATTGCACTTCGCAAGACCCATCACGTTCTGAATTATTTTTAGTCGAAGGTGACTCAGCCGGTGGTTCGGCAAAACAAGCCAGAGACCGAGAGTTTCAGGCGATCATGCCGCTAAGAGGGAAAATTTTAAATACTTGGGAAGTTGAATCCGGCCAAATTTTATCATCGCAGGAAATTCATGATATTTCTGTTGCCATCGGGATGGATCCAGATTCAAGTGATTTATCCGGTTTGCGTTATGGCAAAATTTGTATTTTGGCCGATGCTGACTCTGATGGTTTACATATTGCCACTTTATTATGTGCATTATTTATTAAACACTTTAGCAGTATAGTCGCAGCCGGGCATGTGTTTGTTGCTATGCCGCCACTCTACCGGATTGATGTAGGTAAAGAGGTATTTTATGCGCTGGATGAAGACGAGAAAAAAGGCATTTTAGACCGAATTGAAGCTGAAAAAAAACGCGGCAAAGTTAATGTACAGCGCTTTAAAGGTTTGGGTGAAATGAACCCGCTGCAATTACGCGAAACCACGATGGATCCAAATACTCGCCGTTTAGTCCAGTTAACGATTGATGAAAGTGAAGCAACCATGGAGTTAATGGACATGCTGCTTGCGAAAAAACGCAGCGGAGACCGAAAAATTTGGCTTGAGCAAAAAGGGGATCAAGCTGAGTTGGCATTAGCTAATTTGGAAGAAGAATAACCGTTTTTTATACGGGGTGCTCAGCTTTAAAGCAGGTAATCTCTAAATAACAAGCAATAAAAAAGCCGCTTATTTTTAATTAAATAAGCGGCTTTTGTTTAGTTTAAAGCTTAGTTTTAAAGACTCATTTTTATATTCAGTCTTTATTAACTTATTCGTAAGTACAAAGGTAAGCCGTATCTTGCTCAACTTTAACTTGGAAAGATACATTCGCTTCAACTTCAAAGCTGCTGCCAGAATTGAAAGTTTGCCACTGCGTTTGACCCGGTAATAACACAGTTAATGCACCGCTAACCACTGTCATTACTTCTTTTTTGCTCGTACCAAATTCATAATCACCGGCTGCCATTACACCAACAGTCGCTGGTAATTTTTCGCCTTCAAATGCGATTGATTTTACTTTGCCATCAAAATATTCATTTACGTTAAACATAAGTGTCTCTTCGATTAATAATTAAAAATTTCAGCGCATTTTACGGGGTTGAAAATAAAAATAAACTAAAACTTAGTTTTGGCTCTGTTAAAACAATTCATTGCCGGTTTTTTCACCATTTAAAATCGTTATCACATTATTCAGTGTGGTTTGGGCAATACAGTTTAATGCTTCTTCGGTAAAAAATCCCTGATGTCCGGTAACCAATACATTCGGAAAAGTTAATAAGCGCTGAAAAATGTCATCATCAATAATTTCGGTAGATAAATCTTCAAAAAATAAATTGGCTTCAAGCTCATATACATCCAAACCTAAATAACCTATTTTCTTTTGTTTGAGCGCTTGTAATACATCATCGGTTTTTAACAAACCACCTCGGCTGGTATTGATTAGCATAACATTGGGTTTCATTTTGTCTATGCTGGCGTGATTAATTAAATATTGGGTTTGTGGCATTAATGGACAATGTAAACTGATAATATCGCTTTGGGCGATTAACTGATCCAGCTCAACATAACGCCCGCCGACAGCTTTAATTTGTTCAGATTGATTGGGATCGTAACACAATAGTTTGCAGCCAAATCCAGTTAAAATTTTAGCAACAGCTAGCCCAATTTTACCTGTACCTATTATACCAACCGTTTTGTTATGCAGATTAAAGCCCATTAAACCAACCAGCGAAAAATTATCTTCTTTTACTCTGTTGTACGCTTTATGGAATTTACGGCTTAAAGTGAGCATTAAACCAACCGTATGTTCGGCAACCGCCTCAGGTGAATATTCAGGTACTCGGCAAATTTTAAGTCCAATTTGTTTGGCATATTGCACATCTACATTATTAAAACCAGCGCAGCGTAGGGCAATTAGCTCTGTGCCTCCGGCTTTTAAGATATCGAGCGTTGTTTTATCGGCAATGTCATTTACAAAAATACATACCGCCGAAAACCCTGCTGCCAGTTCAGCCGTTTGTTGATTCAGGCTCACATCAAAATAGGTGATGTCGAGCGGGTAGGCCGTTAAATTTTGAGTGAAAAAAGTTTTGTCGTAACTTTTGCTATTAAAAACGGCTAACTTAATTGGAGACTGAACTGACATAGATAAATTCCTTATTAATTTTACGATTAAAGGTTAATTAATCAGCTTGGCTAAGTCTTGCTCGATACTTTCCGGTTTGTCGGTTGGCGCATATCGTTTTAGCACTTCACCCGTTGGCGATACTAAAAATTTTGTAAAATTCCATTTAATTGCCTGAGTGCCTAAAACACCTTTTTGTTCTGATTTTAAATATTTATAAAGCGGATCTGCATTGTCGCCATTCACTTCAATTTTAGCCATCAGCGGAAAACTAATATTAAACTTTAAATCACAAAAACTTTTAATTTGTGTGTTATCACCCGGTTCTTGTTGACCAAATTGATTACACGGAAAAGCCAGAATTTCTATTTTTTCTTTTAACCTGTCGTACATTGCCTGTAACCCCTGATATTGTGGGGTAAAACCGCATTCGCTGGCCGTATTAACAATGAGTAGCCATTTGCCTTGATAGTCACTTAAATTAACCTGATTACCGGTTGAATCTGTGACACTAAATTGATAAATATCTGACATTTTTATTTCCTTAAGCTTAAACCACATTAAGAATGAAATTTGTTCTATGCTATACGTAGTCAATACCATTTAGATGACATAATCAATTGATAAATTTTGATTTGACTGAATTCAAACAAGTGTTTTAATTTTGTGAATTTCAAGGTATAACTTAGCTATAGACTCAAATAGCTTGAGTATAAAAAAATAAATACCTTTCACTAACTGAGGGAATTTCATGGCTCAATCAACTGCTTGTAAAACTCACGACGGACAGCGAATAGCTGTTGTTACCGGGCTGCGAACGCCATTTGCCAAACAGGCAACTGCTTATCATGGCGTATCTGCGTTAGATTTAGGAAAATTATTGGTTAATGAACTGATGGTCAGACACGATTTTGATCCTAAGTTAATTGAGCAAGTGGTATTTGGACAAGTGATTCAAATGCCGGAAGCGCCTAATATCGCCCGTGAAATTGTGTTAGGAACTGGGATGGATGTGAATACCGATGCTTATTCAGTATCACGCGCCTGTGCGACCAGTTTTCAATCGAGCGTGAGTGTCACAGAGTCAATTTTAAGCGGACAAATTAGTTGTGGATTAGCGGGTGGCGCAGATTCATCTTCGGTATTACCGATTGGGGTTTCTAAAAACTTAGCGCATATTTTGGTTGATTTAAATAAAGCCAAAACCATGAGTGCAAAATTAAGTTTGCTGAAAAAATTAAAAATGACAGATTTAGTGCCGGTTCCACCTGCGGTGGCAGAATATTCTACCGGACTTTCAATGGGGCAAACGGCAGAACAGATGGCTAAAACACACAAAATTAGCCGTCAATCGCAAGATGAACTTGCACATCGCTCCCATACTTTAGCGGCTAAAGCATGGCAAAATGATTGGTTGGCGGATGAAGTGATGACTGCTTATCCAGAGCCTTATAAAACTTATTTAAGACAAGATAATAATATTCGCTTTGATTCAGATTTAGCCTCGTATCAAAAATTAAAACCCGTCTTTGATAAACGCCACGGCAGTGTGACCGCCGCTAATGCAACTCCCTTAACCGACGGTGCAGCCTGCGTATTACTAATGCGCGAAGATCAAGCAAAAGCTTTGGGTTATCAGCCTTTGGGTTATATTCATAGTTACGCATTTAGCGCAATTGATGTTTGGCAGGATATGTTAATGGGGCCATCTTACGCGACGCCTAAATTATTGGATAAAAACGGGATGAAGCTTGCTGACATTGATTTAATTGAAATGCATGAAGCTTTTGCCGCACAAACCTTAGCAAACATCAAAATGTTTAACAGCAAAAAATTTGCTGAAGAAAAATTAAACCGCAGCGAAAAAATTGGTGAAATTGATATGGATAAATTTAATGTAAACGGCGGCTCAATTGCCTATGGGCATCCGTTTGCGGCAACCGGTGCAAGGCTAATCACCCAAACTCTGAATGAGCTTAAACGTCGAGGTGGCGGTTTAGGTTTAACCACAGCTTGTGCAGCAGGTGGTTTAGGGGTTGCCATGTTATTGGAGGCAGAATAATGAATAAATTACAACATTTCACATTATCAATTGAAGCGGATCAAATTGCGGTTGTTCGGTTAAACGTGCCGGATGAAAGTATGAATGTGATTTCACGTCACACCATGAATGAAATTGAAACCTTACTGGATGAAATTGAAAAAAATAATCAGATTAAAGGTGTGGTATTAACCAGCGGCAAACCAGATTCTTTTATTGCTGGCGCTGATATTAATATGATTAATGCCTGTAAAACAAAGGCTGATACTGAAGAGTTAGCAAAAGCCGGTCAGGCGATATTTGCCCGAATTGAAAAATCCAGAATTCCATTTGTAGCCGCCATTCACGGAATTTGTTTAGGTGGTGGTTTAGAATTTTCATTGGCTTGTCATTATCGAATTGCATCGGATGACGAAAAAACTCAACTTGGTTTACCAGAAGTTAAACTGGGTTTATTGCCCGGTAGCGGTGGTACTCAGCGTTTGCCTCGCTTAGTTGGTATTCAGGCTGCACTGGATATTATGTTAACCGGTAAACAGGTACGTGCTAAATCGGCGTTAAAAATGGGATTAATTGATGATTTAGTACCGCACAGCATTTTATTAGATACAGCTAAAACACTGGCAGGTTGTGGCTTACCTAAACGTAAAGAAATTAAACAAGCACTTTGGGCAAAAGCGCTTGAGAAAAACTCATTAGGTCGTGGCGTATTATTTGATCAGGCTCTAAAGCAAGTTGAAAAGAAAACACTTGGCAATTATCCGGCACCCAAACGCATTATTAATGTTGTTAGAGTCGGTATCGAAAACGGTTTAGTGCAGGGCTATCAGGCTGAAGCAAGAGGGTTTGCCGAACTATCTCAAACTCCACAAAGTAAAGCGTTAAGAGAGCTATTTTTAGCGACAACTGGGCATAAAAAAGCGCAAACCGCACGAATTGAAAATGCACTACCAATTAACAATGTGGGTGTATTAGGCGGTGGCTTAATGGGCGGTGGTATTGCGCATGTGAGCGCAACCAAAGCTAATTTACCGGTTAGATTAAAAGATATAAAAGAAGACGGTATTTTACATGCACTGCGCCATAGCCATGAATTATTGGACAAAAAAGTAAAGCGTCGCTTTATCCGGCAATCTCAGGCTCAAAAACAACTGAGCCTAATTACCGGTACTACCGATTTTTCTGGCTTTGCTAACCGGGATTTAGTGGTTGAAGCCGTATTTGAAGATTTAGCTTTAAAGCAGGCAATGGTTAAAGATATAGAGCAAGAATGTAAACCCGAGACCATTTTTGCTTCTAACACATCGTCTTTACCAATTGCAGATATTGCCGCGAATGCTCAGCGCCCTGAAAATGTAATTGGCTTACATTATTTTTCGCCAGTGGAAAAAATGCCTTTGGTTGAGGTGATCCCACATCAAAATACCAGCGAGCAAACGATTGCTAGCGTATTAAGTTTTGCCCGTAAGCAAGGTAAAACACCTATTGTGGTAAAAGACTGTGCTGGTTTTTATGTTAACCGAATTCTGGCAATTTATATTAATGAAGCCGCGCAGCTATTAATGGAAGGCGAACCTATTGATGTAATAGATAAAGCTTTGGTTCAGTTTGGTTTTCCGGTTGGTCCATTAAAGTTATTAGATGAAGTAGGCATTGATGTTGGTACTAAAATTATTCCAATTTTAATCGATGCTTATGGCGATAGATTTAAGCCACCGGCGGGCTTAAATACCATTATTGAAGATGGCCGCAAAGGTAAAAAGAACCGCAAAGGTTTTTACAATTACCAGAAGCAAAATAAATGGATGCAAAAAATTAAACCAGCACCATTGGTTGATGAATCAATTTATGACTTGTTAAATTTAGATGCGGCACAATCATTAAATACAGAGGAAATTGCTCAGCGCTGTGTCGTTCAAATGTTAAACGAAGCTGCGCGTTGTTATGAAGAAGGTGTTATCAGCAACGCTCAAGAAGCAGATATTGGTGCGATTTTTGGCATTGGTTTCCCGCCGTTTTTAGGTGGCCCGTTACGCTATATTGATAATTTTGGCATTATTAAACTGGTTGAATGTTTGCAAAGCTATCAGCTTAGATTTGGCGAACGGTTTGAGCCAGCTAAAATTTTATTGGATTACGAAGTGCAGAATAAAACCTTTTATTCTGAATCATAATTTAAATCTGAGTTAACCCGAAAAAGGCCGGTGGTATAAACTACCGGCCTTTTTGTTGAAAAGCAGTCAGTTAGATTATTCTGTTAAAATAAGCTAGTCTTAAATAAGTTAAAAATAAACTAAAAAATTAATAACCAGAAGTCAGGTTACTTTATTTAGGAGATTTATGTTTACTGCGCTTAAAGTTAGTTTTTACAGTTTAATTGTTATTTTTGCGGTTACTTTTTTAATTGTTTTTATTCAACCTAAACCCATTCAGTTACCGGTTTTACCCAAATTTAGCCAGTTAGAAGCAGGGGATGAACGCAAACAAAGTTTTTTTAATTACATGAGTGAGTTGGTGAATATTGCTAACCAGCAAATTTTAGCCGACAGAGCAAAGTTATTAAGTTATCAACAAAATGCAGAAAAGCTGTGGTGGTGGCAAAAAGATAAAGTGAATACACTGGCTGAACAATATGGTTTGGAAACATTTGATTTAACTAACCAAAGCCAATGGAAAACCTTACTCAGACGAGTTGATATTGTCCCGCCATCGTTAGCTTTAGCACAAGCAGCAAATGAAAGCGCGTGGGGAACCTCAAGATTTGCTCGTAAAGCAAATAATTTTTTTGGCCAGTGGTGTTATGTCAAAGGTTGCGGGTTAGTGCCTAACCGCAGAAACCAAGGGGCTTTTCATGAAGTGGCTAAATTTGAGTCTCCTTTTATTTCGGTAAAAGGATATATGCAAAATATTAATACCCACAGAGCATATAAAACGCTACGAAATATTCGCCAAAAATTGAGAAAAAACCAGCAAAAGGTAACCGGAATCGCATTGGCTGATGGACTGAGCCAATACTCAGAAAAACGCCATGTTTATGTGAGTGAAATTAAACAGATGATCCGTTATAACGATTTGGATAAGTTGGATTAATATCACTCATTTCAAAACGAGCTAACGCTTATTACCTGCATCCGTGCAGGTCGTTTGTTTTGCAGTTTATTTATTTAAACGAATACCGTCTTTTTCAATCGTTAATACGCCGGCTTTATATAAGCCGCCAATGCAACGTTTAAATGCGGCTTTACTCATGCCAAATGTTTGATAAATTAAATCCGGATCGGATTTATCATGCACTGGCGCAAAACCATTATTTTTTTGCAGGTAATTTTCAATAATTTTGGCGTATTTGTCTCGGGTTTCTTGCCCACCTTGCAAAGTTAAATCAATTTTGCCGTCGTCACGCACTTGTTTGATAAAGCCTTTTTTATATTGACCAAAACTTAAACGCTGAAAAACATCGCCTTTATACAAAACGCCCCAGTGTTTATGGTCAATAATCGCTTTAAAGCCCAAATCGGTAGTATTGGCAATAATTAAATCAACCGCTTGTTTTGGTTGATAGTTAGCAGGTGTTTGATCTAAAAATTTATCAATTTTGCTTGATGCGACAACGCGCTGATCCAGTTTGTCCTGATAAATATAAACTAAATGCGAGTCTCCAATTTGCATTGGACGTTTTTGCTCTTTAATGGGGACAAATACGTCTTTATCTAAACCCCAATCTACAAAAGCGCCAAAATCAGTGGTTTCAGTCACGGTTAAATAGGCAAATTGACCTATCTCAGCCTTTGGTTTTTGCATGGTTGCAATTGGTCTGTCTTTTGAATCCAGATACAAAAAAACAGTAATTTTTTCGCCAATCTCAAATGCTTTTTTTGCATGCTTTTTAGGTAATAATATTTCGCCTAAATGAGCTGCATCTAAGTAATAACCAAAATCAACTATTTTAAGTACGGTAAGGGTGCAAGTTTTGCCAAGTGCTATCATGAAATTTGTCTTTGCTGAAAAATGTTCGAATATTATATACCTAAAGTCGCAATAACCCCAGTAGCCTGTGTAGTAGGAAAGTGGTTATTAGGGATGGTGATTAAAGCGCCATTGTTAAACTTAATGTGATAGTCGTATTTTTTAACTCGGCACAAAGACTTGCATCTATAGAGTCTGCAAACATTTTAGCTATGCTTAATCCCAATCCATAATTATGGGATGAGGTTCTTGAGCTATCTTTTTGCCAAAGTGGTTCAAAAAAATATGCTATGTCTGATTGTGTCAGTATATCTTTTACTTCGTTTTCTATTGATATATTAAGTGTAGTAGGGGTTGAAAATATCGTTACTTTAATTTCTGTCTGCGGTTTTTTATGGGCTTGCGCATTTTTTAAAAGGTTTAACAGTATGCTCTCAACGGCAAATAAATTTGAACGAACTGGCGGTATATTATTAGCTATAGTGAGCTGGTAAGTTGTAATCTTTTGAGTATTAATGAGTTTATCAAGTAATTGGTTTATATCAAAAATATCGTCTTTATTTAATTTTCCATCACGATATTTATGGAGCAATAAAACGTGACTCACAATATGTTGCAGGCGCTGGCTAATACTTAATACTTGAGGCGCAAAATCTTCCATTAAGTCATTGTTATCAGGAAACTTAAGTACGACTTCTGTTAAATTTATTAGCTCAGAGATAGGGGTTTTTAGCTCATGCGATATATCTGATGTTAATCTTTTTTCTCGCAAATAAAGCTGGTGGTTTTCATTCATAAAACGATTAAGGCTTTCTACTACTGGCAAAAGTTCTGAGACCGGTTCTTTGAGTTGGAGTTTGGTTTTATTTTTGGCTAGGTTCAACTCACGAATTTGCTCATTCATTTTATGTAATGGCGATAAACCTAAATCGACGGTTTTTCTGACAAAAACTCGAATAAAAATGATTACAGATATAGTTGTAACAACAAATATAATATCGATTAACCAAAGTACAAAATTTAAACCCTCTGCGGCACAGGCATAAGCTATGACTATTTCTTGTGTGGGCTGTTTTGTGGTTTGCAATGAAGATGGGGTAAATTTGTTGTAAATAATCCTGCCCGAGCGACCATCCGGTAAAGTGTTTTCAATAACTTTGGTTTGTGCTAAAGGGAAGTTATCCAGATAAGGCAACGCTTTTTGGGTAAATAAATCCAAACTCGCAGAGCGAGCCAGCACTTTACCGTTTAACCATAATTGATAATATTCTGGCTCAGAATCACCTTCAAATTCAGGTAAAAATCGTGCAGAAAAATTAGCTTCAATTGTACCATTTTGTTCAATAACTAATGTTTTTAACATGCCTAATTTAGCTACCATTGCCTTATTAAATTGTGAGTCTATCCAGCCGTCAACTGCGATATCTGTTGCTAATAAAATTAACAGAACAACCCCTGTGATAGTAACTGATAGAGTGCTAACTAATTTTTTGCGAATTGATTTCATAATTGCTTATTGCTTTTCTACGTAGTAACCAAACCCTCGTTTGGTAATAACGGGTAGTTCTTCGCCTGCTTGCTTTATTTTTCTACGAGCCGATGAAATATGTGCTTCAATTGCGTTTTTAGAAACACTATCGTAATGACCGGTTAAGTAAGTGCTTAACTTTTCAGGTGTTATAACTTGATTCTGGTTGGAAAATAAGCACTCAATGATTTTAAATTCGTTAGGGGTAAGGTCTATATTGAGTTGATTTACTTTGACGGTTTTTAATTGAAGATCAATGGTTAAAAACTGATACCGGATGATGTCTGAATGATTTTTTAAATCACCCCGTCTCATTAAGGATAATAAGCGGGCGTGTAATTCGTCAAATGAGAAGGGTTTACTTAAATAATCATCGGCTCCGGTTAATAAACCTTGCACTCTTTCTTCCGGTTGAGATTTAGCCGATAAAATTAAAACCCGTACATTTTTGTTATCGCGCCTAATCGCTTTCAATAAACTTAACCCATCTAATCCGGGTAGCATAATATCCAAAATTAATAAATCATACTCGCCCATAAGTGCCATACTTAAACCTTGAGAACCATCCCCAGTGCTGTCGACAGTAAAGCCAAGGTTATTAAGTCCAGTTGTTAGGCTGCGCCTTAATGAATGGGAGTCTTCAACTAAAAGTAAATTCATTATTTCGTTTATCCGGGAGTATGTACAAGCTTTTTATTGTAATCAGTGTAACGGGCAAATCAAGGCATCTATAAACAATCAGTTTTTCTTCAGCCAATCTTCAGTTTAGTGGGATAACGTACACCAAATTTCCTAAACTAGTCAGCCTGATTATGAGTTATTTACGATTTTTTAAACCTATTTTTATTTTTTATTTTGTATTGTTATTGCTATTTTCTTTGTGTCGGTTTGGCCTGTTGTTATGGTTAAATCAACGTATACAAGGTGCCGATTTATCGGCGTTAATTAGTGGAGGATTAAGAGTTGACTTGAGCTCATCTGCTTACTTATCTATTCCGATTTTGTTATTAAGCTTTATCTATTTTTACAGCGATATTAAGTTTAAACCTTATATTTGTTATTTGGTTAAGTATTATTCAGTTGTAGTTATTACCTTGGTTATTTTAATTGAGGCTGCAACTCCTGCATTTATTAGTCAGTACGATATTCGGCCAAATCGGTTATTTGTTGAATATCTAATTTATCCCAAAGAAGTATTTTCAATGTTGTTATCAGGGCATTTAGTTAGTTTGATTTCTAGTTTAATGCTTAGTGTTTTTGCTTTTTATATGGCTAAAAAATGGATACCTAAGTTAGCAGAACAACAGTCAACACATAATGCTTTGTTTAGTTTTTTTACTTTAGCAATATTATTTATTTTATGTGTTTTAGCTAGAGGTACAACTGGACCAAGGCCATTAAACCCAGCATTAGTATATTTTAGTGAAGATTCTTTGGTAAATTCGCTAGTGTTGAACTCACCATACAGCGTCGCTTTTGCATTAAAAAGTTTGCGAAATGAAAAAAGCTCTAATCAACTGTATGGCAATATGCCAAGACAAGAAATCATAGATACAGTTCGTAGTAGTAGCTATCGAACCAACTTTTATAACGAGCAGATCCCCACTTTGGCTGAAAATAAGCCCTATCAAACTCAGCAGAAAAAAAACTTGGTGATTATTTTAGAAGAAAGTTTAGGCGCTCGATTTGTGAAAACTTTGGGTGGTTCAGGTATTACTCCTGAACTGGATAAACTTTATCAACAAGGGTGGGGATTTGATAATTTATATGCTACAGGAACTCGTTCTGTTCGAGGGATAGAAGCTGTTGTAACTGGATTTTTGCCATCGCCTTCACGCTCTGTTGTAAAGCTGTCTAAATCACAACGTCATTTTTTTACTTTAGCTGAGTTGTTAGCACAGTCTGGATACCATACTCAGTTTATCTATGGTGGTGAAAGCCACTTTGATAATATGAAAAGTTTTTTTCTGGGGAATGGGTTTAATCAGGTTATTGATTTTGATGATATTAATAAGCCAGAGTTTGTTGCATCTTGGGGGGTGAGTGATGAAGACTTATTTACTCAAGCCGATCAGGAACTCACTAAACTGGCTAATATTCACCAGCCATTTTTTAGTTTGATTTTTACTTCAAGTAATCATGACCCGTTTGAGATCCCACAAGGTAAAGTCGTTTTGGATGATTCATATCAGACGGATAAACCCAAGCGAGATTTAGCCATCAAGTATGCCGATTATGCACTAGGTCAGTTTATTGATAAAGCTAAAAGCAGCGAATACTGGCACAACACTGTGTTTTTAGTGGTGGCAGATCATGATGTTCGTGTATATGGCTCAGAGCCTGTGCCTATTAAGTCGTTTCATATTCCAGCTGTTATTTTAAATACTGATTTTGATAAAACTCGGGATGCCCGTTTGGTAAGCCAGATTGATCTGCCGGTCACTTTGTTATCTTTAATTGGTTTGGAAACAGCGACTCCTATGACCGGGTTTGATTTAACCCAACAATATCCGGTTGAGCGGGCTATGATGCAGTATTACGATAATTTTGCCTATCTTGAAAATAATCAAGCCGTGGTATTAATGCCCGGCGGTAAAACCAGTTTTTGGGATTATGATTTAGCCAGTAAAAAACAAACTCAACTTTTACCGCTAATGAATAACCAACAGCAACAATTGCACCATAAAGCATTAGCGCATGTGCTGTTTAGCTCTTTGGCGTATCAGAATCAGCTATATCGTCTTAACGCAAAATGAGATCAGGTTTCATCATTATGAAGTTAGCCAAATTATTGCCTCCTAAAACTTACTCTGCATTACTGATATTTATATCTATTTATACCAGCCTGATATTTAATAGCTTATTTATTACTAAAGTATTTTACAGCACCACATTAACCAGTGTTCAAAGTATTTTATTTTTAATTTCGGTTCCATTGCTGTTATTTTTGATATGTCTAATTTTATATAGCTGGCTTTCTCTAATTATTTTTGTCAGATTAACGCTGGTTATTTCGGTGCTTATTTCTGCTGTTTTATTGTACGCATCAAATAATTATGGTGTTATTTTTGATAAAAGCATGCTCACAAACATTGTTGAAACTAATACAGGTGAGGCTTTATCTTATCTGAATTTTCATCTTGTTATCTTTGTTTTGTTATTAACAGTGCTCCCACTCAGTTTACTATTTAACTACCAATCAAATGAAAGCCTATTTTGTAAAATTAAATCTTTTATCAAAATTAACTTAATAGCAGGGCTAGGCATTGTATTAATCGCTCTCCCCCTGTATCAAACCTATGCTGCTGTTGGACGTAATAATAAAGAAGTTATTCAATATATTGTTCCATTCTCATTTTATGTAACTGGTTTTAAATATATACGAGATACATATTTTCTACCGCCGCTACCTTTTAAATTATTAGATAAATCTCCGAGGTTAACTAAACACCAAATCCGAACTGTTACTGTTATGGTGGTTGGTGAAACCGCCCGAACTCAAAATTTTTCATTAGGCAATTATGAAAAATCGACCAATCAATACACTCAAGCAGAGCAGGTTAAGTTTTTTACTCAGGTTCAGTCTTGTGGGACAGCTACGGCGATATCGGTGCCATGTATGTTTTCAAGACTGGATAGAAAGGAATACACTAGTCGTTTGGCTGAAAGCCAAGAAAATGTAATAGATATCATTCATCGTGCTGGAACAAAAGTGTTGTGGCTTGACAATAATAGTAGCTGTAAAGGGGTTTGTAAGCGGGTAGATAGTATTAATATTCAGGCTAAAAATACCCCTTTTTGTAAAGGTCACCATTGTTTTGACGAGGCATTATTGGCTCCTTTAAGCCAAGCATTGGATGCAGAAAATCAGTTTAACCAATTTATTATCTTACATTTAATCGGTTCGCATGGTCCAACTTATTATCAAAGGTATCCAAAGCGGTTTAATGTTTTTACCCCTGATTGTGCCAGGAGTGATATTCAAAACTGTAGTCCAACTCAGTTAATTAATACCTATGACAATACGTTGCTTTATACTGATTATGTTTTGGCGCAAATAATAAAATTATTAAAGCAGAATTTGGCAGATCAAGTGAGTTTGTTATATATATCGGATCATGGGGAATCGTTAGGTGAAAACGGCTTATATTTACATGGTTTTCCGTATCAATTAGCACCGCAGGAACAAACCCATATACCTATGTTATATTGGAGCAATCAATTAACAAAGCCAGCTTATACACAATGCCTGAACCATTTTTTAGATCAACCTTTAACCCACGATAATATTTATGACATTTTGTTAGGTTTAACCAATACCCAAAGTAAAACTTATCAAGCTCAGCGTGATATTTTTAATGTTTGTCGGATGATTGAGGAGTCGTAACTGTAAATGAATTTTGATGTAACCAATAAACCTAAAGGATTTAAAAGAATTGTGATGGCGGCAGGTCATTCAATGAGCGCACTAAATTGGTTAGCTAAAAACGAAGCCGCCTTTCGACAAGAGCTCGTTATTTTATTCGTAGCAATTCTACTGTGCATCGGAGTAGATTTTAGTCTTTATCAAAAGTTAATCTTGTTAAGCACTGCTTTATTTTTATTGTTTACTGAAATAGTGAATACGGCTATTGAAGTGATTATTGACCGAGTTAGTTTGGAGCTACATCCGTTATCTAAACTGGCTAAAGATTTAGGTTCAGCCGCCGTTTTAATCGCTTTATGCATTTTAATATTAGGTTGGACTTGCTGCTTTTATCTTCAATTTTTTACCAGCTAAATTGTGTTTTTTAATTTATTATCCAAAGTTGAGGTTATTTAGGTATACAATGTCGTAAATTTTGCAATGTATGTGGTTGAATGAATTTTATTAAGCAGTTACTCATTTTATTATTAAGTGCAGGGGTGATTATTGGGATTGGTGCGGGTGTGTACTGGTTATTTCATGCCGGACAAAGCTATTTAGATGCGAGTTATTCTAATAGCCCATTAACCAGTCCTATTTTATGGCTGGTAATGATTATTGCGGCAATTGTTGCTGTGGTTTCCAGAATATGGCGGCGCTATCAGGAAAAACTGTTTATCAGGCAGTTGAGTCAGCGCAAAGCTAAATCCAGCGCTGATAAACAATCATAAAGTTAAACCTGTTTAAATCGAATTAAATGATAAAGCGGAACAAGGATAAAAACAGCCGCATATAAGGCAAAAATAAACTGCATCCATTGTGGCATACTCAAGCCTAAAAATTGCCAGTCAAGCGTTGCACAGTCACCACGTACTTCAAATAAAGCCGGAAACCAGATATCCGGTGCAAACCAGCTTGGAAAATCCGGCATAAAATCACAACCAGCAAACGGATTTGGATTTGCCTGAATATCCACATGCTCTGCGGCTATTTTATAGCCCCATAACGCAAAAAAGAGTCCGCCAAGGTAACTGACAACTCGGGTATAAAGCTCTTTGGGGAATAACAATGCTGGTAAACAGGCGACAAAAACACCCCATAGCGCAAGTCGCTGGTAAATACATTTTATGCAAGGCTCAAGTCCCATCGCATACTGAAAATATAAAGCGGTAAACTCAAGCGCTAATACTGACAAAGTTAAGATTAGCCAGGCGCTGCGTTTTTGGTTAAATGCTAAAGCCACTCAAATATCCTTCTTAATTTTTTTAGTGATTAATTGATTTTCAGTTAAACAGAAAGTTCAATTTAACAGGCAATAAACGCTTATTTGTTATTGCCTTATTGTTATCATTTGATTTTTTATATCAACTCTTAATGTATTTGCGATTCTATCACGGCAGAAGCTGCGTGGTGTTCAATTAATCCGGTTGAATATAAAAAGTCAGTTAATTGTGGTAAAAACAACCAAGTGAAAATTAATCCAACCGTTGTTAATACCAGAGTGTAGGGCAGCGCCATATAAACCATTCGGCCATAAGATAACCTGACTAAAGGCGCCAAGGTGCTGGTTAACAAAAATAAAAATGCGGCTTGTCCGTTAGGGGTCGCAATACTGGGTAAATTAGTGCCGGTATTTATGGCTATTGCTAATAAATCAAACTGTTCACGGCTAATTTGACCGGTTAGTAGCGCTTCTTTTACTTCGGTAATATAAACCGAACCAACAAAAACATTATCGCTGACCATAGATAACAAGCCGTTTGCTAAATAAAATACCGCTAGTTGTGAGCGACCTTCAAAAGTAAGTACCCATTCGATAACTGGAATAAATAAATGCTGGTCGATAATAACGGCAACAACTGCAAAAAATACGCAAAGCAGGGCGGTAAATGGAAGCGATTCTTGAAACGCTCGGCCAATTTGGTGCTCGTCAGTAACGCCACAAAAACTGGTCGCAAAAATAATAATGCTTAACCCAATTAAGCCAACCGTTGCTAAATGTAAAGCAAGTGCGATAATTAACCAAACCGCAATCAGGGCTTGAATATAGTATTTGGCAACATCCTGTTTGGTTTGTTTGGCATCCATATAATGGTCGTAATCGGTTAGAATTTTTCTAACTTTATCCGGCAGTTTTGCCCCATAACCAAAACTTTTTGTTTTTTCGAGTAAAACGGTTGTGGTTAAACCACAAATTAAAACCGGAATAGTCACCGCAGACATACGGAGAAAAAACTCAATAAAACCCCACTGTGCTTTGGCGGCAATAATCAGATTTTGTGGTTCACCTACCATAGTGGTAACCCCGCCAAGAGCTGTCCCTATGGCAGCATGCATTAATAAATTACGTAAAAAAGCACGAAAGTCTTCCAGTTGTTCTTCAGATAATGGCTCAATTTTAGAGTCTTCGGTGTGATCATGTTCAGCCGAAAAATCTTTACCGGACGCGACTCTGTGATAAATCGAATAAAAACCAACTGCGACACTGATGATCACAGCGATAACGGTTAATGCATCTAAAAATGCGGATAAAACAGCCGCAGCACAAACAAAAGCCAGTGATAAATTTGTTTTTGAGCGTACATGAATCAGCAATTTGGTAAATAAAAACAGCAGCAGGTTTTTCATAAAATAAATACCGGCGACCATAAAAATTAACAGCAGTAGCACTTCAATATTGGATTCTATTTCATGCATAACATGATCTATGCTGGTCATTCCAATGGCGATTGCCTCGATTACTAATAAACCTCCGGGTTGTAGTGGGTAGCATTTTAATGCCATCGCCAGCGTAAAAATAAATTCTGCAACTAGTAACCAACCCGCAAGATAGGGGGAGGTATAAAAAATAATCGGGTTAACAATTAAAAACGTTAAAATAAGTTGTTTGTACCAATTGGGGGAATTACCGAGAAAGTTTTTCAGAAAGGCTTGAGTTAATGTTATTGCCATTTTGAGGTTTCCTGTGTGAGTGTTTATTTTTAGTTTTAGAATTATTTAGTGGTTATCTGTTATCAAGTATCCATTTTTAACTATAGGATTTAGTTATAAAATTCGCTATAGTCACGGAAAAAATTCACGGTTAACATTGAGGACAGTTTTTGTTTTATCCAACCAGTTTATTTATCGCGCAAAGATATAGCCGTGGTCATCAGTCTAATAAATTTGTTTCTTTTATTACGTTTTTTTCTGTCGCGGGCATTAGTTTAGGCGTCATTGCGCTAATTTCTGTGATCTCTGTGATGAATGGGTTTGAAAGTGAGCTTAAAAAACGCATTTTAGGTGTGATCCCACACATGGTTGTGCAGCAGTCTCAAGCTGAAACGCCAAACTTTATCAGCGACTTACAAAATACCCCAAATGTGATTGGGGTAACGCCGTTTGAGCAGCAGGCTGGTTTGGTGCAATCGGCTCAGGATATGCGCGCGATTTATGTTCAGGGCATTGAACCGAGCGAATCAGCTAAATATTCAATTATTGCACATAACATTGTTTATGGTGATTTTTACCAGCTAAAGCCGCGTCAATATCAGGTTGTGATTGCCCAGCAACTAGCTAATCAGTTAGATGTGAGAGTAGGCGATAAAATACGGGTGATGCTGGCTAAAGGCAGCACTTATACGCCAATGGGACGTGTGCCTGTACAACGAAACTTTACCGTCGCCGCTATTTTTAACGCTGGCTCAGACGCTGATGCAAATGTAGTATTAATCCATATTCAGGATTTAAACCGATTATTACGCCAGCCCGTAGAGCAAGTGAGCAGTGTTCGTTTGTATTTAGACGATGCTTTTAATTTAAATTTTGCTAAACAATCTATTTTAGCCAAACATCCCGACTGGCAAATTACTGACTGGCGGCAGACTCAAGGTGAGTTATTTGAAGCGGTTAAAATGGAAAAAAATATGATGTGGTTAATGCTGGCGCTGATTATTGCCGTGGCCACATTTAACATTGTATCGGCATTGGTAATGGTGGTTAATGATAAACGTGTTGAAATTGCATCGCTTAAAACCATCGGCATGACTAACCGCCAACTGGTGATGATTTTTATTTTACAGGGCATGTATAAAGGCTGTGTTGGTGCTGTTATTGGCACGGTAGCTGGTGTGCTGTTAAGTTTTAATTTAAATAATATTTTAGCTGTATTGGGGGTTGGTATTTTTGCTAATCCGGCGTATGCAATGCAAGGCTTACCGATTGATTTACACTGGCATCAGGTTATTTTAATTGCGTTATCCGCTATTTTTATGAGCTTTTTAGCAACCATTTATCCGGCTTACCGAGCTGCCAGCACCAAACCTGCAGAGATTTTAAGATATGAATAAACCTTTATTTGAATGCAAAAATATCACTAAAAAATATCATGACGGCTCTGCTCAAATTAGTGTATTAAATCAACTTAATTTAACTTTATCGGCCGCTGAAAATGTCGCCATTGTGGGCAGTTCCGGCTCAGGTAAAAGTAGTCTTTTACATATTATGGGCACATTAGATGCTCCAACCGAAGGGCAAATTTTATTTAAAGGGCAAGATATTCACCAGTTATCAGAGCGCAAACAGGCTTTGTTTCGTAACCAAAATTTAGGGTTTGTTTATCAGTTTCATCATTTATTAGGTGAATTTAACGCGCTTGAAAATGTAGTGATGCCATTATTAATTGCCAAACAACCATTAAAGCAGGCTGAGCAACAAGCTAAAGCTATGTTAGAGCGGGTCGGGTTATCGCACAGGTTAAAGCATAAACCAAGTGAGCTTTCTGGTGGTGAAAGGCAAAGAGTTGCCATTGCGCGTGCTTTGGTGCATCAACCCGATATTGTTTTGGCCGATGAGCCAACCGGTAATTTGGATGCTGAAAATGCGGCGGCGGTTTTTGATTTAATTTTACAGCTTAAAAATGAGTTATCGACTTGTTTTGTTTTTGTCACTCACGACTTAAATTTAGCCAATAAAATGGATAGACAACTAAAACTTAAACAAGGCCTGTTATTTGAATTAAATGCCGAAGTGGTTGAGCATGATTAATTCTTTAGCTGCAAAAATAGGGATTCGTTACGCCAAAAGTCAGGCACATAACCGATTTATTCGCTTTATTTCAGCGTCATCAACCAGCGGCATTGCGCTTGGTGTATGTGTGTTGATCTGGGTTTTATCGGCTATGAATGGCTTTGAAAATGAGCTTAAAACCCGGCTATTATCGATTGTGCCACATATTGAATTTAGCAGTGTAGAAGCCAGCGGTATTGAAAATTGGCAAAGTGTTGCGGCTGGTATTAAACAGCATCAGCAGGTACTTGGCGTGGCGCCTTTTGTGCGCTTTAGTGGGTTGATTCAGTATAAAGATGAATTAAAACCGGTTGAAATTCGTGGAATTGACTGGCAAGCAGAGCAGGCGGTTGCCGATTTAAAATCTTATATCATGCCTGAGTACATAAATAATTTTAAGCAGCAAGAAGGGGTGATTTTAGGTAAAGATTTAGCCAAATCACTTAAGTTAAGCATAGGTGATTCTGTTCAGGTTTTGGTCCCTCAGGTTGATGAAAATAAAAGATTATTACCGCCTAAATCATTAAGTTTAACATTAATTGGATTGCTTGAATCTGGCGGGCAGCTTGATCATACCATAGGATTTACCCAGCTACCGGTAGCCGCTGCGGCAACCGGCTGGACACGCGGTGTACAAGGGTTAAGAATCAAAATTGATGATGTCTTTAATGCCGGAAAAATAGCGCGTGAAATTGGTTATACCTTGCCGGTTTATGTTTATGTACAAGACTGGACCCGACAGTTTGGGCATGTATATAACGATATTCAACTGGTACGCAGTATTATGTATATTATTTTGGCGCTCGTAATAGCCGTTGCTTGTTTTAATATCGTCTCGACTTTGGTTATGGCGGTCAATGAAAAGCAAAGTGATATTGCGATTTTGCGCACTATGGGCATGAAAAAACAGCATATTGTGCAAAGCTTTATGTTACAAGGCTTATATCATGGTTTACTGGGCACCAGTATTGGGGTTGTTTTAGGGATTTTAGGCGGTTTGTATTTAGGTAAATTTATTGCGCTACTGGAATCGTTATTTGGCTTTCATTTGTTATCTGGTGACATTTATTTTATCGACTTTTTACCAACTAAACTCAATTGGCATGATGTCTGGATAACCGCAAGTGTGGCGATTGTGATGTCATTAATTGCAACTATTTATCCGTCGTTAAAAGCCGCTAAAGTAGACCCTGCAAAAGTTGTCGGAAAAATTTAGCCAACGGCAAAAAATACTAATAAAAACAAACTAAAAACGCCAGCGCATAATTGCGCTGGCGTTTTATTTTATTCTGGTTTGCTGCGGTAAATATCCAACAGCTTATTGGTAAAGTCTTCGGCTTCTAATCCACTTTTATAATCTAAATGATAACTATGGTGAAAACCGAGCGAGAGTTTAACGTAAGGATCGTGAATGCTAATGTTATAACCATCCTGATCACTATCGGCAATTAAGCCATGATAATGCCAGCCATCATCTTTCTTTTCTCCTTTTTCTTGAATAATAGAAAAGACACGATAAATAATTTTACTATCTAAACTGTTTTTCATGCTTCACTCCTTAGCTATATATTGACCTACATAAAAGACATGGGGATGATTAAGCATAAAAAAAGCCCCGATTAAAAATAATAATCAGGGCTTTATTTAAAATGTGAAGCAGGCTTGTTTAGCTAAGCTAAATGTTAGCCTTCAAACATAGCTGAAATTGATTCTTCGTTGCTCACACGGCGAATGGCTTCAGCCAGCATAGAGCTGAGCGTACGCTGTACAACTTTATCCAATTTAGCCATAGCAGGATCAAGTGGAATACTGTCAGTGACAATCAGTTTATCAATTTGTGAATCACGGATGTTTTCAACTGCGTTACCAGAGAAAACTGGGTGAGTTGCATAAGCAAATACCTGACGAGCGCCTTTTTCTTTAAGTGCCGCAGCCGCTTTTGATAAGGTGCCACCTGTATCTATCATATCATCTACAATAATACAGTCACGGCCTTCAACATCACCAATAATATGCATTACCTGAGCAACGTTTGCTCGTGGGCGACGTTTATCGATAATTGCTAAATCGCAATCATCAAACTGTTTAGCAATTGCACGGGCACGAACAACACCACCAATATCTGGAGAAACAATAACCGGGTTTTCAAATTTTTGCTCACGCATGTGGTCAAGTAAAATTGGGCTGCCAAATACGTTATCTACCGGCACATCAAAAAAGCCCTGAATTTGTTCAGCATGCAGGTCAACTGTCATCACACGGTCAACCCCAACATTAGATAAAAAGTCTGCAATCACTTTAGCTGTAATTGGCACACGGGCAGAACGAACACGTCTGTCTTGACGGGCATAACCAAAATAAGGAATTACCGCAGTGATACGGCCAGCAGATGCACGACGCAACGCATCAATCATGACAATTAGTTCCATTAAGTTGTCATTTGTAGGAGCGCAAGTTGACTGAATAATAAAAACGTCGGCACCACGAACGTTTTCGTTAATCTGAACGCTAATCTCACCATCGCTAAAACGGCCAACAACGGCTGAACCTAATTTAGTATAAAGACGGTCTGCGATTCTCTGAGCCAACTCAGGGGTTGCGTTTCCTGTGAAAATTTTCATATCAGGCACGGTAATAAACCTCAGGCAATATCGTTAAATAGTATTTACAAATTAAGCCGGACTTAGCAATAACCGGCTCAAAGGCTAAAATTGTTCAGCTATTAAAGCATGAACAGGTGAAGTATTCAGAGTGCTAACAACATAAGCGTTAATATCATTTGGCGCTAACTTAGCAACTTTTTGCGCTTGCTCTGGCGTATCAAACAAAGCAAAACAAGCCGCACCTGACCCTGTCATTCTCGATGGCGCGTATTCTATCAACCAGTCTAAGGTTTTGGCAACCGCTGCAAAGCGAGCTTTTGCAATAGATTCAAAGTCATTGCCTGTTTTTTCGAAAGAATAGTGTGAAAAATCAATTTTTGCTGTATTTCTGGGTAAATTTTTATCAGCAAATAATTCGGCGGTAGAAACATGGCAGTTTTTAGCTATGGCTAATAATAAGCTTTGCTCTGGAACTGTAGTTGGGTATAAAAATTCGCCAATGCCTTGAGCAAAAGCGGTTGTGCCACGTACAAATACAGGCACATCCGCGCCGAGTTTAACGCCGATTTCAGCTAATTGATCAATTGATAAATTAATTTGCCATAATTTATTTAATATTAATAAAGTGGTTGCGCAGTTAGATGAACCGCCGCCTAAGCCTGCACCGGCCGGAATGCGTTTTTCCACGCGCATTTTTATACCAAAATTTTGTTTGTTATAAGGCATTAAAGCCTGCGCGGCTTTATAAATTAAATTATTTTGTGCACTTATATCTAATAAATCACCATTTAAACTAATATTCGCATCATTGGTTAATTCAAAATGCAGCGTGTCGGCTAAATCAATAAACTGAAATAAAGTTTGTAGTTCGTGGTATCCGTTATCGCGGCGACCGGTAATATGTAAAAACCAATTAATTTTGGCTGGAGATAAACAACTTATTGTTTTCATTGATTAATCTGTTCCCACTGATTGATCTGCAAAATCACAGTTAAATTGTGTGTTTGGCATTTTATTTTTTTGGGTAATTGAATGGGGCCAACTGACTGATAACTTAAATAAGTTAACTGCCACTCTTGGCTTGAGCTGGTTCTAACGATTACTTGTTTTGGTAAACCATCTGGATGATAGCTGGCAACAACGCCTTTATGAATACCTTTAACCCAGTTGGTTAATTGCATTAACGGAATCTGCCAGCCAATTTGCTCTGCAATTAATTGCTCCGGTGCATTCGACTGGTAACTTTTGCCATCGGCCGTTATTTCTATTTGATTTGGCGTACCGGCAATATCCGCAACCTGAATACCTAAGTAAGTGCTTAGCTGAATATCGTAAGCTTGTTGGTCTTGTCGCCAATATAAAGTGGCACTTTTACTGTTAGCTTGGGTTTTAAATGCAATTTTGCCAGAAACCGTAAATTGTTTAATTTGTGACGGATGAGTGAGTTTGTCCAGCTCAATATTAGGTTGTAAGCTGGTACAAGCTTGTAAAAAAATGACCAATATCAATAAAGATATTCGATTGAGGGCGCTAAAAGCTTTCATTCTGCGTGTCCATCTCGTAAAATTACACTCTTTCCAATTTTTCATATTTAGACTAGGTAAGCAAAGAAGTTTCAATGGCATTATTTTCTTTCGGTATTAGCTACAAAACAGCTCCAGTTAGTATACGGGAGAAAGTTTCATTTTCCACAGAACAAGTTGTTGAGTTTGTGATGTCGCTAAAAGAAGCCAATATCGCCGATGAAGCTGTGGTGGTTTCTACCTGTAACCGAACCGAAGTTTACCTGACTAGTGATCAATTTGACAGACAAAGTGCATTAAGCTGGATGTGCGGCTCTCATGGTGTTGACTGTGAAAAACTGAGCGATTGCATGTATTTTCATAGCGATGCAGACAGTATCAGGCATCTAATGCAAGTTGCCTGTGGGTTAGACTCTATGGTTTTGGGTGAACCACAAATTTTAGGCCAGTTAAAACAAGCTTATTCAGTTGCAGACCAACACAGATTTATTGGCGGCCCGTTAGCCAAATTATTTCAGATGACATTCTCAGTAGCTAAAGATGTTAGAACCAATACTGAAATTGGTGAATCTGCGGTGTCGGTTGCTTTTGCAGCTGTCAGCCTAGCCAAACAAATTTTTGCCGATTTAGCTAAAGCTAAAGTATTACTGGTTGGCGCAGGCGAAACCACAGAGTTAGTTGCCCGTCATTTGTATGATAATGGCGCACGCGATTTAACCGTTGCTAACCGCAGCACGCAAAGAGCGGAAAACCTAGCGACTGAGTTTAATGCTAAAGTGGCAACTTTATCGCAAATACCAGATTTATTAGCTCAAGTTGATATTGTCGTCAGCTCAACCGCCAGCACTTTACCTTTAATTGGTAAAGGTATGGTTGAAAACGCAATTAAACAGCGCCGTAATCGTCCTATCTTTATGGTGGATTTAGCTGTGCCCAGAGACATTGAAACTCAGGTTAACGATATAGATAATATCTATTTATATACAGTTGACGATTTGCAGGGTATAGTCCAGCGCAATCAACAAAAGCGTGTGAAAGCAGCAGAAAAAGCACAGGGTATTATCGAAAACGAAGTTGAAAACTATCAGCTTTGGTTAAAATCGCTTGAGTCGGTTGATTACGTAAGAAGTTACCGCGCGCAAGCCGAAAAAATAAAAGACACATTATTACAACGTGCATTGAATCAGTTAGAACAGGGTGCAGAGCCGCAAAAAGTATTAACTGAATTAAGTAATAAGTTAACAAATCAATTGGTTCATACACCAACCGTGGCTTTAAGAGCAGCCGCGAGTTCAGATAATAAATGTAATATCGAATTTTTAGCCGAGCATCTTGGCGTTAATCCAGAGTAAAACAAAATCCATGAAAGAATCTATTATTCACAAGTTAGAACTGCTTGAAGAAAGATACGAAGAAGTTCAGGCCATGTTAGGTGATCCTGATGTTATTACTAATCAGGATAAATTTAGAGCATTATCAAAAGAATATGCTCAATTAGAAGAAGTTGTTAAAGGGTTTCGGGCTTTTAAAGACGCACAGGATAATTTAGCTGCAGCGCAAGAAATGCTTGAAGATGACGACGCTGAAATGCGTGAAATGGCGCAGGAAGAAATTAAAGCAGCTAAAGGTGTATTAGAAGATTTAGAACACGAGTTGCAAATTTTATTACTGCCTAAAGATCCAAATGACGATCGCAACTGCTTTGTTGAAATTAGAGCCGGAGCCGGTGGAGACGAAGCTGGTATATTTGCCGGTGATTTATTCCGTATGTATTCACGTTTTGCTGAGCGTAAACGCTGGAAAATTGAATTAATGAGTGCTAACGAAAGCGAACAGGGTGGTTATAAAGAAGTCATTGCCCGGATTGAAGGCGACGGCGCTTATGGTTTATTAAAATTTGAATCGGGCGGTCATAGGGTTCAGCGTGTACCAGAAACTGAATCGCAAGGGCGAATTCATACTTCGGCCTGTACGGTCGCGGTATTACCGGAAGTCCCAGAAGCTGAAGCGGTGCAAATTAATTCGGCAGATTTACGTATTGATACTTTCCGTGCATCGGGCGCGGGTGGTCAGCACGTTAACCGAACCGATTCTGCGGTACGTATTACCCATATTCCAACCGGTGTTGTGGTGGAATGTCAAGACGAGCGTTCGCAACATAAAAACAAAGCTAAAGCTATGTCGGTATTGGTTGCGCGAATTCAAGCAGCTGAAGACGAAAAACGCCGTGTAGAAGATGAATCAACCCGCCGTAATTTAGTAGGAAGTGGTGATAGATCAGAACGTATCCGCACTTATAACTATCCACAAGGGCGAATTACCGATCATAGAATCAACTTAACCTTATACAAATTAACAGATGTAATTGAAGGCGATTTAAACTCTGTATTAGATCCGCTGGTACAAGAACATCAGGCTGATCAGTTAGCTGCATTATCAGATAACTAATTAAGCTATTGATTTAATGAGTGTTGGTACTTCACTGTTTGATTCACCGCTTAACATTGAGCAAGCTTGGCGCAGTGCCGCCAGCTTGTTAGTTAACTCAGAATCAGCCCGGTTAGATAGCCAGTTATTATTATTACATGCACTTGAAAAAACCGAGCGCAGTTATTTATTAACTTGGCCTGAGCGGGAATTATCTCAAACTCAAATTGACCAATTTTCAGCCCTAATTAAGCAGCGTATTACCGGTGTACCGGTTGCACATTTAATTGGTAACCGAGAATTTTGGGGATTAGCTTTAGCGGTTAATGCTTCAACTTTAATTCCGCGTCCGGATACCGAAGTTATTATTGAAACTGTGTTAGATTTATATCAACACCAGCTTAATGATACGCTAAAAGCGCTCGATTTAGGCACAGGCACAGGCGCAATTGCGTTGGCGCTTAAATCCGAATGTCCAAACTGGCAAATTGATGCAGTGGAATATTCAAAGCAAGCCGCAGAATTAGCCCAGCAGAACTCAACAGCATTAAATTTAGCAATTAATATTTATCAGGGAAGCTGGTTTGAGCCGCTAAATTTAAACCCTCAACAATATCAGTTAATTGTTTCTAATCCGCCTTATATTGAAGAAAATGATCCGCATTTGGCGCAAGGCGATGTGAGATTTGAACCCGAATCCGCATTGGTTGCTGCAAACAATGGCATGGCTGATATTGAACATATTATTGAAACTGCTCAACATTTTTTAGCCGATCAAGCTTGGCTTATTTTGGAGCATGGCTATCAGCAGGCTGGTGCGGTGCAAGCCGTATTTAACCAGTATGCCAGCTATCAATTGGTTCAAACCATTAGTGACTTATCTGGCCAGCCTAGAATAACCCTAGCCCAATTTAAAAAATAACCTCTCTTCTTTACTAATCCGATTGATTTTTTGATTATTTTCTTGTGGGTTTAATATTTCTCATCTAATTTAATAATTAGGAAAAATTCCTAATTATTAGCTGGGACCTGCTGTTATGAACGATGATTTTTTATTTTTTGAAGAAGAGCTAGAAGATACTCCATTAAGTGAAAACCCAAACATTCAGAAATGGAAAATCATTATTGTTGATGATGAAGAAGAAGTACATGCGGTTACTAAATTGGCATTAAGTGACTTCACCTTTCATAATAAAGGATTAGAGTTTATTAGTGCTTATTCAGGAGAAGAAGCTAAACAAACCATTTTAGCTCACCAGGATGCAGCAGTTATCTTACTCGATGTTGTTATGGAAACAGATGATGCAGGACTCAAAGTAGTTGATTTTATTCGTAATCAGGCAAATAACCATTTTGTCAGAGTGATTTTAAGAACCGGTCAACCCGGTCAGGCACCAGAGCGTCAGGTAATTGTTAATTACGATATTAATGACTATAAATCAAAAACTGAGCTAACTGCACAAAAACTTTTTACAGTAGTGATGTCTAGTTTGCGTTCTTATCGCGATATTATGGCACTCGAAAAAAACCGGGCAGGACTTGAAACTATTATCCAAGCATCAGCTAATTTATTTAGTAATCATTCAATGGAAAGTTTTATTCAAGGGCTTTTACGTCAGTTGACTTCTATTATTTCTTGTTCAGATGAAGCTATGTATATTACTTCTTTAGTTGCTGATGATGAAACCGGAGATGGACAGTTAGTGGTGGTTGCTGGGCAAGGAGAGTTTTCAGGTTTAGAAGGTAAACACTTATTTGATGTAATTGCTCAAGAACAGAAACTGGATTTTGATCAGGCGATTGCAAATAAGTCAATTGTATACGGCCATGATTATATTATTGCATATTGTCAAAGCCGCAGTACGCGTGGTGCTTTATTATATATTTCAAATATTGCTGAAGCTTTATCTGAAACAGATAAACATTTAATTGAATTATTTACCCAAAATGTACAAATTGCGTTTGATAATGTGTTACTGACACAGGAAATTGAAGATACTCAAAAAGAAGTCGTTTTCCGGATGAGTGAAGCTGTTGAGTGCCGCTCAAAAGAAACTGGAAACCATGTAAAAAGAGTCGCACAGTATTGTAGAGTTTTGGCTGAAAAGCTTAATTTGCCAAATGCGACTATAGAAGAGTTGGTGTTAGCCTCGCCATTACATGATATTGGTAAAATAGGTATATCAGACAAAATATTACATAAGCCAGGTAAATTAACTGACGAAGAAAGAAATATTATGCAAAAACACGCCGAATTAGGCTATAAAATTTTGCAAAATAGTAATAAAGCAATTATTTCCGCTGGTGCTATTATTTCATTAGACCATCATGAAAAATGGGATGGTACAGGCTATCCTAATAGAAAAAAGGCAGAAGACATTCATTTATATGGACGAATTGTTGCAATAGCAGATGTTTATGATGCCCTTAGAAACGAACGGTGTTATAAAAAAGCTTGGTCAGTCGCAGATACTTTAGAACATATTGAGGAGCAAAGTGGTAAACATTTTGATCCTCAATTAGTAGATATCATGCTTACTCATATTAATGAGTTTGAAAAGATTCTCTTAGAGTTTCCAGACACAGAAGAAGCTCAATTTGGTTAAGGGTACTGTTTCGTTTCAACCTCGGTTTTATATTGGCTGGCTACTTTTAAAATCGTATCGCTGACATGCGCATACTGTTTTGAAAATGGCGGCCAATAATCACCAATGCCTAGCGCATCGTTAATTACTAATACTTGCCCATCAGTTTGCCCGCCAGCGCCAATTCCTATGGTTGGAATGGTTAATGCCTGAGTTAATTTTTCTCCTAATTCAGCCGGAACATGCTCAATTACTATCATACCTGCACCGGCTTGTTGTAATTGAATCGACTCTTGTAAAATTTGCTCAGCTTCGGCTGCATCTTTACCCACTTTTTTAAAGCTGGTTGCTTTTTGTGGGGTTAAACCGGTATGAGCACATACCTCAATGCCAGCCTCGGTAATGGCTTGTACTGCTTGATAATATGGGCCTTCTAACTTTACGCTATCGGCTCCGGCAGTAATAATGCGTTTGGCATTGTCCACTGCATCTTCAACGGTTTCGTAAGACAAATGCGGTAAATCACCAATAATATGTGTATTTGGCGCACCGCGGCGAACCGCTGCAATATGATAAACCATGTGATCCATAGTGACATCACGCGTGCTGGAAAACCCCATTTCAACCATACCAACCGAATCGCCAACTAAAATAATTGGAATTCCGGCTTGCTCAATACTGCGTGCAACCGGGCAATTATAAGCCGTTAACATGCTAATGCGGCTAACGCCTTTTAATTGTTGAAGTTGTTTAAGTGTTTGTCTCATAAAAATTAAACAAATAGCCTAGTGATAACGGCTAAGGATACTCTTTTTAGTTAAAAAATAAAAATTAAATCCTGCAAGCTCAGGTTTAACTTTTTTTATTGATAATTTATTAATCTAAATGGGATGAAATACAAAAACTGACAAAGCGTTCACAGGTTTTAATGATGAAGATGGCAGAGCTAATTTGTTTGGATTAAGTTGAGAGTTCAATTTTAAAAGATTAAGGAAGTGTTATGAAAAAAGTCAGACTGATTGCATTTACCCTAGTATGCGCAACAACCTCAGCATTTTTATCAGCCGAATCTTTGCAGCATACAGAGCAAAAAAAGGAACATCAGCAAAAACTCAATCATGCTCAGCAAGTCCAGCAACAAAATATGGATGAACGCGAAGCTCATATTAGAAAGCAGCAGGAGAAAAAAGAGCAGGCTTATTTAAAGCAAATGGATGAGCAAGAATTAAAAGTTAAGCAGTCGCACCAGCAAAAAATTAATGAAATGCGTCAAAATCAGCAAACCACTCAAAATGAGCGCCAGCAAATGATTGAAGAAAACGAACATGCGGCACAGGCTGAATTACAAAAACGTCAGCAACAGCAATTACAAAAGCGACAAGAACAGGAAGAAAAGCTAGAGCAAAAATTAGATAAAAAGCTGGAAAATGAACAACTCAATTAAATCCACCCATTGGCTAAGTTAATAAAGCTAGCTGAATAAATACAGGGTATATCGCCCTGTTTTAAATTATAAAATAATTGCAAAATATACGGTTATCCTTAATGATAGGCAGCTTCAAAAATACAAGCTAAGGAATAACGTATGAATAATTTTGAACATGGAAAAGATCCATATACAGGTTTATCGGTAAGAGATGATGCCGCCAAAACAAATGCTCTAATTGCTTATGGATTAATGGTTGCGGGTTTATTTACCGGCATATTTTGGTTTATTGGTGCATTTTGGGCGATGGTAAAAAGCAGTGAAGCCAGGGGCACATTATTTGAAGACCACTACACTAATATCTCAAAAATATTTTGGTGGGGATTGTTTTTTACCATCATTGGTTTTATCACTATTTTTATTGTGATTGGTTATTTTATTTTATGTATCGTCTGGATTTGGTCAGTATTTAAAATTGTAAAAGGGTTAGCCAAAATTACCTCTAATAAATCTTATTATCCCTAAATTTCCCCATTAAGCCGTTGAGTTAGGTATAATCTGCGCTAGTTTTAACGGTTTAATTAATGGGTTAATAGGTAAAAAGTGAAACAATTTGATGTCATCATCATAGGTGCAGGCGCAGCCGGTTTAATGTGTGCCGCTACGGCGGGCTATCGCGGTAAGCAGGTAGCTGTGCTAGATATGGGTAAAAAAGCAGGTCGAAAAATATTAATCAGTGGTGGTGGCCGCTGTAACTTCACTAATGAAAATGCCAGTCCGGCTAACTATCTTTGTAAAAATCCACACTTTGTAAAATCCTGTTTAAGCCGTTATACCCAACAAGATTTTATTGAATTGGTTGACCGCCACGGTTTAGATTATCATCACAAAACATTAGGCCAGCTTTTTTGCGATAACAGTGCACAGGATATTGTTGATATTTTATTAACCGAATGCGAGTGGGCTGGCGTCGAGGTTATTCTGCGTAGCGAAGTGATTAACGTGTCTAAAACCGCGGATAATTATTTATTAGAAACCTCAAGCGGTGAATATACTTGCCAATCTTTAGTGGTTGCCAGTGGCGGCTTAACCATGCCAAAACTAGGCGCATCGCCAATTGGTTATAAAATAGCTGAACAATTTGGTTTAACTGTACTACCCACTACAGCTGCACTTGTGCCTTTTACTTTGCACGATCATGACAAAAAAAGGTTTGATGGTTTATCCGGCATCAGCATTGACTGCTTAGTTTCTAGTGAAAATGGTCAGCGTTTTCGTGAGAATATTTTATTCACCCATCGTGGTTTATCCGGCCCGGCTATTTTACAAATATCCTCGTATTGGCAAGCAGGCCAAGCTGTCACCATTAATTTATTACCAGATAATCGTTTAATTGAGTTAATCGAAAACTGGCGTAAAGACAGCCCTAAAAAGTCGCTTAAAAACTGCCTTAATCAAATATTACCCGGCCGTTTTATTGATACCTTAATTGCTGAACAGGCGATTCCAGATAAAGCTGTGAATCAGCTCAGCCATAGTGAAATCAAGCAACTTGATGAATATTTTCATCAATGGACAATTAAACCAAACGGCACAGAAGGCTACAGAACCGCCGAAGTAACATTAGGTGGGGTCGATACCGATGAACTCAGTTCAAAAACTTTTGAAGCCAAAAAGTCTGCGGGTTTATATTTTATTGGTGAAGTAACCGATGTGACCGGCTGGCTAGGCGGCTACAATTTCCAATATGCTTGGAGTAGCGGTGTCGCTTGTGGGCTAGCGGTTTAATGATTTAATGAAAATAAAACGAAGACAATTGAAATTGCATCGAAGACAATTGAAATCACACAGAAGACAATCTCCGAGTAAACCATGTACTAAAAAGGCTTAATTTATTGAAAGTTAAGCCTTAAATATTGTCATCATTTTATTGTTAATGAAAATTAATATATAAAATCTATAGTTATCTGGGCAACAAAGGCAAACCTAGTTCTTTGAGGAAGCTATTGTGCTTATCTAAGGCTTTATTGATATCTTTTTCAATCTCAACTAACTTTTCATGCTCTGCTTGTAAATCCACCTTAGCTTCTGCTTTAGCTGTGCTTACATATCGCGAGATATTCAAGTTGAAATCATTCTTCTCGATCTCTTCCATTGAGACTCGGCGAGAATAGCGTTCTTCTTGCTCTCTAAATCTATAGGTATCGACTATCTTTTGAATATCTTCTGGGCGAAGCTTATTCTGGCGTTTACCCTTTTCGAAGTTCTCTTCATCACTAGCATTGATAAACAAAACATCATTGTACTTCTTGCATTTTTTTAGTACGAGAATACAAACAGGGATACCCGTTGAGAAAAACAGATTAGAAGGTAAACCGATAACAGTATCAATGTGCCCATCTTTTAATAGCTTGCTGCGTATACGTTGTTCCGCCCCACCTCTAAACAAGACACCATGAGGCAAAATAATAGCCATCGTGCCTTCATCACTTAAAAAGTGGAAACCATGCAATAGAAAAGCAAAATCAGCCGCAGATTTAGGGGCTATACCGTGATTTTTGAAACGGAAATCTTCTTTAAACTCAGCTCTGTCAGATTCCCATCGATAACTAAATGGTGGGTTAGCGACTACAGCATCAAACTTAAGCTTTTTAGCTGGGTTCTTTTCATTAAGTAGATCCCAATCATTGAATAACGTATCACCATGAAAAATATCAAATTCAGTATCTTTTACTCCATGAAGCAACATGTTCATACGAGCTAAGTTATAGGTGGTGATATTTTTTTCTTGTCCGTAAATCTTACCGATGCTACCACCAGCAGACGTGATATGTTTACGTACATTCAATAGCAAAGAACCTGAACCACAAGTAAAGTCCAAAACTCGGTTTAAGTTCCTTTTTTTACCCATCTTTGGTTCTTGACTGTCTAATGTGACAATCTCGGAAAGGATAGTTGATATTGGTTGCGGAGTATAAAACTCGCCAGCCTTTTTACCACCATTGGCAGCAAACTCACCAATCAAGTATTCGTAAGCATCCCCTAAAATATCAGTATCAGTAGAGAACTGAGCAATACCTTCAGATACCTTTTGGATAATATTACATAGCTTTGTATTACGATCTGATGGCTTTTT
This sequence comes from Catenovulum sp. 2E275, assembly GCF_025515275.1. Lineage (GTDB taxonomy): Bacteria > Pseudomonadota > Gammaproteobacteria > Enterobacterales > Alteromonadaceae > Catenovulum. Next base: position 46,446 of record NZ_JAOPFU010000009.1, read on the forward strand.
CCCTAACTTTTCTGAATTTAAATTTATCTCGGAGAACAAGCCTTGAAAGCTACTATTAAAGCTTTCATTTTCAATGTATTTGAACCCTTCCTCTAGCGTTTTGAGCAACTCATCATCTTGCACTCTCGCCATTTCAGCGATACTAGACCACAGATGCTCAGGCTTGATAATATAATGCAATTTACGGCGCATTTGTTTTTCGAAAGATGGGACGTCGACAGGGTTATGCTTATACCAAATAGCTAAAGGTGCCGATTTACTATCCTTATCAAGCACTGGATAGTCTCGACCTAACTCTTTCTTAGCTGCGGTTTCAAAGTTATCAGATAAGTAACGTAAAAACAGAAAAGAAAGCATATAGTCACGGAAATCATCAGCATTCATTGCACCACGCAAAGTGTCCGCGATATCCCACAGAGTTTTACCTAATTTATTTAATTGCTCTTGAGTCATCTTAATATATCTCTACTTATTGCTCTGTTACTAGTTGTTGCGTTGGTGTATCAGGGAACAGATCTGGGTTAAAACGATAATTTGTCATAAAATCGCTTAGAATATTTCTGAAATGACCTTTATTTTCTTCTGTCATTTCCATCGGCTCAAATAGAGAGTAATTTCCATGACTTAAAATATTAACCAATCTAGCATGTAATATTCCTTCGGGGTCGTTAGCTTGTTTTTTAATACAAGCAGAAAAATTATTAAACCCATGGAATGTAGCGGTCTTTTCCAATATGCTTCGTAAGATCGTAAAATGATAGGTAAACAAACTTCCAGATTCAGAAGCTTGGTGAAGTTGCTCTAACAATGCTACATGATGGAAAAATGGCGTATCTCTAGTATATTTTAAGGAATATTGTTTATTATCTTTATCGTGTTTTAGAAAGTATGGTTGTAATTTTCCTTTTTCATTCAACTCATTCCACATTACATTAAAAAATAGCGCGTGATGAGATGAGATTACAGTTTTAATGGACCCGTTAGCTGATTTGAGTAATTGAGAAAGATGGTTGGCTACCGATATAGCATTGTGATCATCCAATGAAGAAATAGGATCATCAATATATAAATACTTCACCCAGCTATAAGCTTCTTGCCCATCAATAGCTAATTGCGCTACAGCTAAAAAGAAACACCAAACAAATATATTTTCTTCACCACGAGAAACCTTTATATGTTCTATTGTTTCATGTGAACCGTCTTCTAACTCTATCTCACGATTAAAGTTAACAGTCCAATTGGAGTAATCAATTTGAAAATCAAAATCAGCATAACGTTGTAATAGAGGGCGAATACGATTCTCCATTTCAAGCTCTTGCAAACCATCAAAAAAATGAGAGTCCTGATTAATTTTTAATACTCGTTGTTGATCATTATCTAGATCGTTATCCCAAGAAAACAAATCTTCAGTGAACGCATTAAAATAAAGAGTATCTCTTGTTGTTTCCTCTGTTACTAACTGTGTCGTAACATCATCCGTGCCATTAGCAGGACGCGAAATAACATCTTTACCGAGCTCTTTAAATGCCATAGACAAGCGAGTTTTGCCAGTACCATTGTAAGCAAAGACTAGTATCTGATTTACTGTTTGAGTTCTTTTTCCTCTAGGAACACCATTTTCAAATACATCTCTAAACTTTTCAGACACCTCGCCAAGTTCAGAATAAATTAGCTCGCTCATGCAATATCCCCTTCCATTTCTGGGAATAACTTCTGCATTAAACCTTTTTTATATTTTTTCAATACTTTAATTTTTTTCGATTGAGATTCAATTGTATCATCGAGAGAAGATAAACAATCCGCGATACGATTTTGTTCACCTATATCTAATGGTAACATTACTTTAGATTTACGCAGTTCGTCCATGTTAATTTTACATGGTACAGCATTTAATAAAGACCTTCTTTGCAATTCATTTTGAAAACGTTCTGACTGCATATATGAATGCAAATATTTTGAATTAAATCTTTTGTCATTTTTTATTACAGCTAGAGTTACGTAAATACTGAAGTCGTAATCCCAATCAACTACCTTTGTAAATCCAATCTTACCTATTCTTGTAATTATAATATCATCTAACTCTGGTTTGTTTTTCACTGTTGCTAAACTATGATCATCAATAGAAATAAATTTATTATCTTTATTACTAACTATATTTTCAACACTAAAAAATGGTACACCATCTTCTGTGTATTTCGGAGTTTGATGTGTACCATCAAATATTGAGGAAGTTATGTCCTTTAGTTCTTTCTCTATCCAATAGCCCTCACTTCCACTGATTCTACACTCAGGTACACTATTTCCTTCTACTGGAAATAGTTTTTGAATTAAGCCTTTTTTATGTAATTTTAACGCTTCTAATTTTTGAGTATTTTTAGTAATCAAGTCATCTATCGAAGAAAGACAGTCAGCTACTTTTTGTTGCTCATCAAGATCCTGAGGTATATAGAGTACAAAGTTTGATATATCATCTTTTGTAAATCCTTGAATCGCCATACCTTGATTAAATTTTAAAAATTCAGTGCTTTTACTTTTTAAATAATAAGCTAAAAAGTAAACATCATCTTCACTGGGAGTAAAGTTAGCAAAATCCTGGCTAGTGCATAAGGTTTTAGTTGTGACTGCCAACTTTCCCACACCAACTCTTGAAACTAAAAGTATCGTGTTTTCTGGTACTAGTTTTGTTGCTGATTTAGCTATTGCATCTTCAGTAATAAATCTTGTTACTTTTATTTGATGTATTGAATCATCAGTTATATCTGAGCTTGATACCCATGGTATAAGTCCCGTCCAAAAATCTGGATTAGTCTTACTGGGTGTTCCTCCCCCCAGAAAAGTACCAATTTCTTTTAAGCGTTTTTTTGTCCACGCTTTGTTAAACCCAGAAAACCTCAATTCTGGCACCACCTCAAACTTATTCATAAGCTGCTAACCCCGAAATTTCACGCCCTTGGGCTAGTTTATTTAGATAAGGAACCAAATCTTCCATTAATGCTAACTCTTTCTTAGTACGTTCTTTCCAGCTAAGCTCTAGTGGCTCCAATAGATCTCCCAGTTTCTCACCATCAAAAATCATTCGTCCCATTATGCCATCAACAAATGCCTGCAAGCTCTCTGTTGTTAAGCCGTGCTTCATAGCCATGTTATTGAGTTCATTAGTCGCCTTTTTCATTTTAAATGCCTGATAACCAGCGTGGATTTGTGACACATCTAATGCTTCACCAGAAGGTAAACTATGTATATAAGCAATTAACTCATCCCGCTCAGACATCAAATTCGCTTGCGAGCAAATTAACTCGATAAGTTGCTGACGCGTCATGCTTTGCTTACTTGTTCCCTGAGTAGATTTAGCAATTAATCCCATGATGTAGTCATAATCGATTAGAGCGGATGCAAACAACACAAACTCAAACTCTAATTGCTCGACTTCTTCAGGTAAGTCTCCTGTCCCTTTGTTTGTGTCTAGCTTGCGTTTCAAGTCTTTGGCTGTTTCTAAATACGCACCTTTAAAGCCACGTAAGGTATCAATCGGTAATGTCTCTGCTACCTGAGATTTCTGTTCGTCATCTAGTTCTGTGTACTGTTCTAGTTGGTTTTTAAATTTTTGTACTTCTTTGAAATGATTAATAAAAGAAGCTCTTTGCGCATCACCTTGAAGATTTGTCACTTCTGAAGGCTCACATGCTAAGCCTTGCTTTTGCATGAAAACTTCTAACTTATCAACCGCTTCTTTATATTTTTCAACGACAACAGGCGCAGGATCTACCAACCAAACCTGTTCAGCACCTTCTTCTTTTTTACCAGAGAAAAGTTTAATCGCTTCATTAACTTCTTTTTCTTGACCTCGGAAATCTAAAATATTCCCCCAAGGCTTACTATCATTCAATACACGGTTAGTACGTGAAAATGCTTGTATAAGACCATGGTGTTTTAGGTTCTTATCCACGTATAAAGTGTTCAGGTATTTGGAGTCAAACCCTGTCAATAACATATCAACGACGATCACAATATCGATCTTGTTTTTATGAGGATAATCAGCATTATCGTATTGCTGATCTTTAATCCGCTGCTGAACATCTTGGTAATAGAGGTCAAACTCATTAATAGTATGATTGGTTGAGTATTGATGGTTGTAGCTATTAATAATATCGATTAATGCTTGCTTTTTACGCTCTGGCTCTACTTCGTTATCGGCTTTTTCTTGTGGTAGGTCTTCTTGTAATTGCTGAATATCTTTCACATTTCGAGCGAGTGTATTTAAATCTGAATCTTCTTTATCTTTATCACTAAGCTGCACTGGTGGTGAAAACACACAGGCAATATTTAAAGGAATATAGTCCTCAGATTCGGACGCTTTAAGCTCTTGCTGGCTCTTAAACTCTTCGAAGTATTCAATCGCATGGTTGATAGAAGCTGTTGCTAGAATGGCATTGAATCGGCGCTGATTCGTCACAGCATCATGTTTTTCCAATATCTCTTGAACAACAGCTCGTGGTGGAGGTGTAACTCTTTTCGCCGTTACTTCAGCTTCATCATTACTGACGTCCGCTAATTGTTTGCTTGCAGAATGTTTGCCAAAAAAGTCAATATGGAAGCTTAGAACGTTCTTGTCTTCAATTGCATGAGTAATCGTATAGTGGTGTAGCTCTTGCTCAAAGATACTCTCTGTGGTCTTAAAGGAACCCACATTGCCATCAATTTGAGTATACGCTGAGTTTTTCTCGAATATAGGAGTACCTGTAAAGCCAAATAATTGTGCTTCAGGGAAAAACTCTTTAATCGCTTTATGGTTTTCACCGAACTGAGAGCGGTGACATTCATCAAAGATAAAAACAATACGCTTATCTCGTAATGGCTCTAAACGCTCTTTGAAGGTTTTCTTACCCTCTTTCAGTTTACTTTGGTTGCGCTTACTGTTTTCATCTAACGCTAAGCCGAGTTTCTGGATCGTTGTAACGATAACTTTATCAGAATAGTCTTCTGACAACATACGACGAACTAACGTTTCTGTATTGGTGTTTTCTTCCACACAGCCGTCTTGAAACTTATTAAATTCTTCTCGGGTTTGACGATCCAAGTCTTTTCTGTCTACTACGAACAAGCACTTTTCAATATCAGGATTATCTTTAAGTAACGTTGACGCTTTAAACGACGTTAGGGTTTTACCTGAACCTGTTGTATGCCAAATATAGCCATTTCCTCGCCCTTCATGGATACAGTCAACAATAGCTTCCACCGCATAAATTTGATACGGACGCATAACCAGGAGCTTTTGCTCCGACTGAACCAGTACCATATAACGGCTAATCATTTGACCGAGAGTACACTTCGCTAAAAAGGCATCAGCAAAGTCATGTAAGTGCGAAATTTTACGGTTAGTTTCATTAGCTAGTTGATAAACAGGTAAAAAACGCTCATCAGCATTGAAGCTAAAATGCTCATTACGGTTGTTTGCAAAGTAATAAGTGTGGTGTTCATTGCTAACAATAAACATTTGAATGAAGCACATCAGTGTATTGGTGTAGCCATTGCCAATATCGTTTTTGTAATCAACGATTTGTTCCATAGCCCGACGAGTCACAATGTCGTAAGCCTTCAGCTCAATCTGAACCGTAGGTACACCATTAATCAGTAAAATCACATCGTAACGGTGATTGCTTTCATCCGTGTTCATGCGTAATTGATTAATGACTTCAAACTCATTTTTACACCAGTCTTTAATGTTCACTAAGGTGTAATGCAGCGGTGTGCCATCCTCACGCTGAAAGTAGCCACGTTCACGCAGCGTTTTAGCTGCTTCAAAGACATCAGCCGTAATGATGTCTTGATACAAACGCTCAAATTCATTGTCAGTAAGATTGACGAAGTTTAACGCCTCAAATTTTTCACGAAAGTTCTGCTTCAGGGCTCGTTCTGTTCGAATATCTTTACGGTATGAGTACTTTAAGTCACCCAGCTTATCTATAAGAGCTTGTTCAATTTGTGCTTCTTTCGTTATCATTTTTAGCTACCAAATACTTAAATGAATAAATGCGTTATTACAACGACTTGTCTCTATTGTATTCTACCCTAACCGCAACTATCTATTAATCGAATGGGATGAATATAATCTTTGTACCAGATAAGATCTGGGGAAATTTATTTTTATCAAGTAAAATTGTTGATGGTTTTATTATTCAATTTCCTTTTTACTTATTTGTTATGGCTTTTTGTTCTTCAATCCACTTTTCTAAATCGGTCCGCTTAAAACGCCAACTTCCGCCTACTTTAAAACCAGGAAGTTTGCCTTCACTTGCAAGTCTATAGGTGGTCTTCTCATTCAGCTTTAGGTACAAGGCGACCTCTTGAATGGTCATTATTTCATCATTCATGGGTATTTCTCATGCATTGAATATGACTAGGATATGAGAAAATTACGGAAATTTCCATTGCCATTTTATTAATTACTTAAATATTAAGTCGTTAGCAGTTTTTAATTATTTTTTAGAAAATAACCACTTACAAATTTTGTCATTTTTAAAATGACAAAAAACATACTTGTTTTTGCCATTTATTATATTTTTAATATATTAACTCTTTGATTTTATTTGTAATTTTAATTGACGTTTGCGTTTCTTTGTTTATTCTTTAATCGTAAATATCGATTAGGATGCAAACTGAAATGAGACAAATAAATTACCTTTACGTTGGCTTTATTTATTCCACGAAGATTGTTTAAGAGCTGGAAATAAAGCATGGGCAAGAGGCTTAAAGACGTAACACTAACTAGGCAACGAAATTGGTACGTCGCGCATAGAGAGAGTATCGAGCGCGATGAGCTAATTTATGAACCATTTTGGCGCACAGAGGACATCCCAAGTTTCGGTGTGAAAACCAAAATACCTCACTTTGAAATACCTTATCGTATCGTTCATTTACTTTCACAAAATGAGCTGTGGGCCTATTTAGAATTAATTCGTAACCCGCTTGTTATTGAAGTGTATGAGCAATATGCCTTGCCACTTGAAGAAACCCTAGCATCAGCTGAATTTCTTGGAGTTAAGCATCCTGTATACCCAGGTACAAAAACACCCATAATTCAAACAATTGATTTCATGTGTGATATGTATGATTTAGAGACTGGATCAAGCTATCAAGCCGCATTTCCGGTGAAGCAACCGGAAGACGCAATGCGTTATAGAACAGCTGAAAAGCTTGCTTTACAAGAAGCTTATTGCGTAACAAAGGGCATACATTATGAGCTTCTTTTAAGTGATAAATTACGAACAGTTAAGAGTGTTTCACTTGAGTGCTTGTACCGCCATCGTAAGCTACCTATGCATTATGCAAGGGTTGCGGATCGTTGGTTACCTAATTTCTTTGGGTGCTTATTTGATGACCGACATGCTCGAACTGCTCATTTAATAGATCGAGCTTCAAATGCGACAGGTGTAAAGTACGAAACAGGCGTGACAATCTTCTACAATGCTCTGTGGCACAAAAAAATCGAGATGAATTGGCTTAAGCCACTAAAGCTTGAAATGGCGGCCTCTGATTTAGGGTTGTATCCTAATGTCTGATTTCCCTTCCAAAAAACACTCTGTAATTGAAAAACTGCAATTAAACAAAGTCTTGTCGTTAAGTTTAGAGCTTCAAGAGGCTCAAGAGCCGTATTTCTTAGGAGGCCATGCGTTTAATGAAGATTACCTAGTTGTACTAATTGATGATGAGTCTAACTTTCTTTACGCAATAAACACTGAATCTACACCACGGTTTCCAATCCGCATAGATTACACATTAGCATGTGTAGCCATTGAAAGTGGGGCGATAGAAGTTATTGAGATGGATTGGCCACCTGAAATTTTATTGCCGTTTGATGAATTGACCACGGAGCAGCAGAACAAAGCACAAGAGCGTTTTGATGTTATCCAGCCTTTAATTAAGGACTTAGAGGCAACGCTTAGAAATAGTTACGGAGAAAATGTATTTCAAAAAGTGATTCAACAAAGTGGTAAGTCTAAACAGTATGTATATGACAGTTTCTATGGGTATTTGGTCTATGGGCGCAGAAAAGCAGGGCTAGCGTTTACTATCGGCAAAAACATTTTCCACGAATCAAAAGAGCATCGTGAAGTACATGTGAAATTGGGCAGGCCAAATGAAAATAAAGCGAAAGGGAAAGTGCTAGATGACTATGACCTTAAAGTCTTTCAATTAGGTAAAAGACTTTACCAAAAACGCAATGGCCCTAGTATAAAAGCGACATTTGAGCTTCTCTTATCCAAACATTATTATGAGTCGCGAACTCTGAACAAGCTGCCCCAACGTAAAGATGAAAAGTATAAAGTCACTTTAAAGTCACCTACAGAGCGTCCGACGGTTAATCAGTTTTACTTTTGGTTAATGAAAGAGTGTGGCGGCAATATTCGAGTTCGAGACAAATCTCGGCGAAACCCCATTGAACAAAAGAAAGATTATGCAGGCCGTACCGGAAATGCGTTTGCGGATGTTATTGCCTTCGGACAATGCTTTGAGTTGGATGAAACGCCCTTCGAAGAAGAACTGGTATCTATTTTCGATTTAAGCCGCAGTACGAAAATTGGTAAAGCAACTCTTTATTTTATTATTGATAGACTTAGTAAATATATTACTGGTTTTTTTATTACGACAGAAAAGCCCTCATATAAAACGGTTCGTCAGGCCTTATTTAATGCTGGGCGTGATAAACGTAAGTTCCTAGAGGAGCTTGGGTTTTCACCAGATGAATTTGCTTGGGATTTTAACTACATACCCCTTACTTTGTTTGTAGATAATGCTGAGTTTAAAAACAAAATCTCAGAAGGTGCGGTATTCGATTTACAAACACAAATTAAATTTGCTCGAAAAGGAAAAGGCGACGACAAACCCAATGTAGAGCAAATGTTTGATGTATTTAGAAAGTTCTTTGAAGGGATTAGTAAAGGCTTTCAATCAAAATCACTAACTGACATTTATAACCAACTCGCACGTAAACACGCATCATTGACAGTCGCTGAGCTGAATATAATCACTATGGTGTATGTGAACTATCACAATAATTACCGCTTTATAAAAGAGTTCAATTTTGATCGCTCATTACTTCAAGATGAAGTACCACCTATACCGGCCAAATTAGCTGAGTGGAGCTTGAGATATCGGCCTGGGTATACTTTTCATTATCCTGATGAAGAGCTTTACATGAAGTTGCTTTCTAAAGGTGAAGTGTCTGTTCATCAAAAAGGTATTTATTTCAAGAAAATAGGGCTTTGGTATAACTGTGAATGGATTTTAAAAGAGGGATATCAAGAAAAGGGAGTGAATCGTAACAGAGTTGTTCCAATGATATGTCGATACAACGAAAACTTTGTTGATTTGATTTTTATCCAAACTGATGCGGGTTTGAAAGTTGCAACACTAGATACGCGTTCAGCTGCATTTTATGGATTATCTCATCATGAAGCTTTGATTCTGAAAGATAAAATGAACCGCAGTGAAGCTGAATTTTCTGAGGAAGAGCTTATGTATCGCTTAGGTTTCAGAGATTTTCTTAAAGATATGCTTATAAAAGCCAATAAAGAAAAACAATCTAGCTCTGTCCCTGTCCTGTCTGAAATTAAAAAGAATGCTCAATTAGAAACATACATAAATCGTTTTGCTGACATAAATCATATGTTGCAAGCCTACAAAAATGAAATGGAATCGGACTCTTTTTTTGATGAAAGTGACGAAATTGATAGTAATCACCTAAGTCATCGTCAATTTGACTTTGATGAGAGTGACGAGCCTGCATCTGGGCGCAGTGCATTTGATAATGATGAGGATTAATTATGAGTAACAAGAAGCGGTTACCTGTTCGTGTAGCCAAAGCTCGTTATAGAGAGCCAACTAATCCAGCTTATGCAGGGAACCCTCTAATTTTAGCATTGCCCCCTTGTGTAGAGCCTATTCGTATGAAAAAGCTTTTAACAGTAACTGTGCCGTCGTTTGAATTTGAAGATCTTAGTTTATCTGAACGAGAAGGAAGGATTAAAGAACTCAGAAATTTAAGGATCATGAGCACGCAATATTTAGACTTTTATCAAAGTGTTTATAACTTAATCGAGTCGGGCTACGTACAAAGAAATCCCTTAAAGGTAGATGTAATTGCTTGGAGCTATGATATTGCAGATCCCTCTGTTTCTCTAGATGAATTAGAGCAACCCAGTTTAATTAATGGACTTAAAGAGACTACATCCGGTGCGATGTTTTTAACAGGGTTTAGTGGAAATGGTAAGTCTACTATCAGTGAGCATATTTTGTTTAACCTAATGCCTCAGGTTCTTGAGCATAATTATGAAAACTTTAACGAACTTCAAATTGTTTACTTGAAAGTCGATTTTCCACATGATGCGAAACGCCCTGAGTTGATTTATCGAATTGCAGAGGAGCTTGATTGGGTATTGTCAAAAACCAGCTATGGTGATCCGCTTTACAGAAAAACAATGTTAAATAACAAAGGTGAATATAAAGCGATCAATAGAATGTTAGAGCTCTTAATGACTCAATTAAATCGCCACCACGTAGGCCTATTAGTTGTTGATGAATTTCAAACCTTACTTATTAGCTCACTGCGATATCGCCAAGAAGTCATTCAAATGTTTGACGATATTTCTAATAGCCTGTACACACCACTTTTAAAAATAGGCACACCCGATGCTCTAGGGCTATTTGAGAAAAACTCCCGGCATAAACGCCGCCAAGGAGAAGTCTTTGAATTAAAGCCATTCACTGATGAACATACACGGGAGCGTATTTTAAAAGCGCTATATGAATTTCAACCGCTCAGAAAGATAATTCAAAGAACCAAAGAAATAGATGAATTGCTGTTTAATTTGTCTGGCGGTGTACCAGATTATTTGATTGGTTTGTGGCAAGCGGTTCTAGTAGAAGCGATACGTTCAGGTAAAGAGCGTATCTCTAAGCAACTCATAATGCAGGTCTTTCGTAAACGTTATCCACTTTTACGATATGCGATTCAATGCATCAATACGGGTAAGAAAGGTCCCTTTGCTGATTTAATCACTGTTCAGCAGTACTTTGATAATGAGCGGGTGGATTCGGCACTTAAATATTTACATCAATCTGTCCAAAAAATGGATGTGACAGGAAAGGCAGCTGAAGATATTGAAAAAGATATTCTTGATAGCCTGGAAGGTATGGTCTTAAAACCTGCTCAATATAAAAAGCTGGAGAAAATCAAAGAAAGCCTAGCGAATAAGAAAAATGGCTTATCAGGACCTCAGACATTAGAGCATAAATAATGATCCGCATACCCGCGTTATTACCTGAAGAGCATGTTTACAGCTGTTTTGTTCGAGGTCGTTTTCTGAGTGCTCAAATGCACCTGAGTGATAAAGAGTTCTTTAGCATGAATCAGCTTCCATATCATTGGCTACGCTCTCAAGTGCCGCTGTGTGGCAATATGAATGCGGTTCTTGAATTAATGTCAGTCTCATTGGAGCAACAGTTTAAGCTACGCCTATTGCACACGCCTTTCGCCCCTTGGTTACTATCATTACCTAACGATTTAAAGCCTTCAGATCTGACTGAAAGCAATGTACGAAACAATATGGAAGAGAGCCCTTTTAATGTAGATAAACGCTGGAAGTTTTGCCCACACTGTTTAGCGGAAGATCGAACAACTTTTGGTGTAAGTTATTGGCGTTCATTTCATCAATTGCCAGGTGTACTTATTTGTGAAAAGCATAAAGTTGCTTTGCACAGCCATGCAGAGCTTCGTTATCTGGCTTTTAAACTCCCGCATCACTTTCTAAATGGATCTGAGGAACTGGTTGTTGACGCCGATTGGCAACACTGTTGGCAGCCTTTTATTTATAAATTGAGTAGACATTTACAAGCAAATCCAGAATGGGGTCGCGATGTTCCTAACTACATTAAGCGACAACTGCAAATTGAAGGAGTAATTAAAAGCACACATCGTCCACTCTTTAATAATCTATTTAAATCTATGAGAGAGGATGTGGGAATGGCTTGTCTGGCAGGCCTGTTTACTCGGTTTGCGAGGAATAATGGTCGTATGCCAAACATATTATGGTTAACCCTTTCTGGGCGTTCACAAAACAAAGGTATCCGACATCCTTTATATTGGCTCGCAATCTTATTTTGGTTACGAGATGAACTTCCTGAGCTACGTTTTTTACGTGAAGACCGTTAGCTTTATCCCTTACGAAACTGTTTATAGCTGGGTTGCTCGAAGCCACTGTCGATACGGTGTGGGGCTAACTGAGAGCACATTTAAAGCAATTTTTAGAACCCAGAGGATCCGTATTCATCCGTATTTACCCAGTTATTTATTTCAAGTATCACAAGTGAGTACGTTTGACGTAAATAAGATACTAAGTTTTCATACGTTACACCCTTTGTTTAGGTACTTTGAAAATGATAAATCAGGCATTTTGAAGCAACAGATGTTGGCTAATAAAGGGGCTGCAATTGCTGCATCCCATATCCCAAGTTCATCGATAGAGATCCCTTTAAGCCATAGTTATTGCTCTTTATGTGCTCAAGAACAGCGGGTGAATAAAGGGTTCAGTTTCTTTGATATACGTTTTCAGATACCTGGCGTTGAAGCTTGTCCAGTTCACTTTTGTCACTTAACTCGAATTACATGCGGGGATGGTGGAATTGACAGGCTAATTACCTTACCTAAAGCCAATGTATGGGCGTATCCCTGTAAAGATATAACAGTTCGATTTGCAGCATTTTGCTTCGGTGTTTACGAAGCACTTGTTCTTTGCCCAAGAGCTAAGTTTAACAAATCGAACTATTTAATTATGTTAGATAGAAAAGGCTATTTGACTCGATGTGGAAATATTCGACTAAAACAGTTAAAGCAATCGTTAAAGCTCTTTTATAAGGAGATAGAACTTCCCGAAGGAGCTTATAACTTACTAGATTTTAATTTTATTGGGCCGCTTTTGCGAAATAAAACCCATTTTTCGATGCACCCATTAAAACATTTGTTGCTTGGCTTTTGGTTATTTGATGCTAAAGCCAGCATCTATTTTGATGAGTTAAAACTTACTGAACAAATCGCTTTACCATTAGAGGAAACAGCAGATGCTGATGAGTTAATCATTAAAGGCTTAAAGTCCGGAATCAGTCTAAATAAATTAGAGAAACAAACAGGCCGAAGCCGTTGTTATATAAGGCGCTTAGCTGAACTTAATAATATCTTTCATCAATCGAATAGATTATCTTTTGATAGGAAAGTACGTGACTGGGTAATACTCCAAGCTCAGCTTGGCCGTCATCGAAAAATAATCGCAGAAAATGTCGGTGTTGGAATTGGCTATGTTGAACAAGTGATTTCAAATACACCGGGGCTTGCTGAGTGGAGAAAAAATTTCAAGAAGCAGCAAAAAATAGCATTAGCAGTAAAGGAGATCATTCAAGCTCGGTATGGTCACCCTGAGTGGTTAAGAAAGGATGTAAAATTTCACTGTAATCAAGCCTTTTTTTACCTCTATCGCAATAATCGAGCTTTATTAGAATCTATCTTGCCTGCCCCTGAAGTGCCTATCCTGCATAAGCTTGATTGGAGCAAAGAAGATGACCGGCTTTACATAGGTATTAAGCAATTAAAGCATCCGTTACCAAAATCTTTAAGTGCACTCGGTCGTGCGTTGAGAGATAAGGGGCACCTTAATAGGAAGCTAAATCTATTGCCGAAAACGAAGCAGCTATTACATTCACTGGGTATTATCAAATAATGTGAAGGTTTTGATGATGCTAGCTTCGTCTTTGCATATTTCTATCGGCTTTATGTTCAAAGCGCAGTCGTAATTAGAGAGCCAGCTTATGAAACGTTTCTTTTGATTGTTTTTAAATCGTTTATTGCATTCCATTGATAGTAATTTCAATGCATTGTGAGAAATATTGTGTTTAGGTATTGCTTCGATAGGGAGCGATATTTCGAATATATCAGCCCTTAAGCTTTTTGCTCCCGCAATAAGTTTATCGAGAATGTGTTTGTGATATGAATTTTCAATACCAAGAGCATCTTTCTTTAAGCAGTAGACGCTGCCACTGAGCTGAGGCCAGTACCAATATTCATCGTCTTCTTTTAATTCTTGAAAATGATAGGCACCAGAGCTAATTCGCCACTCATCATTAACAATACTGGAAAATACCTTAAAATATTCATCATCTTGTGTTTTTACTTTCAGAACCTCCCACTTTTCGGCTATGACGGTCGTCGGCGTTTTACGTGAAATTTGAATAGTCATGAGGCCTCCTAATAATGAACGGCTGTTCGCTATACACCAAGACGATAATTAAACTTCAATAGTTATAAATTTATTTTAGTGAATTTCCTCAATTTTCCATAATTCTCTGCTATTAGTTAAATGATGGTATTAATTTTATTCCTTGATGCATGTTTAGTCGGGAAGCATCTTTACTGGGAGATTGAATGAATATTGTTTCAACACCTAAGCGAGTTATTTGTTTAGGAATTCGACCAATGTACGAGGATAGTAAGGCAAGAACTTACGAGTATTTTGTTCAACCCAAGCCTCTTTTTTGTCGATTACCTGTCACACAAAGCTTCGTAGATAAAGTGACAGAACTAAGATGTTGGTTAGTTGAAAAAGACCTGAAAAGTTTGTCGTTTCTTTGGCGTGACATAGTTTGGTTTTATGGGGTAACAGAGCGTTTCCACTTTGGGATAGAGTCAATCGTTCATGTATCTGCCACAGAGCTTTTTATAACTGGTAAATATAACTTTGAAGCTGAGAGCTTATATCGTTCTGTATCATTGCCTATAAGCGAATTGGTTGAGGAGCACGTGCTCAAGTCAGTTGATACGACTGCTTTCGAGTTACCTTGTTCGAAAGCGTTAATAACTGAAATTGATGCAAAGTATCAAAGCTATCTTCGAACTTTGGATATGCAAGAAAAGCTTGAGCAGGTGAGGGATGATTTAATCTCACTAGCTGACTCATCTGTGCAATTAATGTCTGTCGAAAATCAGCGATATATTGATTCATTGCAATTAGAAGTAGCGGCATTGGATAGGCTCACTACAGAGCAAGAACTTAGCCTCGAAAACTTATGCGCGAGGTTGTTATATCAAAGTTTACAAATAGCTTTAGGCGATTGGGTTTACTTTGATATTAACCGTCACCGAAAACCTGTTCAATTGGTCGCAGAGTCAGTGAGTTATCACGAAGGCGTTATCTATATCAATGGAGCAAATATTACTCAAAAGGGAGAAATAGGAAAACGGCAAGAATCAATCAGCTTTGGGATCTTAAATAATGAATCTGACGGATAAATTAAAGTCTATTAGACAAGCCAAAAAGCGGCGGGTTGCATTAATGTATCATCAAAGAAATATTGGAGGTATTGATGTGCCAGACGATATTTTTGAAGATGTGATGAGGTTCACCAAGGCCCTATTTAAAAAGCTTAAGGAGGCAAAGTACGCTATTGAAGTGACTCATTGGGGAGAAGTGTTTTTCATTGAGCCAACAAAAGATGTCTACATCCAATACTCGGTTAATTTAGGGTTGAAACATGATTTGGTTGAGTCGTTAAAAAATCGGCTGAAGCACACTCCATATATAGTTGATACAACTGAACCTTCATGTCTGCTTTCATTTCAAGCATTGCGGCCAGGAACAAAACTCTGGCAATTTAATTTTGAAGATTTAGCAAATAAAGAAAATGGTGTTGAATATGTGTTTGAGCGGATTATCGATGCTGTTGCAGGTCTACAGCAACATGTTCGTCGAACTATTCGTATTGATCCACTTGAGATAAGTAATGCAGACATACGCTGTATTGAACATTACAGTGCAGCTAAGTTCGGTAACCGTAACCAGTTACACAAGCTTCTGCGTACTCAAGCATTTAGTATTTTCTCTGAGTTAAATAAGCTGTGTTCAGATCACCGGAGGGGTTATGAGTAATGACAATACAAATCGCGAAGCAGAAAAAGATAACAAAATTGATAAAGACCTTGAGGAGCTGTTTCTTCGTATCGAATCCCCTGAATACGGCAATGGGATTAGGAAACTATTTGAAGCGGATGGTGAAGAGCTAATGGCTATTAATATCCTCAGTCAGTGGGGGGCATCGCCGGAGCAAATAATTTCAGTACTTCCATTTGATGTGGATAAAGTTGAGATGGGGAGAAGAATTCAAATAGTACGTACACTCAATACGACGCTCCGAAATTTACTTGGCAACTCAAAGTCTATATCTACTTTTATGACTTCAACTAACGAGAGTTCTTACTTTTCAGGCTGTAAACCCATAGATGTTTTTGCTGAAGGAGGTATTGAAACTATGGAAGAGGTGCTTAAACAGTTAGATGACGATAAGGAAATAAAGTTTATTAATTCTAACACTAGATAGCAGAAATATTGGCTATTAGGTAACTAACTAAGAAAGTAATAAAGCCATGATGTTTATTATTTTGTTGCTATCCGCTATTCGTAGTACTCTCATTAAGTTATATTAACCCTTTAAAAATAGGGAGTGCCCCCAAGTTGTAGCGTAGGGAATGTAAATAATGGCAGCTAAAATTCAGTTTAAAACGGAAAAGAAGTCGGGGTGGGTATCTGGCTATGATTTTGAGAAGTTACTGTTCCAAGTTAAAGATAATATTTTCTCAAATAAGCAAGCGCTAACTATTGTAATTCAGGCAAAATCAAATGCACCAATAAATACAATTATCAGACTGCTTAATGTTGCAAATCAACTTGATGAAAAAGGAGTTAAAGTTACTTTAGACTTTTCAGGTAAAACAAATAGGCTTTATGGATATTGTGAAACAATGGGCTTTATTGAGTGTTTGTCTGATAATGTGGTTGTTAAGAATAACAGCAGTATTAAAAAAGTCGGTAAGATTAAGAAGTCTGGAAATTCATACGTATCCATTCATTGCATATCGGGTTCTGTGCATGATAAAGAGTTGCCGAAAGCCCTTGCACGAAAAATTACGGAAAATATACCCGAAATAAATGAAAATCAAAGGCAGGAGCTATTTACTCAGTTCTTTTCTTTATTTAGCGAGCTTACTAGAAATGTGTGTGAGCACAGTAAGACAGAGTTAAATGGCTTTGCTGCATTGCAAGTATATAAGAATAATCGAGCTGAAATAGTTGTATGTGATAGTGGTATTGGATTACTTGAATCATTAAAGTCAACTTTTGAAGCTCATAATAAAAAGTATAAGGACTTTACAGATAAGGAGTTAATAGTAGAAATGCTAACCAGAGGCATTTCCAGTAAGGAAGGTGATCAGGGAGGTAATGGGCTATGCACTTGTTTTCATCATGCAAAACTAACTAATTCTGATATGCATATTCGCTTGAACGATAGCTATTATCATTTTTATAAGGTAGCTGATAAACCTAAGCTAGTTGATTCTATGAAGGTAACAAATGAGCTCCTTGAGTTATCAGGCACTTTTATATCGTTTGCTGTACCTTTCACGAAATAATTGCAATCTATTCGCATTTCTGCTTCAATATAAAATATGAAACAGAATGAAAATGTAATTAGTCTAAAGAAAATTTTCGAGGAAAATTCTTTAGAAGGGATCGGAGACGATGAAGGCAAGCTGGTTTTTGACAAGCTTGTTTTTTTTATCGATAAGAAACCTGAATATAAAATTTTTTATATCTCTATAAAAGGAGTTATTTTTGATGCTTCTTTCGCTAGGGAGGCATTGGTGCGTCTAGCAAAAAGGTATCGGAAACAGAAAGGAATTTGTTTAATTGATGCTACAAGTGAGACATTGAGGCTGAATATCTTGGCCCCGGTACTTAGTCTCGAACAACCAATGCCATTCTATGACGGTGATCTTTTTGATCACATTAAGTCAGATAAGATTGGTGTACCTTCAAAAACAAACCTACCAATATTCAAATTCGTCTTTGACAACGGAATTACAAGTGCGAGTGAAGTAGCTGAACATCTTGATTACAAAGTAAATAATGCTAGCACTAAGTTGAAAAGCCTTTATGAAGATGGATTTTTACTTCGCGTTGAAGATAAGTCTGAAACCGGCGGAGTTGAATATAAATACTACGCTATAAAATAGCCCATCAAAAAAAAGTTTGATCCTCAGGTTTTAATATGTATACTAATACCATCAAAATTTATTTTGATGGTATTGCTTTGTTGTACTCAGAACTGAATCAGTTAGATTTTTTTATGATGTCAAAAAGCTAATCAAGGAAAGGATTACCTGACCATGTGTCCAGCAAGGTCAGGTAATGATGAACCATACTTGAGAGGCTCATCTGAGGAATTTTTTACGTTCCAAGCGCGGCTAAATTTAGTCTATTTCGTAATTAATTTCAACCTTTAGCCTCTCTGAAAAATTTTTTAGGAGCTATTTTATGGCTAAAGAAAAAAAGAAGATCGATGTGCCTAAAGGCATGAAGTTGATCTTTCGTCGTTATCGAAAAGATCCCAAGTCAAATCAGCTATTAGATGCACGTCAATATGGTTGTAAAGCTTGGCCTATTTTGGTCCCTGCGAATTCCTAGGCAACACAACGGGCATATTGCTTTGTTTTTATGCCTTTTTGAAATTAATTATGGAGTCATAAATTATGACAAATTCAAAACAATCATCTAAGTCGTTAGCTTCAAAAGCTGCGTCTACTCTAAAGGACCCTTCTGCTTCGAATATACAGAAGTCTCTCGCAGCTTCAGTTTTAAGCCAATCAAGTACAGGTAATCAAACTGGTTCTGAAATGGAGACTAAAGCATCTGAAGTGATGAAAAGTAGTAAGTATAGTTCTGATACTAAGTCCTTTGCCGCTTCAGTGTTATCTCAGTCAAATAAGGGAAGGTAATGAGGTTTTGATACTGTCATACATTTTCTTGTGTGGCAGTGTCAAACATCCTGTCATGTGCTGTTTAGAAGAGAGTTTGTTTTCATTTCATATGAGGTAATCAGTGAAAAGTTTATTAAATCATGCTTCTGTAGTGATTAGCTTAACCTTAGCTGGGATGTATGCGCTGGGGTTGATGTATCATTTAAGTTATTTAAAAGCGTTTGGAATAGAGGAAACACAATTTCCCTTTTCTATTGATAGAGTTTTCTTCCAAGGTTTTTTAGCTTTTGCCAATTTAACAGCACCTAATATTGGATTTGTGATCATGTGTGCAGCGGGGGTCTTGATCACCTCATGGGGAGCGTTAATAGTGTTTGAAACAACCAAACGACTTGATATGTTTAAGTCTTTGTTTTCTTCTATTCAAAAGCTATTTGTTAGTGAGCCCCAGCAAATACAGTTAAACCAAGCTTTAGAAGGGTTTGCCAATTTCTCAATGAAAGTCTTTAGCTACGTTGTAGCAGGTGTACTTTTTTATCTTTCTGTTTTGATTGTTCTAGTTGCCGCTGAGCATACAGGTAAGGAAGGTGCACAGCGATATATGGAAAAAATTAATGCTCATGGAGTGCCTATGGATACTTTACAAGTAATAAATGCAAAGGGAGAGATCCAAGAGTACAAGGGTTATTCAATAATTTGTAATGTTCACCAATGCGCCTATTTTGATGGTAAGAAATCCACAGTATTCAATCATACAGCTGTAAAGTCTTTACATTCAGAACCACTATAGGCGGATTACGAAACGCTTACACGGTTGATGAAGACGTTTCAACAGCTAATGTTACAGAGCTACTCTAACGTACAGACACTGTTTTTTATTTATGCTGTTCTTTTCAGTGAAATATAAGCAAACCTTCTTGTAAAATTGTTCATGTCGTACTTATTTTAGGTATATTGTTTCGTTCAAATGACTATGCTTAATTAAATTAAAGAATTGAAATTTGAATAAAAAATTTCATTTAGATTAGTGAGTTAAGATTGTCTTCGTTGCAATTTAATTTTTCATGTTAAAAAGGGGGGGTTGTAGCAAGGGTTTTAGGCTTACTTTGTCTTCGTTCTATTTATGAGAAATCATTAAGTTAATAACTCAGTTTGGACAATAATGAAAAAACTATCAAAAGTACAAATTAAACAGCAAACGGCGGTGATGGCGGCGGTTACCAAATTGGAAGAAAAAGCATTTAGCGAGTTAACTGGAGTTAAACAAGCTTGGTTTAGTATGGATTACGATGCTTTTCCCGGTTCTTTATTGGTTAGGTTACAGTTTGAAACTGAACCGGATTTAAACGTGTGTGAGCCAGAATTATTAGCATGGCAAAAATATTTGGCGGGTTTATTGTTTAAAAAAGGGATATTAATTAAAGATATGCGCAGGCATCTGGTATTTACGCTGGCCGATCCGCAAGATTAATATTAACAGGAGTGTTTATGTTAAAACGTTTTATAATTAATAACTGGGTTAAATCGGTTTGTTGGCTCACATTATTAACTCTGGCTGGTTGTACAAGCGCGCCAACACCAATGCAGGATCAAACCCAAGCGCAGGGTTTTAAACAAAATGGTAAAGCCTCGTATTATGCGGCGCATTATCATGGTAAAACGACTGCGAGTGGCGAGGCTTTTGATCAAAATAAATTAACTGCGGCGCATCCGGTTTTACCATTTGGCACAAATGTTAAAGTGACTAATCAAGCTAATAATCAATCTGTGGTGGTTAAAGTTAATGATCGCGGTCCTTTTGTTTCGGGTAGAGTAATTGATTTAACTAAAACTGCATTTGGACAAATTGCAGATTTAAACTCAGGTGTGATCAGTGTAACGCTTGAAGTCATAGATTAAGCCTAAAATAACCAAGCTAAAATAAAAACTAAGCTCAATACAGAAAAGCATTTAACAAGAAATAATGAAAGAAATAAGGGGATAAATAGATGAATTCAACAGTCTCAAATTTTATTAAAGAAGAAGATAATCATAATATTTGGCTAGCACCAGCAGCTTCTCAACATACAGAGTTTACGGATTATGGTATTACCCCAACAGTGCTTGAGTCAGAAGCCGCAGTGGGTCAGGCCATGTTAAACGAGTTATTTGAAACGGCAGCAGCAAAAAGTGGCGATATTAATATTGCGCTTTTAGGTGGCCGTGGAGCTCAAGAATTACACCGTTTATTAGGCGAAATTGCTAAGTCGTCAGAGCATGACGCACTACTTGGTCGGTTAAATGTATTCACTCAGGATGCATTAGCGCCAATGGGAATGAATAACTGTTTAAGTTTTGTCAGAGATTTTGAACGAATTTTAGGCGATGCATTTTTCCAAAAAATTAAAAGTTTTACCCCTATGCAAACCGATACTCAGGATTTAGAAGCAGGTTTGATTAATTATTTAAATAAGCTTGAATCTTTAGGTGGTCTAGATATCTTTTTTATTGGCCACGGGCCAGAAGAAAATGCAGCATCCCACCTTGCTTATATTAAACCGTTTTCTGGCGCAAAAGCTGCCCATGTTGCTGGATTAATTCCAATTTCAAGCAGCATTTTAGAGCATCACATTAGTAAATTTAAAGCGGGTGGCAGCGTGATTAACGAGCAAGATGAGCAAGAGTGTAGGGCGGCTAAGTTTATTTTAACCTTGGGACCTGCGGCTATTTTGCAAGCTAAAAAAGTCGTTCAGTCTGTGGTTGATGCAGATTCTGCTCCGGCTAAAGTGAAAACTTATGCAAATGTATTAAATACCGAGCTAAGTTCAAATCAAGCTGAATTAATGGCTCAGTTAAATGCAAACCCCGGCCTTTGGATTAGATTGCACTCTAATACCAAATCTTTTGTATTGCCTAATTTAGGGTTATAGCTTTTGCAAAGCTTTGATTTTTTAAAGCGAATTCTTAGCCGTTATGAGAAACTTCCGGAAAAAAGTTGGCTATCGTATTTAACTTGTTGTTCATTCAAACAATTAAATAAAGGTGATATTTTATATTCATTGGGTGAACAACCAAAAAGCTTTGCTTTTTTAAATAAAGGTTTAATGCGAGCTTATGTTATTGATGATAAAGGCAACGAGTTTAATAAAAACTTTTTTGCTGAGGGGCGTTTTCCCGGTTGTATGACCGCGCTATTGACCCAAACCCCGAGTTTTATTGAAATTCAAGCTCTTGAGCAGTGCGATATTATTGAAATTAATTTCAAACGCTTTCGTAAATTGCTTTTAAATGATCCAGCGCTTATGCGTTTGCATATTAGCTATTTAGAAACACATTGGTTGCTAGAAAAAGAGCCTAAAGAAATTGGCTATTTACAAAATGAAGCTAAGCAAAGGTATCGGGTATTTTTAGAGGATTATGCAGGTATTGCTACTCGACTATCTCAATATCATATTGCTGGTTATTTAGGGATAACACCAACACAATTAAGCAGGATTAAAAAACAAATATAAATTTTATATTTATCAACATATGTAAATGAAAGTGTGGTGGCAACATTTTAAATTAATGATATTGATAAAGGAGAAAACAATGTCATTAATTGAATCACTCAACTGGCGTTATGCCGTAAAAACATTTAATCGAAAAAAATTACCTCTTTCCCAGCTTAATTATCTCATTGAAAGTATTCGTTTATCACCGAGTGCATTTGGGTTGCAACCTTTTAAGTTATTTATTGTCGAATCAGATAGGTTAAAAGGTCAATTAACAGCAGCTTGTTTTGAGCAACCTCAAATTTTGTCATGTTCACATTTGTTCATTTTTGCTGCTCAAACCTCCATTGCAGAAGACGATATTTCACTTTACATCAAAGAGCTTGCTCATACTCAACAAATCAGTGAATCAAGTTTAAATAGTTATAAACAGCAGATTATTCAGAGTTTATTGGGATTACCTCAAGAGCAGCAACAGAAGATTGCACAAGAACAATGTTTTATTGCGTTAGGCACTTTATTAGCGGCTGCGGCAATTAAGAGAATTGATGCTTGTCCAATGACGGGGTTTAATGTAGATGAACTTAATCAGATTTTGACATTACCAGAACAAAACCTGACTTCTGTCGTTTTATGCCCTCTTGGCTTTAGAGCTGAAACTGATCATACCGCACATAGGCAAAAACACCGGAAGTCAAAACTGGATTTAGTGGTGAACTTATGAGTGGATTCGCCTTGTTAGCTATTTTTTCTGGTGCGTGTATTGCAATTCAGGCTGCAATGAATGCTGAATTAGGTGTAGCGCTTAATAGCAGTTTAAAAGCCACCTGTTATGCATTTTTAACCAGTTCTTTATTAGTCGGATTATTATTACTCGGACTAAATCAACCACTACCAAACGATGTAATCAGTAAAGTACCTTGGTATTCATGGTTTTCATTTGTGTTTAGTGTGGTTGGAGTGGGTAGTTTATATTATTTAATCCCCAAAATGGGCGTTGCTAATTTAATGAGTTATGCGTTAACTGGACAGGTGATACTAGCTATGATCATTAGCCATTATGGACTCTTTTCTAGCCCAATAAAAATGGTAAATATAAGTAAGCTGATAGGTGCTATGTTTATGATTTTTGGGATAATGTTAATTAATAGGGGTGAGTAGATAATGGACCAATTACAGAAAAACTTAAATAATTTACACCATTTCTGGCTAACGCTTGGTGGTCAATTTAAAAATGGTCATTTTGAACAGGAGATTTGGCCGAATCATTTCTGGTTAAAAGACTATTCACTGCTTGATGCCCATAAAATACAACAACGTGCTAACTTACACAAAAAGATCGTTTTGGCGACTATCGAAAAGCCCTGTTTTGATGCAGAAAATACTAAACAATCTGTTAGTCTAGAAATTATGAATTTAGGATTGGATCGCAACATTAATTTTTCGGGATTTTGTCCTGATGTTAAACAATTAACCGATCTTCACTTAATTCAAAATTGGGTCGATACATGTAGCAAAGCATTTGGTTATCAAATTGATATAGTTGCAATTAAAAACTTATTAAATAACCCCAATGCTCGATTATTTGCGTACTTAGATAAAGGTTTTATTGCTGGTACGGCCATTAGTTATCAAACTGGTGACGTATTAGGTTTGCATCAGGTAGGGGTTCATCCCAACTATCAGGGAATGGGAATTGCCAAAAAAATGATGAGCCACATCTTGGCAGAATTAAAACTACCAGACATTAAACAGGTAAGCTTACAAGCATCAAAGGCGGGATTGAAACTTTATCAACAATTAGGGTTTATTTCTTTAGCTACGCTATATAAAGTACAGCTTCAGTAAAAAATAACAGGCATTAATTGCCTGTTATTAAGATTAAAAATTAAAAATGCTCACCATTTTCGTAATAATTATCACCGGCTAACTGAGTAAAAGTCACGGTAATATCTTGCTCAGGGTAATATGCTTTTAAGCGTTTATTTAAATGCTCGGCAAACTGGTTTTGCAATACTTGGCTACGGGCAAACCAGTGTACTTCAACGTAAGCTTCTCCAGCTGTTTTTTTTCCTGAGCGGTAAAACTGGCTTTGCATGACTTGCATTGTGAAATAATCGACCGGACAGTCAATTATCTGCGCCAGTTCTTCGGCTAATGACTCAGATAAAACTTCAACAACATTTTCTTCTACTGCAAAAAACCTTAAATGTGGCATGTGTATATCTCTTAAATTTTGGAGGCAAGATTATAGCTCGCTTTGTTTCGTTGTAGATTAATATTTTATGGCTGAATAACTAATTAAATTTGGATAACAAACCGGGTTTAAAAAAGAATTAAATTAAAGTGCTAAAAATTTAGGGTAACTGCTAACCTGAGTAGAATGAATAAAAAAAATGAGAATAATTTTTATTTTAAACCCGTTTCATGCTTTAATACGCGTTTTATTTTTGCCCCTGATCACTTTACTAAAAGCGTATCGGGCAATTAAGTGGAGTAAATTTAACACATTATGAAAGCGCGCTTTCGAGATAGTATGACTTGGTTACATACTTGGACAGGTTTGGTTGTTGGCTGGGTATTATTTGCAGTATTTTTAACTGGTACATTAGCGTATTTTCAACATGAAATTACTCAATGGATGATGCCGGAAGTTGAGGTTGTTGCGCCGCCGGAGCAGGCTATTGAGCAGGTACAAACTTTTTTATCAGCTAAGGCGATGGCTTCACCAAGATGGTCCATTACTTTGCCAAGCGAGCGCGAGCGGGTTAGCACTTTATACTGGCGAGATAAAAATGCGGGTGGCCGTGGTTTTGTTAAAGCCGTGCTTGACGGGCAGGGCAAAGAGATAACTTTGCGAGATACCCGTGGCGGTAATTTTTTATACCGTTTTCATTTTGATTTACATTATGTGTCTGTATTTTGGGCAAGGTGGTTTGTTGGTATTTGTTCTATGTTTATGCTGGTTGCAATTATTACCGGTATTATTATTCATAAAAAAATATTTAAAGACTTTTTTACCCTGCAATTATTTAAAGGACCTCGAAGCTGGCTAGATGCGCATACTTTAACTTCGGTTTTAGCGCTGCCTTTTCATTTAATGATCACCTACACTGGGCTAGTCACCTTGATGCTAATGTATTTAGTATCGGCTATTAATTTAAGTTTTTCAGACCGCAACGCATATTTTAATGCAATAACCCCACAAGGCATACAGATTAAAGCCGTTGGTGAAGCTGCTAATATGCTGCCATTTTCTGATATTTATTTAACCGCACAAAAAGCTTTAAACGGTGTTCCGGTTGCTTATATTGAGGTATTAAACCCGGGCGATAAAAATGCAATTATCAAATTTTATGAAGCGCCAACTGAGCATTTATTGTCAGATTACCGAACGCTTACTTATTCAGCCGTAACTGGTGAGTTACTGGAAAATACAGCTTTAACTAACAGTGCTGAGCAAACCCGTAAAACCATGATTAACTTACATGCCGGGCGTTTTGCTGATACCGGATTACGTTGGATGTACTTTTTATCTGGCGTGATGGGCACACTTATGGTCGCAACTGGCTTAATTTTATGGTTTGAAAAACGTCAGAAAAAGTTAAAACAGCAAAATAAAATGCCTTTTGGTCATAAGTTAGTTAGTGGATTAAATGCCGGTTTCATTTTGGGGTTACCCGCGGCTGTAGCCGTTTATTTATTAAGTAATCGGCTATTACCGGTAGATTTTACTGATCGTGCGCAAATGGAGATCCATTGCTTTTTTGCCACTTGGTTCGTTTTTTTGCTTTATCCAATATTAAGAGGGGCAAGCAAAACATGGCGCGATGGTGCTTTAATCAATGCAGTTTTATTTTTTAGTATTCCTTTTGTAAGTGTCATTATGATTGAACGTCATCTTTTCAGTTATCAGTATCCACGAGACTGGACATTATTCATTATTGATTTATTAACGATTTTTTCAGGCTTAACAATGTTTGTTTTATTTAACTACTTAAAACAAAGGCAGCAGCAAGTTAATCAAATTAAGGTATAAAGGGGCGATTGTGAGAAAACTTAAATCTTTATTTCAGAACCCTAAAATTAATGTGCTTTATCGGGTTATTTTGGCTGTATGCGGTGGGGCAGCTTTTACTTTAGTTGCAACAGTGTTTTTGCCTGAGCTACTGCTTTATAACTTTGGTTATGACAAAGCCAGCAGCCTTTTATGGATGATGTTACTAAGCTTTTTAATATATAGCTTAATTATTATCTGGGTATTTTCGAGTCATAAATTATTTAGAGTGAGCGCTCAGTTATTAGGGTTAACGGCTATTTTATATATTAGCTTTAATCAGTTACAGGCTGTTAATCAAGCTAGGTTAGAACAAATAAATAATCAGGCAGCGCAGGTGAAAAAATGATAAACCTTTTTATTTGGATAATGAGCGGCTTAGGTTTTTTAATATTATGTTTGTTAACACCAAGCCACAGAAAAGTATTTAACCTTAAAATGTTAGCGGATAGACAAGAAAAAGCCTATCAGTGGATAGGACTTGGGTTAATTTTATTATCATTTATAGCCTGTTTTTTTAGCGTTAATATTGCCGATGCGATTATTAACTGGTTTGGAATTTTAACTTTTTCAGCACTATTTATTGCTTTGGTTTTAAGCTTTAAACAAAGCCAGCTGCAAAAAAGAAAACAGCAAAAATAAAGCGCCAGATAAGTTATCTGTTTTATTTTGGATAAATGTGTGCGGTCAAGTTTTTGGACTAAAGCAGATAATAAAAAGCAGATAATAAAAAGCAGATAATAAAAAGCAGGTAAAAGACAGATAAAAAAATAGGTGCTGAGTTAGCACCTATTTTTTTGAATAGCAAAACTATCAAGCATTAAAAGTTGTAGTTTAAGCTAATGGTAAAGTTACGTGGCTTACCGTAACGGTATGCGCGGAACGAACCTACATTTGATTTGTATTTTTCATCTGTTAAGTTTTCAGCATTAAACTGAGCACTTAAATTATCAGAAAACTTATAACGAGCCATTAAGTTAACTAAAGCAAATGCTTCTTGCTCTAATTTATCTGTTTGATCCGCTATTACAGGGTTAGCGCCTGATGATGAATATTCATTTTGCCAGTTTACACCGCCACCAATTGATAATTCAGGTAAAGTATTAACAAATTGGTAAGTCGTAAATAATTTAAACTGTTTGTCAGAAATATCTGCGTTAACTTCGTTGCCATTAGCATCTTTGGCATCGAACTGAGAATAACCAGCAGAGATATTTAAACCATCAATTGGTTGACCAACGATTTCAAATTCAAACCCTTTACTTTCAGTACCTTGTGCACCGTAGTATGCCGTTTGTTGCTCTGCCGTTGGTACAAAGCTAGTATCAATCTGAGCTAAGTTATCTTGCTGAATATTAAAAATAGCAAAAGTGGTATGTAGACGATCATCTAAAAATGAGCTCTTTAAACCAAGTTCATAACTTTCACCTACCAATGGATCAATAAAGTCACCATTTTTGGTTAATCTGTTTTGTGGTTTAAATATTTCAGTATAACTTGCATATACTCTGTGTTGCTCTGTGATGTCGTATAAAGCCCCCGCATAAGGGATAAACTCATTTTCATCACCGTAATCTACATTACCACTCCAGTCAAAACCGGTACGTAGCCAAGTTGCAATACGGCCACCAGCAATGAATTTTAAATCATCGTTCACTGAAATACGGGTTGCTGCATAATAGCCTTTTTGCTCGGTTTCCATATCCTGCGTTTGAGTTTCAGCTTCAGTCCACTCTGGCTCAGGGATACCACCAAATTCAAAGAAATTATCTACCGGGACACTATCCCATTGTAATTCTGGATCTTTATCTACAGGATCACGGGTATATGTAAATGCAGATTGGTCACTGTACAAAGCACCAACAACAAATTCATGAGTTTGGCTAAATAACTCATATTCACCTTTTAACTGAATATCAAAGCTATCTTGTTTCGATTCGCCGTAGCTGTTATAGCGCTGTGCGCCTAAGCCTGCACCTGTCTCAATATCAATTAAGCTATAAGGGTTGATATACAATAATTTGGTCGATTTTTCGTATTTGATTTTGTTGTAGTTAGCAATTAACTGCCAGCCATTATCAAAAATATGATTTAAGCTTGCAAAGTAGTTAGTATTGGTGCTTTCCCATGTATTCCAGTCTAATGCTGTTGTGGTTGAAATATCCCAATCTGCCTGACTACCATCAGATAAATAAGTCGGGATCATGCCCCAAGTTGCACCACGTGGATCATTATTTTGATAACTTGCACCCACACGTAATAAAGTTGAGCTAGTAATGTCAGTTTCTAATACACCGTAAAAAATCTTTTTATTATCTTCGTAATTATCTACGTAAGAATCTGCATTTAAATATTTAGCCACCACACGGCCACGAACGCTGCCACTTTCATTTAAACCATTAGCAACATCGACTGTGATTGATTTTTTATCCCAGCTACCGGTAGCAAGGTTTACATAACCTTTTAATTTTTTACTGCCAGCATGTTTACGAACCAAGTTAATTGAAACAGAAGGGTTACCAACGCTGGTTAATAAACCAGTCGCGCCACGAACAAACTCAATACGGTCATAAAGAGCAACATCAGCAACGGTTTCACCAGAATCGCCACCTAAACTCCATGAAGTAGGGACACCATCTAATTGATAGCTGTCTACCGAAAAGCCACGAGAAAAGAATGAATTACGTACGTTATCTGTTTCTTCTGTTACCACACCTACCGCATTATTAACGGCATCTGTTACTGTGTTGATATTTTGGTCAAACATACGGTCAGATGTTAAAATCGTCACTGATTGTGGGGTTTCGCGCAGTGTTAAACCCAAACCTGTTGCTGTATCAAGTGTTTGAGAAACACTGTATTTACCGCTAACAGTAATAACTTCAATATCGTCCTTTGATGTTTGCTCATTCCCTTGAGTGGTTTGTTCCGCAGCCATTGCGTTTAAAGGATTCAGTGCAAATAAAATCGCAGCAGAAAGTGGAAGGTGTTTTAACTTCACGTTGTTAACTCCAATTATGTGTTGAATTGTTGTTTTATAAATTTGTTAGAATAATAAAATTATTATCACTTTAAATAAGATTCATTTGCGGGTGGGGAAGTTAACATAATTGAGAATCCTTTTCATTATCAATTTTCTTTAGTGGCTGAAATTTTTCTCTCGCAAAAAATTAAAGTAAATTAAATGTTGGTTTATGGTCTTTTTGATTGGTATTTTGTTTAAATCTGTATAACAAATGTTGTGACGATGAAGGGAGAGAAGATTTAAATGTATAAGTAATACTAAGTCGACTATAACAAAAGTCAAAAGCCGACTTAGATTGAATTTGTGTGATAAGAAAACTACGAAAAATTAAGCTCAAATCCAGCTGATAGTTGAATTTGTTGCTCGGTTTCTAAATCTGCATTTAATAACTTTTCGTTTGCTAAAAAGTCAGTTGGAAATAATAAATCTATTTTATCCTCATGAACGCTTACCTGATATCCGGGTAGGTAGTTTTCACGGCGGCGTAAATTTAAAATTGCCGCTATGCGTAATATTCTGATTGCTCTAATCAGTTTATTGGTTTTGTATAAACTTAAATTAGGCAGTTCTGCAACTTTAAATTTTTTACGGTGGAAACGAACTAAGCTGGCAATTGCTAGTTGCTCTTCCTGATTAAACCCAGGCATATCTGTATTTTCAACTATATAAGCTGAATGTTTATGATAACCTGTTGAATGAATTTGTAGCCCGACTTCGTGTAACTGAGCAGCCCAGTATAATAAAGCGCGAAAATCATTTTTGCCAAACTTCCATTCAGTTTCTAATTGGTCAAAAATAAAACAGGCAGAACGAGCTACTCGGGCTGCTTGGGCTGTATCTATTGAATATCTTTGACTTAGGCTTTCTATAGTTCGTTCCCGAATGTCATGGTGTTTAAACCTGTCTTGCATTTCGTATAAAACGCCTTCACGCAGTGCGGCATCCTCATAATGCATTGACTCTATACCTAAACTATCAAAAGCAGCAATTAAAACAGCAAGGCCTCCAGCTAAAACCGGACGGCGGTGTTCGCTCACACCGGGTATATTAATATTATCAATATGACCATAGGTAATTAGGCTTTGTTTTAACTTTTCAAGGTGTGTGGCTTTTATTTCACCATCGCTCCAGCCATTTTGAACAATAGCTTCTCGAATAGCTTTAATTGTGCCAGATGTACCATGAGCAGTATTCCAGCCTGTTGCTTTATATGTATCAACTATGACCTCTAGTTCTTGTTCTGCAGCGATTATTGCTTGCTGAAAAGCTCGTTCAGTGACTTTTCCTTTATTAAAAAACTGATTGGTATAGCTTACACAACCCATGCTGCGAGAACTTAAATGTAAAGGGTTAAAATATTCACCAATAATGAACTCGGTACTGCCACCGCCAATATCAATGACCAATTTATTGCCGTCATGAGCAACTGTGTGGGCAACACCCTGATAGATTAGCCGAGCTTCTTCTTTACCTGGAATAATTTCAATCGGGTAAGGAAAAATGGCTTCAGCCTGGCTTAAAAAACTTTGACGGTTACGGGCTTTGCGAAGGGTAAAGGTTGCAACGACCCGAATATTTTCTGGTGGAATACCTTTTAGGGTATCAGCCATCTGGCTTAAAGTTTCAAGTCCTCTATCCATGGCTTCTTGACTGAGCATATCATCCTCTGATAGACCCTGAGCTAACCTAACTCTTTGTTTCACTTTATGTAAATTTTGGATTGAGCCATCAATTATCCGTGCAACAATTAAATGAAAACTATTGGAGCCTATATCTAATGCGGCTACCACGTCAGCTGTGTTTGCTGTGTTTTCTTCTTGCATTAATACTCCTTGGTTTTCATTTTTAATTAACCTACATGTAGTAAGCACAGATTATTTATATTTAGATTGTTTGAGATAATCATAGATTGCAACTTGAGAACGAATTTTTTTGCGGTTACCGCGTGCAACATAATTGTTTTGTTGCAATTTATCTACAATTCTGGCTTTAGTTGTGTCTTTGTATTGTAATTCAAACATATCCAAGATTTGTTGTTTGAGTTTGTCATCATAAATCGGGCAACTTACTTCAATTCGGTGTTCTATGTTTCGAGTCATCCAGTCTGCTGAAGAGATATAAACTTTAGCATCACCATTGTTACCAAAAATCATCACTCTCGGATGTTCTAAAAAGCGATCTACAATACTGATAGCTCTTATATTTTCGCTTAAGCCTTTTACTTGGGGCATTAAGCTGCACATACCACGAATAATTAATCTTATTTTAACACCAGCCTGACTGGCTTCGTATAATTTTAAGATAAGTGGATCATCAACCAAGTTATTAATTTTTAGATCGATTCTAGCTGGCTGGCCGATCCTGGCTGCATTAATTTCCTGATCGATTAACTGAGTAATATTAATTCTGGTATTAATCGGCGACACCATTAAGTGATAAAACTTAAACCTTTTGTAGCTGTGCTGAATAAAATCAAATACGTTTTCGACTTCTTTGGTGATCTCGTTATGAGCCGTAAATAAACTGTAGTCAGTATAAATTTTGGCGGTTTTTTCGTGGAAGTTACCTGTGCCTAAATGTGCATAGCGTACTATTTCGTCATCTTCTTTACGGTGAATTAAGCACAATTTGGAGTGAATTTTTAACGTTGGAATGCCAATTTGTACTTTAATGCCGGCATCTTCCATTATCCGTGACCATTCAATGTTGTTTTCTTCGTCAAATCTGGCCTTTAACTCAACGACCACGGTCACACTTTTACCATTTTTAACAGCGTCGATTAATGAGTTAATAATTCGAGAATTTTTGGCAACCCGGTAAATGTTCAAACGGATTTGAGTCACCGCTGGATCAAACGCAGCCTGACGAACCAGTTCGGTAAAATGGTCAAACTGATGATATGGATAATACAGTAAAATGTCTTGTTTTTTGATCGCCTCAAACGCTGTGGTTGCCTCTACAAAATGAGGGTGGGCGAGCGGCGGTAAACTTGGATTTTCTAAATATTTTCTACCAAAGTTAGGAAAACCAATAAAGTCTTTAAAGTTACGGTAACGTCCGCCTGCTAATAAACCTTCGTTTGCATCAGAGATTTGTAATTGTTTTTTTAAGAATTTTAGTAAGTTAGCTGGCATTTCCCTGTCGTATACAACTCGGGTTGGTTCGGCGCTGAATCTTTGTTTTAAGCTTTCTGACATTAGCTCAACTACACTTTGGTCTAATTCATCTTCAACCTTGTATTCGGCATCTCTGGTTAATTTAAATGAATAAGCACAAATCTCATCAAATTCAAAAAAGCCACTAAAAATAGAGCGCAAATTATGCACAATGATGTCATCAAGTAAAATAACTTCTTTTTTTAATTTACTTTTTTCAGGTGGTAATAAAATAAAGCGTGAAACTTCTTTAGTGGGGACTTCTACAATTGCGTATTCGGTATTGTCACCTTTGCTCATTTGAACGGCTAGGTAAGTCTCGTTATCGTTAAGTAAATCAACCAGCTTACGCGTTTTAGAAGGAATAATTGGCGTGACGTGTTTTAAAACCTGATCGTTAAAAAACGCTTTTAACCAGTTATTATGAAATGGACTGAGTTTAGACTCATCAACAAAATAAATTTTGTGTTTGGCCAGTTGCTTAGTGACTTCTTTATAAATACTGTCAAATTTACCTTGCAGGGCAAGCACTTTAGCCTGAATGTCGGCCAATAATTGAGTCGCGCTATAGTCCGGAACTGAATCTGTATTGGCTTTTTCAATAATAATGCGGCGTTTTACATCAGCTACACGGACTCTAAAAAACTCATCCAAGTTATTGGAAAAAATACCTAAAAAACGAACTCTTTCTACAACTGGGACACTTTTATCGGCTGCTTCTTGTAATACGCGTTCATTAAAAGATAACCAGCTCAATTCTTTAGGTACAATTGTCGGTTCTTTGATCATTAATAATGCTCTGAAAATCGTTAAAAAACTTACAGTCAATTACAACCTTTTATAGTGACGCTTTTATGACAGTTGTCATAAAAACTGTCATAAAACTTTAAAGATTATAGTTCGTTATTATTTATCGGGCACTTAAATTTACTTCAACAATTAAGTCATTAGCGATTTGTTCTAAAGCATCAGTTAGCTCATCAATATCTAGATCGGATGGAATTTCAATATCAGCTTGGGCTTTAAACAATAAACTACCCCAGTTAGGTGCGCTCTCACAACTTGAAGTCAGTTTTAATAAATTGACATGATGAGAAGCCAATACGCGAGAAATTTCTTTAATTATTCCTTGCTTGTCGTTACCAACAATCTCTAACTGAATGATATTTTTATTATTTTCTGTTTGAGATTCCCCCTTGGCTATATGAAGTTGAAACTCATGACTAGAAAGGCTTTCAAGCGCATTTAATACATTATTAGATTCTTCAGACGGACAGCTAAATTCAACAATACCAGCGAACTGGCCTGAAAGACGACAGAAATTACTGGCAAGCCAATTACCTTGGTGTTCATTTATTAATTTTGACAGTTTTTCAATAATGCCTGGTTTGTCGCGAGTAATTACAGAAATAACATAATTTGTATTCATCTTAATAATCCTTTTAGGGTTAGCTATTTATTAATAACTTATTTATAAGTATGCGTTTTAAATTACGCCTTTGTCTACATTTAAGTATAAGTGTTGCTGGAAATTAATATGACAACTGTAACAAAAGTGTCATAAAGTGCTGTTAAGGTTGCGCCATTAATCTCAGGTGGTTAGCGGTATGAAAATTTCAAGTTTCTCAAATCTGTCTGCTGGCATATTGCTGTTAATTAGTGCAGGGTTGATAGCCTTGATTAGCTGGTCTGGTATTCAAAGAGAAGAAGTACAGGCCAATTTAAATCAATATCAAAATAATAAAAATTTACTAACTCAAAAGTTTAGAGTAAGTGTTAATCAATATATTGAAAGTAGCAATTCAGTTAAGTTAAATCAGGCTTTAGAAGAACTAGCACAGATAAAACAAAACCTGATCCAGCAAGATGCAGAGTTATATCAAAATTTATTAGCTCAAATAGAAATTATCGTTGAGCTGATTAACACCGATGTGAGAGCTGCTGGTAAGTTGGGTAATAATAGTGCTGCTTTATTACAATTTGCTGAGCAAAGTATGTTAGGTGATATTGAAAGTTTGATTGAATATGCTCAACAAGGGCTTGAAAATAAACCTAAACTAGCAACTCAATATTTAGCGCAATTATCCAATTTGAGTTTAGCCTTGCAGCAGCTAAGCTATCGCCGCGAACGCACTTTTATGCAAGGCGGCCAAACTACAGAAAACATTGACTTATTGCTAAAAGTTACCCAAACGTTAGCGACTCAAGTTGAGTCGATTTATCTGTTACCTCGACTTGAAATTTATCCGCAAGCAGAGCCAGTAGACGAAGACGATTTGTTTTTGGGGATGATGGAAGAGCCTGCTGAAATAGGGGATGAGTTTATTGGGGATTTACGCTCGCAAATTAAGCGTTACCCAAAAGAAGTCTCTAATACTCAAGCTTCGCTTAAGTTGGTTGAAGATGCATTGAATGGATTGGCAGTATCGGTTGAGCAATTTGAAACACGCTTTTTAACCTTTGAAAGCCAATTGCTTGAACGTCAGGCCAAAGTGAATAAACAAACCGAATGGTTATTATATTCTGCTGCTTTATGTTTAATTTTAGTAGCGATATTAATTGTTGTGTTTCAATATGCTTGGGTGGTTAAGCGGATTAGTCAACTGAGCACTAACTTTAAACAGCTAGTTGAAACCGGTGAATTAAAACGCATTCATGTTAATAAAAACCGCTCTGAAATTGATGAAGTGAGTGATTGTTTTAATCAGTTGTTAGTTCAGATTGAATCTGAAAACGCAGATAAAAATAACAAATTAGTCGATATTTCATCCACTTTGGCTGGTTTAGTTAAAGAAACTAAAGATATAGAAGGTTTTACCGGCGATATTGCTCAGGATATGCAGCGCACTTCGGCTATTGTTGAGCAATTAGTTGAGTTGGCTGAAGAGGTTTATACCGGCTCTGAAACGGTTCAAAGTAATGCTAAACAAACCGAAATTTCTATCGCCGACAGTAATTTAAAAATTGGTACTGTGACTGAAAATACGAAAGCGATTGTGGATGCTGCGCATCAGAGTTATCAGTCTGTTGCCAGTTTATTAGCCTCGGTTGAAAACGCGTCTACTATTGTTGATACCATTAGTAGTATTGCTGAGCAAACTAATTTATTGGCGTTAAATGCAGCCATTGAAGCCGCCAGGGCTGGTGAGCATGGCCGTGGCTTTGCGGTAGTGGCCGATGAGGTTCGCAGCTTATCAAGACGAACACAGGATTCACTGGGAGAAATTACCGGTATTTTAGGGCAGTTAAAACAAGCTTCTGCTAATTTAGAAGATACAGTAAAAACTATTGATGGTTTATCTGCCGAGCAATCATTTACTGCACAGGAGTTATCAGTTAATGCTGAGGTGGTCAGAGCTCAAGCTCAAAATTCTGCGAGCACAGCACTGCAAAGTTTTCATAATGCCAGTACTCAGCTTGAACATATAAATCAATTTAAACGTTCAATTGAACATATTCAAAATATTATTCAGCAAGCTAGTGAAAAAGCTAATCTAATTAGTCAAAGCACAGAAATGCAAGCAAATAATATAATAGAAACATTGGGGGATTCAGAACTTAAAAGTGCCGCGTAAGTAAAAAATATCACTTTATTTGAGCTGTTTTATTTTTTTGCTTTACTTTTAGTGTAGAATCCGCCGCCGCATACACAAATAACTAAAGGTTAAACTATGTCTGCTAATTCATTTTTAGGTGTATTTGGTAAATCGCCTTTCAAAGCGTTAGAAACGCACATTGAGATAGCTAAGAGTGCAAGTCAAACACTTGTCCCATTTTTTGAAGCTGTATTTGAAACTAACTGGGCCTTAGCTGAAACGTTAAGAAAGGAAATTTCAAGTAAAGAGCAGGATGCAGATAAAATCAAACGTGAGATTCGTATGCAGCTACCTAAAGGGCTGTTTTTACCAGTTGAACGTGCTGATGTTTTAGAGCTATTAGTTCAGCAAGATAAAATTGCGAATAAAGCAAAAGATATTGCCGGACGTGTTATTGGTCGCGAATTACCAATCCCTCAAAGCCTTCGTGAAGAATTTTTTACCTACCTTGAACGCTGTGTTGATGCTGTGGAAATTGCAGCTAAAGCAATCAATGAACTGGATGAATTATTAGAAACTGGTTTTAAAGGTCGTGAGGTTGAACTGGTAGAAAAAATTATTTCAGAAATTGATGCAATTGAAAAAGATACTGACGCAATTCAAGTCAGTTTACGTCTTTCTGTTCGTAAACATGAATCTGAATTAAATCCGATCGATGCAATGTTTTTATATGATGTAATTGAATGGGTTGGTGATTTAGCAGATAAAGCTGAATCTGTCGGTGGACGTTTAGAGCTGTTGCTTGCTCGTTAATATCAGGAGTTTTTAATGGATATTTTACAAAGTTACGGCTTAATTTTAATTTTGTTTGCCGCAGTTGTTGGTTTTTTTATGGCTTGGGGTATTGGGGCAAACGATGTAGCCAACGCAATGGGTACATCGGTTGGTTCTAAAGCATTAACTATCAAGCAAGCGATTATTATCGCAATGATTTTTGAATTCGCCGGGGCTTATTTAGCTGGTGGTGAAGTTACCTCTACAATTCGTAAAGGTATTATTGATTCTACACCTTATATTCATGCTCCGGAGTTGTTTGTTATTGGCATGATTTCAGCCTTGATTGCTGCTGGTGTTTGGTTAGCTCTTGCTTCTTACATGGGGTGGCCTGTTTCAACTACTCACTCAATTGTAGGCGCTATTATTGGTTTTGCGGTGGTCAGTGCTGGTGCAGAAGCAGTTCATTGGGATAAAGTTGGTGGTATTGTTGGTAGCTGGATTATTACACCGCTTTTATCTGGTATTTTGGCTTATATTATTTTTATGAGCGCGCAAAGATTTATTTTTGATACTGATAATCCAATCAAAAATGCAAAACGTTATGTCCCTGTTTATATGGGGATTGCAGGCTTTGTATTATCTCTTGTTACCATCAAAAAAGGGTTAAAACACGTATTTTCTGATTTTGCAGTATCAATCAGCGGTGCTGAAGCTTATTTATATTCGTTCATTATTGCTGTCATTGTGGCTTTAATTGGTCGTTTATTTATTGCTCGCTTAAAAATTGATCCTGAAGCTGATAAAGAAATGCAATTTAATAACGTTGAAAAAATCTTCGCTATTTTAATGATTGTAACGGCTTGTTGTATGGCGTTTGCGCATGGTTCAAACGACGTAGCTAACGCGATTGGTCCATTAGCTGCTGTTGTTAGTGTGGTTCATAGCGGTGGTGAAATTGGTTCAAAAGCGGCATTAGCTTGGTGGATTCTACCTTTAGGGGCATTTGGTATTGTCGCTGGTTTAGCTATTTTTGGTCACCGAGTTATGGCGACCATTGGTAAAGGTATAACTCATTTAACCCCTAGCCGCGGTTTTGCTGCTGAATTAGCAGCAGCTAGTACAGTTGTAATCGCTTCAGGGACAGGTCTACCAATTTCTACTACTCAAACTTTAGTGGGTGCGGTATTAGGGGTTGGTTTAGCTCGAGGTATTGCGGCATTGAACTTGGGTGTTGTTCGCAACATAGTTATTTCTTGGGTTGTTACTTTACCTGTTGGGGCTGGTTTAGCGATTCTCGCTTATATGTTGTTGACATCGATTATGTTGTAAGTATGACCTAATATTAATTGAAATATTTTTGTCATCTTTATTTTTTAAAAGGCTTCTTCGGAAGCCTTTGTTTTTTCTTTTGTTTTTAATTATTTTAAGGTCGATTTAGTCAATTTGATTTTATGGATTGTGAATAATCCAGACTTATGTAACATAACTGTCATAAAAACATCATATAATGTGCGCAGTTAAAATTGACTAAGTTGACTCATGCTACAAACGACCAATCAAACTCATAATCAAAACTTTATTCGCAATCTTAAGGATAAAGTAGCTAAATATGGTGTCACCACTGGTGGCATTATGGTTTTAGTTGCATTGCTATTAATTTTCTTTTACCTACTTTACGTGGTTCAGCCAATCTTTGATGATGTATCAATTGATCATAAACTAGATATATCTATAACAATGCCTGAGAATACTCTGGCTTTGGGGTTAGATGACCATGTCGAAACTGCATTTCGATTAACTAAAGATGCCAAATTAGAATTTTATACTTTAGTTGGAGCTAATGCTGGTAGTTTAGTTAAAACATTTGACATTACTGGTGGTGATCAAATCTCTAGTTTTGCTAAAAGCATGGTGCATTTAAACCAATATGCCTATGTAACGGATAAAAATCAGTTAATTATAGCCGAACCTAAATTCAAATTAGGGTTTGCAAATAATCAACGTCAAATTAGTCCTCAAATCAATTACCCACTGACAAATCAAGGTATTTTTCTTAATTCAGATTCAGTCATTTCAAAGTTAGCTTTTGCATTTACTGAACAAGGTGGTGGAGTTATCTATCAAAATGAACAAGGCCACATTCGTTTTGTTCGTTTAGATGCCGAAGTTAATTTTATGACAGATGAAACAGAGTGGGTTCAAACACAAATCAATTTACCTGCTGTTAGCGGTCAAGTCGATTACTTGTTAATGACTGCCGATATTTCACGTGCATTTGTTGTTCAAAATGGTCAATTATTTGTATTTAATACTCGGGATCCAGAGAATGTGTCTCTTGTATCAAAAGGACAGGTTGTTGATTATGATAAACAGGTGACTGCGACCAGTTTATTAGGCGGCGCTAACTCTATAATGATTGCTGACTCAAGCGGAGAGATTAGTCAGTGGTTTGAAGTAAACGGTGAGAAAGGTCGTCGTTTTGAAAAAATCCGCAGTTTTAAATCTAAACAAGCCGTTACTGATTTATATCCAGAATATTTTAGACGTAGTTTTGTCGCTACCTCAGAGAATGGAGAGCTAGGGGTTTATTATACCACTAGTCAAGCTACGTTATTTAATGGTGAAATAACGAAAGGCAAAATTGCGACTATGTCAGTTGCTCCTAGAGCTGATGCATATATATTACAAGCCAATAAAACAGTACAAGTGTTTGACGTTCACAACGAGCACCCAGAAGTGACTTGGTCTGCACTATGGAATGAAGTGTGGTATGAAGGTTATAGTGAACCGGATTATGTTTGGCAGTCAACCTCAGCATCAGATGACTTTGAGTCTAAATTCAGTTTAGTGCCTATTACATTCGGGACCATTAAAGCTGCGTTTTATGCCATGCTATTCTCCGTTCCTATTGCTTTATCTGCGGCTATTTATACCGCGTATTTTATGCCAGCAAAAATCCGAACCTTGGTTAAACCGACCGTTGAAATTATGGAAGCGTTACCAACGGTTATTTTAGGTTTTTTAGCCGGTTTATGGTTAGCGCCGTTAATAGAAACGCATTTGGCCGCCTTGCTAGTTTTAGTATTTGGCTTACCTGTTTGTATTTTACTGGTTGCATATATTTGGCATAGCTTACCTATTTCAATTAAAAACCGCTTACCTGTCGGATGGGATTCGTTAATATTAATTCCAGTGATTATCTTATTAGCTTGGGGTTGTATTGCAATGAGCCCTTGGTTAAATGATATGTTTTTTGATGGCGATGTGCGGTTATTTATTACCGATGAATTAGGGATATCATTCGATCAGAGAAACTCCTTGGTAGTGGGTATAGCTATGGGATTTGCTGTTATTCCAACCATTTTCTCAATTGCTGAAGATGCAGTATTTTCAGTCCCTAAGCACTTATCTCAAGGCTCTTTAGCTCTGGGTGCTAGTCAATGGCAAACTTTGGTTAGAGTGGTTTTATTAACCGCCAGCCCGGGGATTTTCTCAGCCGTAATGATGGGATTAGGCCGCGCTGTGGGCGAAACTATGATAGTACTAATGGCTACTGGTAATACTCCTATTATGGACTGGTCTATCTTTCAGGGGATGCGTACATTGTCGGCGAATATAGCGGTTGAAATGCCGGAATCTGAAGTGGGTAGTACTCACTACCGAATTCTATTTTTAGCTGCATTCGTATTGTTTGTTTTTACTTTTGTATTTAACACAATTGCTGAGTTTGTTCGTCAGCGATTACGTGACAAATACAGTTCGTTATAACCAAGGTTAGTATTGATGAAAAATTGGTTTAAATCAGGAGCTCCATGGATTTGGATGACAGCTGGTGCTGTTAGCTTAAGCTTAATTTCAGTATTAGGCTTGTTATTAATGATTGCTTGGCGTGGTTTGAGTTATTTTTGGCCAGCTGATATTTACGAATTTCAGCTTGAACAAGGGCAAGCTCAACAAAAAATTATTGGTGAAGTTTATGATACGGAAGAGGTGTCGACTAAACGCTTACGTGAAGCTGGCTTAACGATTCCATCATCAGCAGGCGAGTCTGTTGAGCGTTTATTGGTAAAAACGGGTAACCGTGAGTTTGTGGAATTGGATTTTAGATGGATTTTAGAGACCGATATTAAATCGGCAGCAAAAACAACAGGCATTGCAGTATTTGAACGTAGTAAAAATGGTAATTTTTATGGCTATGTAAAGCATGTAATTATTGATGGTCAGCAAGCTGATGCGGAAAAGTTAGAAAGTGTAATTGA
Organism: Catenovulum sp. 2E275; assembly: GCF_025515275.1. Taxonomy (GTDB): domain Bacteria; phylum Pseudomonadota; class Gammaproteobacteria; order Enterobacterales; family Alteromonadaceae; genus Catenovulum. Next base: position 87,584 of record NZ_JAOPFU010000009.1, read on the forward strand.
GCGTGCTGTTGATATAAACGATAAAGCATTAGACTTACAGAATGACGAAATTGGAGCAATCAATTATCGCCTTGAAAAAATCCGTTTAGAGAAAAGAGCCTTGGAGTTAGAGGGGGAGTTAACCGAAGAGGTTAAAACTCAATATCAGGCAGAAATTGAAGAGCTCAACAAAAATTATCAAGAGTATGAAAAAGAGCTCTTTAAATTACGTCAAGCAGCAAACCGAGATGCGGTTGTAGTTGAGGATATGCGAGGAGAATTAGTTGAAATTCCTGCGACTCAAATTCTGGATGTTCATTTTCCTAATGATATGACTTTACTAGCAAAAACAGGTCGGTTTTTTGTCCAAATCGGTAAGTTTATTAGTGATGACCCACGTGAAGCTAATACTGAAGGTGGGGTATTTCCTGCTATTTTTGGTACGGTTTTTATGGTTATTTTAATGGCGGTTATCGTGACACCGTTTGGCGTTATTGCAGCAATTTATTTGCACGAATATGCTGCTAAAAATAATGTGACTAAAATTATTCGTATCGCGGTAATTAACTTAGCTGGCGTGCCTTCTATTGTATATGGGGTATTTGGTTTAGGCTTTTTTGTTTATATGCTTGGAGGCAGTATTGACGAATTGTTTTATCCGGAAGCTTTACCTAACCCAACGTTTGGTACACCTGGGGTTATTTGGTCTGCATTAACGCTAGCAATTTTGACTTTACCTGTGGTGATTGTCTCTACCGAGGAAGGAATGTCGCGTATTCCAAGCTCGTTACGCCAAGGTAGTTTAGCGTTAGGAGCAACTAAAGCTGAAACTTTATGGCGGATTATTATTCCAATGGCGAGTCCGGCTATTATGACAGGGTTAATTTTAGCTGTTGCTCGTGCTGCCGGTGAAGTCGCACCTTTAATGTTAGTTGGTGTGGTAAAAATGGCACCGACTTTACCTTTAGATGGTAATTTCCCGTTTATTCACGTTGACCGTAAATTTATGCATTTAGGTTTTCATATTTATGATGTCGGTTTTCAAAGCCCGAATGTTGAAGCCGCCAGACCGCTTGTTTATGCTACCGCGTTTTTATTGGTGACAGTGATAGTTGCACTGAATATTACCGCTATTGGTATTCGCAATCATTTACGTGAAAAATATAAGTCGCTTGAGCACTAAGATATTTAAAGTTAAAAGGTTTATTTAAGATGATTTCATTATCACCTGAAGTTACAAAGTTACATAACGCAATTTCACCCAATGAATTAAGTGCAGAGCAAACTGCACTTGAAATGCGTGACTTAAATTTATTTTATGGCGATAAACAAGCGCTATATAACATTGATATGAAAATACCTAAAGGTAAAGTAACAGCCTTTATCGGACCGTCTGGTTGTGGTAAATCGACATTATTGCGTTGTATTAATCGGATGAATGATTTAGTTGATATTTGTCAGGTAAAAGGCGAAATATTATTAGAGGGTAAAAACATTTATGATAAAGACATAGATGTGGCTAATTTACGCCAGAATGTCGGCATGGTATTTCAGCGTCCTAATCCATTTCCTAAATCTATTTATGAAAATGTAGTATATGGGCTACGTATTCAAGGGATTAAAGACAAGCGTAAATTAGATGAAGTAGTTGAAACGTCATTACGTAAAGCAGCATTATGGGATGAAGTAAAAGATAGATTAAACGATAGCGCTTTTGGTTTATCTGGTGGTCAGCAACAAAGGTTAGTGATTGCACGTGCAATTGCAATTGAACCTAAAGTTTTATTATTGGATGAGCCAACTTCTGCGCTTGATCCAATTTCAACTTTAACCATTGAAGAATTAATTAACGACCTAAAAGAAACTTATACAGTGGTGATAGTGACACATAACATGCAACAAGCTGCTCGTGTATCTAATTATGCAGCATTTATGTTTATGGGAGAGTTGATAGAATATTCAGATACTAATCAACTATTTACTACACCAGCAAAAAAGAAAACCGAAGATTATATTACAGGCCGTTATGGCTAAAAAATACCGACTATAATTATATTAATATTATTAGTTAGGTAAGTATAAGGTTATGAGTTATGGATTTAAAACTAGATAAACATATTTCCGGCCAATTTAATATCGAGCTCGAGCGTATTATGAGTAGCGTGTTAGATATGGGAGGGCTTGTTGAGCAACAAATTACTCAAGCACTAGAAGCTATAAGCAGTTTTGATGAAAAACTGGCTGAAAAAGTAGTTGAAAATGACCGCAAGATTAATGCTTATGAACTAGCGATCGATGAAGAATGTGCCCGTATCATTGCTAAACGTCAACCTGCTGCAATCGATTTAAGGATCATTTTAGCTGTTGCTAAAATGATTGCTGATTTAGAGCGGATTGGTGATGAAACTTGCAGAATGGTGAAAGCTGCACAGGTTCAATTTAAAAATCAGGAACACCAGTTTATTGTTGATTTAGACCATATGGGTCAACAAGTTTTAACTATGTTTAATAAAGTGTTAGATGCGATGGCCCGAATGGACAGTGACGCAGCTTACGAAGTGTATAAATTAGATAAAAAAATTGATAAAGCTTACGAAGCAATTACTCGCCAATTAATGACACATATGATGGAAGATCCTAGATCGATTCCTAAAGTTATGGATGTAGTATGGGCGACACGCTCTTTAGAAAGAATAGGCGATCGTTGCCAAAATTTAAGCGAACATGTTATTTATTTAATTAAAGGAAAAGATGTACGCCACCGCAGTCGTGAGCATATTGAGCAAATGCTTGAATCTAAATAATCTGACCTGTCGTACATAGAAAATTGCCCGACAGTTTTTATACTAAGGTAAGGTTAAATAACGTTTAGAATTGATTAAACGCTTAAGTAAATAAATGAGTAATTTAAAAGTACAAAGAAAAACGGCTGTTATAAACAGCAGTTTTTCTTTGATTAACTATTATAAGTTTGCTTTAAAAGTAAAAGTTTTATTTTTTGCACGTTTTTCTTTTTGAGCTGATGGTTTATTGTTGTTTTCTCGACTTTTCTGGCTATTAGAATGATTGTTTTCGTTCAATCCCTGTTTTTTAGCTGGTCTGGACTTAGCTCTATTTTTAGGAGCTTGTCTATTGCGACTAGGTTGATTAACTGAAGTCGCCTTTGAGTCAATATCTCCTGAATGTTTTTGTTCAGGCTGAATTTTATCTTTTTTTGGTTTTTTAGGGCGTTTCTTTTTTGGAGCCCTTAACACAGATTCTGGTAGTGGATTAACTGGCTCAAAATTTTCAAGCGGTTGGCGTGGTAATACTTTTTGAATTAAGCGCTCTATTTCAAATAACTCTTTGCTTTCGGCAGCGCACACCAATGAAATTGCCTGACCAGATTGTCCGGCGCGGCCAGTTCGGCCAATTCTATGCACATAATCTTCAGCAATATTCGGTAAATCATAATTAACCACTTGTGGTAATTGACTAATATCAATCCCGCGAGCTGCTATATCTGTCGCTACTAAAATTTGAGTTTCACCCGCTTTAAAATCAGCCAGCGCTTTGGTTCTAGCTGCTTGGCTTTTATTGCCATGAATCGCAGCCGCTTTAATATCAGCACCACAAAGCATTCTCACTAAACGATTAGCGCCATGTTTGGTTCGGCTAAAAACTAACGCTTGTTGCCAGTTATTATCTTTAATTAATCTGATCAAAACATCGGTTTTTTTATTTTTATCCACCGGACAAATCCAATGTTCAACAGTTTCTACGGTTGAGTTAGCCGGTGTGACTGAAATTTCAATTGGATTATTGATTAACCCTTGAGCCAGCGCTTTAATTTCTTCTGAAAATGTTGCAGAAAACATTAAGTTTTGACGCTGCTGCGGTAAAAGATTAATAATTTTTTTTATGTCGCGGATAAAACCCATATCCAACATTCGGTCGGCTTCATCCAATACAAATGTTTCTAGCTCGTTAAAGCGGACAGCATTTTGTTGGTGTAAGTCGAGTAAACGTCCGGGCGTTGCCACTAAAATCTCAACGCCTTTAGTTAAACGCAACATTTGTGGATTAATTTTTACGCCGCCATAAACCACATCGGCGCGGATGGTTAAAAATTCACTGTATTTAGTGATATTGTCTGCAACCTGCGCAGCCAGTTCACGGGTTGGGGTTAATACCAATGCTTTAACCTGATTTGAACTCGCCCGTTTTTGAGTCGCCAGTTTTTCCAAAATAGGTAAAGTAAAACCTGCGGTTTTACCTGTGCCGGTTTGAGCTGCGGCCATAATATCGCGTCCGCTTAAAATCGCAGGAATGGCTTTGGCCTGAATTGGTGATGGGGTTTGATAACCTTGTTTTTCAATTGCTTTTAAAATCGGCTCGGATAAACCTAACTCGGTAAACTTCATAGATGCTCTCGTGGGTGATGCTTTATAGACAATATAGACCGCTTTTAGCGGCAGTTGCCACAGCGGGTGGCAAGCTTAACTCAAACGAGTGTAAAGCGCTATTTTTTTAGCTAAATAGCCAGTCGATGTTCGCATTTAAGCTCAATTTGGGTATATAATCTCCGGCAATTTTTATAAGCTTTATGCTTTACTGCATTAATTAATAAACAGAATCAGGAATAGAATAAATATGCGTAGCCATTATTGTGGTCAGGTTAATGAATCTTTAGTTGGTCAGTCAGTTACTTTATGTGGATGGGTTAATCGTCGTCGTGATTTAGGCGGGTTAATCTTTTTAGATTTACGCGATGTTAAAGGGTTAGTGCAAGTAGTGGTTGATCCTGATTTTGAAGCTTTATTTGCTACTGCCAATAAATTAAAACACGAATTTTGTATTCAGTTAAGTGGTACTGTGCGCGCTCGTCCAGAAAGTCAGGTGAACAAAAACATGGCAACGGGTGGAGTTGAAATTTTAGCGTCTGAATTAACGATTTTAAATAGCTCAGATGTATTACCAATTGATATGGGCGGCCATCAAAATAACTCGGAAGAACAAAGATTAAAATACCGTTATTTAGATTTACGTCGTCCTGAGATGACTCATAAAATTAAATTCCGTGCAAAAGTTGCAAGCGAAATTCGTAACTATTTAGATAGCCACGACTTTTTAGATATTGAAACGCCCATTTTAACTAAAGCGACGCCAGAAGGTGCACGCGATTATTTAGTACCTAGCCGTACTCATAAAGGGCAATTTTTTGCTTTGCCGCAATCGCCTCAGTTATTTAAACAATTATTAATGATGTCTGGTATGGACAGATATTATCAGATTGTTAAGTGTTTCCGTGATGAAGACTTACGTGCGGATCGCCAACCAGAATTTACTCAAATAGATATTGAAACGTCGTTTATGTCGGCAGATGAAGTGATGGCTGTTACCGAAGATATGGTGCGCCAATTATTTATCAAATTGCTAGATGTTGATTTGGGGGATTTCCCTAAAATGACTTATGCCGAAGCCATGACTAAATATGGTAGTGATAAACCGGATTTACGTAACCCGCTGGAAATGGTTGATGTTGCTGATTTATTAAAAGAGGTTGAGTTTAAAGTATTTTCTGGCCCAGCTAACGATCCAAAAGGTCGCGTTGCTGCATTAAAAGTACCGGGCGGCGCTGAAAAGTTCTCGCGTAAAGATATTGATGAATTAACTAAGTTTGTTGGTATTTATGGAGCCAAAGGTTTAGCTTGGATTAAGGTGAATGATTTAGTGCAAGGCATGGATGGTTTACAATCGCCTATTTTAAAATTTTTACCACAAGCCGTTGCTGAATCTATTTTGGCGCGTTTGGATGCGCAAACCGGTGATATTATCTTTTTTGGTTCAGATAAATACACTGTGGTATCAGAAGCAATTGGTGCATTAAGATTAAAAATTGGTGAGCAGTTAGGTTTAGTGGAAGATTGCTGGAAGCCTTTATGGGTGGTTGATTTTCCAATGTTTGAAGAAATTGAAGGCGGCTTAACGCCACTTCACCATCCGTTTACAGCACCAGTCGATGTGACGGCTGATGAATTAAAAGCTAACCCAGAAAATACCTTATCAAATGCTTATGATATGGTGTTAAACGGCTGTGAAGTTGGTGGTGGCTCGGTGCGTATTCATAAGCAGGATATGCAGGCTGCTGTTTTTGAAATTTTAGGTATTAATGAAGAAGAAGCGAAAGAAAAATTTGGTTTCTTATTAGATGCTTTAAAATTTGGTGCGCCGCCACATGCAGGTTTGGCATTTGGTTTAGACCGTTTAGTAATGCTGATGACAGGCGCTTCATCTATTCGTGATGTGATGGCATTCCCTAAAACAACAACTGCCGCTTGTCCGCTGACTAATGCACCGGGGTTTGCAAATCCTGAGCAATTAAAAGAGTTAGGCATTCAAGCAGTTAAACCTGCTGATAAAGTAGAGTAATGAAAGTTGCCATGCCTGAATTTTATTGTCAGGCATGGTTTGTTCCTGCATTTCTTAACCCCTCGCTTCTGCCTATGAGTTGTCAGCCCTTAATCAAAATAACTGTGTTAAAGTTTGTTCGGTTTTGTATTGCTGGCGGTTTCATTCACCAATTAATCAGGATAATTCATTGAGTATTATTTTAGGGATAGATCCGGGTTCACGCATTACAGGTTATGGGGTTATAAAACAAAACCGTAATCAGTTTTTATATTTAGGCAGTGGGTGTATTCGGTTAGGCGATGCGCCTTTACCTGAGCGTCTAATTAAAATATTTAATGGTGTCAGCGAAATTATTACTCAGTTTCAGCCGGACTCTTTTGCCATCGAACAGGTTTTTTTGGCACATAATCCTGATTCGGCGATTAAACTCGGGCAGGCCAGAGGCGCCGCGATTGTTGCCGCCGGACATGCTGGTATTGAAGTAGCTGAATTTTCGGCAAGGCAAATTAAACAAGCCGTGGTTGGTAAAGGCAATGCTGAAAAAACACAGGTTCAGCACATGGTTTCGCATATTTTAAAACTGAATAAAAGCCCGCAGGCCGATGCGGCAGATGCTTTGGCTGTTGCTTTATGTTATGCCCATACCAGACAAAGCTTAATTGGTTTGGCTGGGCAAGCAACAAAAACAGTTAGGCGACGTTTGCGCTAATTCTCCGGCTGAAATCAAGTATCTTGAAGCAGTACGGGTATATATATTTAAAAGAGGGTTGTTATGATCTCAAGATTAACCGGCATGATTGTTGAAAAGCTACCACCAGAATGTGTATTGGATGTTCAGGGTGTAGGTTATGAGATTCATTTACCAATGACCAGTTTTTATCAACTGGCAGAAATAGACCAAAAACAAACCATTTTTATTCATCAGGTGATTCGTGAAGATGCGCATGCTTTGTATGGGTTTCATAGCCGGTATGAAAGAGATTTATTTCGTGAGCTATTAAAAGCAAATGGGGTTGGTCCTAAGCTCGCTTTAGCTATTTTATCCGCTATGTCGGGTCAAGAGTTTATTGCTACGGTACAGCATGCCGAAGTGAATCGACTGGTTAAAATTCCGGGGGTTGGCAAAAAAACCGCTGAGCGCTTATTACTCGAAATGAAAGACAGATTAGCTAAATGGCAGGCCGTATCTTCTGATATTAGCCCATCTGCTGGTGTCGATGCAGGTGTGCAACCGCTTGAATATAACCAGTCACAAAGTGCCAGTCAGGATGCTATTGAAGCTTTGATTGCACTGGGGTATAAAGCTAATCAGGCCGAAAGTGCGGTTAAAAAAGTTTCTGCAGGGCAATCGTCTAGTGAGCAAATTATTCGTTTAGCATTAAAGAGCATGTTGTAATTTATGATAGAAGCAGATCGTTTAATAAGTGCACAAGCACAGTTTGATGATGAAACAGTTGATCGGGCAATTCGTCCGCAAACCTTAGCCGACTATACGGGCCAGTTGCATGTTGTTGAGCAAATGAGCATTGCGATTGAAGCTTCAAAAAAGCGGCAGGACGCATTGGATCATGTACTTATTTTTGGGCCGCCCGGTTTAGGAAAAACTACATTAGCTCGAATTATTGCTAACGAAATGAATGTGAATATTAAAACCACTTCTGGCCCTGTACTTGAAAAAGCCGGTGATTTGGCGGCTTTATTAACCAATTTAGAACCGCATGATGTTTTGTTTATTGATGAAATTCATAGGTTAAGTCCAGCGGTTGAAGAAGTTTTATATCCGGCAATGGAAGATTATCAACTGGATATTATGATAGGCGAAGGCCCAGCTGCACGCTCCATTAAATTAGATTTACCCCCTTTTACTTTGGTGGGGGCTACCACTCGGGCTGGTTCATTAACTTCTCCGCTACGTGACCGATTTGGTTTAGTTCAACGACTTGAGTTTTATGCGGTTGATGAGCTTGAAAAGATTATTAGTCGCAGCGCTCACTTTTTACAAATGGAGTTAAGCAGCGAAGGCGCCCGCGAAATTGCGATTCGCTCTCGTGGAACCCCGCGAATCGCAAACCGTTTATTACGTCGGGTGAGAGATTATGCCGATGTAAAAGCAGATGGTATTGCAGATGATAAAATTGCCGAACAAGCGCTTAATTTATTGAATGTAGATGATCAAGGTTTTGATTATATGGATAGAAAACTACTGGAAGCCATTATTGAAAAATTTGATGGTGGCCCGGTAGGTTTAGATAATATTGCGGCAGCGATTGGGGAAGAGAAAGATACAATTGAAGATGTCATCGAGCCGTTTTTAATTCAGCAGGGTTTTATCCAGCGTACTCCTCGAGGACGAATCGCCACGCAACGCGCTTTTTTGCATTTTGGATTGATTCAAAACGATAAAAAATAATGAACTAAGGCACACTACTAATTAATAACTAATAAGTTTTTTTAGTTATGTGTATTCAATCATATTTTTTGTTTAGTATTTAGCGTATATTTTACAGCGTAAAAAAGAATGATGTATTTTATGCTCAAGTTGGATTTGACGTGGAACTTTATTTAACCAAATTTATCAAATCCAAGGTTTAAATATTGTCAGTTTAATATTACAAAAGTTAATTGACTACTGCTCATCCGTATTATTAAGATGGATATGTTTGGTATTAACATTTAGTGACATAGTAAAGTGGCAAATATTCAAAAGCGCTTAACAGGTACAGAAATTTATAAAAATTAAGGAATCAAAGAGTGTCAGCAGATATTAGTTTCTTCGGTTTATTCATGCAAGCCAGTTTATTAGTTAAAGCAGTAATGCTTATTTTGCTTGCTTTGTCTGTTATTTCTTGGACTATGATTTTCAAACGCGCTAATGCGCTCAATAATGCAGCAAAACAATCGCGTGCTTTTGAAGATAGATTCTGGTCGGGAGTCGATTTAAGTAATTTGTATCATGAAGTCACCCATAAAGTGGGCGAGTTATCTGGCTCAGAAAGTTTATTTAAAGCGGGCTTTAAAGAGTTCGCCCGCTCACGTAAAGCAAATGGATCATCGTCTGAAGCCGTAATGGATGCAACTTACCGCTCAATGCGAGTGAGCTTATCACGTGAGATTGACAATCTGGAAACGCATTTACCTTTTTTAGCAACGGTTGGTTCGATCAGTCCTTACATCGGTTTATTTGGTACTGTATGGGGGATTATGAACGCGTTTATTGCTTTAGGCGAAGTACAACAAGCAACTTTAGCTATGGTTGCACCGGGCATTGCCGAAGCATTAATAGCAACCGCGATGGGGTTATTTGCCGCGATTCCAGCTGTTATTGCTTATAACCGCTTCTCACATAGAGTTGAAAAACTAGAAAATAATTTACATAACTTTATGGAAGAATTTTCAGCGATTTTGCATCGTCAGGCAATGAATACTCCAACTGGCAATACAGCGAATAATAACGGAGCTTAATAGTATGGAAATACGTAAGCGACGCAGACCCGTATCCGACATTAATGTTGTCCCTTATATTGATGTTATGTTGGTTTTATTAATTATTTTTATGGTAACAGCCCCCTTAATTACTGCCGGGGTGAATGTAGACTTACCAAAAGCAGATGCCAACCCATTGGCTGAAGATAGTAAACCACCCGTGATTGTCTCTGTTACCGCTGATTATGAATATTTTGTCACTGATGGTAGCAAAAAAGAAGGTCCTATGGTGCCACAAGAACTTGCTGCTGTGGTAGGTGCCTATTTAAAAGTTGAACCGGATCGCCCGGTAATGGTCGAAGGAGACGGTACTGTCACTTATGATGCAGTCGTCAATTTGATGGTGTTATTACAAAAACAGGGCGTTGAATCTGTTGGTTTAATGACAGATCCAGTTGAGGAGTAATCAGATGACATATCCTGTTGCATTTGGTATTTCAATTTTTGTTCATATTATTTTAGGGTTAGTTTTGTTTGTGAGTATGGAGTTTAAAACGCCGCACCAACCACAAAATGCTCAAAATAAACCAGACAAAGAAGTGGTTCACGCTGTCTCAGTGGATAAATCTGCGTTGGAAGCTCAGGTTAAAAAAATGGAAGCTGCCAAAGCGGCTAAGCAAGCAGAAGAAGATAAGCGAGTTGCAGAATTAGAACGACGTGCACAAGCGGCTGAAAATTCTCGTCGTCAAAACGAAGCCAATTTACAAAAATTAGCTGAGCAGAAAAAAGCCGCAGAAGCAGAAGCGCAAGCGGCAAAAGAGCGCCAGATAAAAGAAGCTAAACGAGCAAAAGAGCTAAAAGAGGCCGCAGAAAAACAAGCGGCAGAAAAACGTAAAGCAGAAGACGAAGCTCGCAAAGCACGTGAAGCTGCACAAAAAGCCGAAGCTGAACGCAAACGCAAAGAGGAAGAAGCACGGAAAGCGGAAGAAGAGCGTAAACGTAAAGAAGCTGAAAGGCTGAAAAAAGAGCAGGAAGCTCGAGAAAAAGCTGAAATGCAGCGTATGTTAGAAGAGCAGATGGCGGCCGAGAAAGCTGCGCGCGATAAACAACGAAACCGACAGGTTTTATCTGAAAAAGATAAATATGTTGCTTTGATCCGCTCTGCTATTCAAAGTAACTTATATACAGATCCATCTTTGGCTGGTACTAGTTGTAAATTGAATATTAAGCTGGCGAGTAATGGTTTTGTAACTTCGGTTAAAACGTTGTCAGGTAATGCGCAAACTTGCCAAGCTGCAGAAAAAGCTGTGTATAAAACAAACCAGTTACCGGTTTCTAGTGACCCAGAAGTAACTGCTTTATTACGAGATATCAATTTAACCGTAGCACCTGAAAACTAATTCGATAAGAGTGACAATATGAAACGAGTACTATTTGCTATTAGCTTATTTTTAACGGCTTTTTCAAGTCAGGCCGCAATCGAAATTTTAATTACAGAAGGTTTGGATAGTGCCCAACCAATAGGGATTGTTCCGTTTGAATATAAAGGCACTGCACAAATGCCTCAAAATATAGCTGAAATTATTTCTGCTGATTTAATGAGAAGTGGTAAGTTTAATGCAATTAAACCACAAGACATGCCGCAGCACCCTGTTAGTAGTGCTGAAGTGGATTTTTCGGCTTGGGCAGAACGAAATATAGATACTATTGTGATTGGCCAGGTTAAAGATGTGAGACCGGGCTTATTTATTGCCCAGTACCAAATTATTGATATTGTTCGAGGCCAAGTGACTGGCGGCAGTCCCCAAACGATGAGTAATGGTAAACTAGTAGAATCTAAAGCTCATATTTTATTTGAAAGCCGCCCGCTGCAATTTGATATGTCAGATTTTCGTCGTGTCGGCCATGCAATGAGTGATCGTATTTTTGAGCAACTGACCGGTATTAAAGGCGCATTCCAGACTAAAATTGCTTATGTCTTGGTTGCTGATAGTGGCACTCGTCCATATAAGTTAGTCATTGCCGATTATGATGGTTTTAATGAACAGGAAATCGTACGTAGTAAAGAGCCTTTAATGTCTCCGTCTTGGTCTCCTGATGCAACAAAGCTTGCGTATGTGACTTTTGAAAATCGTCAAGCTCAAGTCTTTATTCATGATTTATATTCAGGTTCTAGGGAAATGATAGCTTCATTCCCAGGAATTAATGGTGCACCTAGCTGGTCTCCGGATGGTTCTAAAATGGCGTTGGTTTTATCAAAAGACGGTAATCCAGAAATTTATATTATGGATATGCTAACTCGAAAGCTAACTCGTTTAACGAATAACCGTACAATAGATACAGAGCCAAGTTGGTCACCTGATGGTGAAAGATTAGTATTTTCTTCAGAGCGGGGCGGTCGAGCCCAGTTATATGAAATTAATATTAACAGTGGTAAAGTAAATAGGCTCACTTTTACAGGTGAAATGAACTTGGGCGGATCTTATACCCCTGATGGTAAAAGCTTGATTATGGTTAATCGTACTCGTGGCAATTATCATATTGCGAAACAGGACTTACGCACCGGAGCATTACAAGTTTTAACTAAAACTCATTTAGATGAGTCACCTAGTTTTTCTCCTAATGGAAATATGATAATTTATAGCACATTACATGGTCAGAATCAGGTTTTAGCCTTGGTTTCGGTTGATGGTCGCTTTAAAGCTCGCTTACCAGCAGGTGAAGGGCAGGTGAAGTCTCCGGCTTGGTCTCCCTATATGTAATCGTGGTTTAATTTTAATTTAATAAGCAATAATAAGGATAAGCACATGCAAGCTAACCAATTATTAAAATATTTAGTTGTTGTTCTTCCAATGTTAACAGCAGCTTGTTCTACAACTACAGGCGATGAAGATACTGCTGGTATGACAAACTCTGATTCGGCTCAAACAGGCTCTATGAATAATGAGGACTCAGTTGAAGTAATGACACTTGAGAAAAAACGTCAAATGGAAATTGAAGCTCAAGAACGTAAGCAAGCAGCATTACGTGAAACTAACATGATTTTCTTTGATTTTGATGGTTCTCAAATTCAAGCAAAATACTTTGAAGTATTAGAGGCTCATGCCGCTTATTTACGTTCGAATCCAAGTGCTAAAGTGTTAATTGAAGGCCATGCTGATGAGCGTGGTACGCCGGAATATAACATTGCTTTGGGTGAGCGCCGTGCAAAGAGTGTTGCTAAGTATTTACAAAACTTAGGTGTTATGTCTGCTCAAATTTCAACTGTAAGTTATGGTGAAGAAAAGGCTCTTGATAGATCTCGTACAGAGTCTGCTTTTGCTAAAAATCGTCGCGCAGTTTTAGTTTATTAATTGATTAAAAGCTGAGATTATGAAAAAGCTATCTAAAATCATCGCTCTCAGCATAGGGGTGGCATCTGTGATGTCCACTCCTTTAGCTTTTGCTGAGCGAAATATGTCATTAGGCGAACGAATTGATTTATTGGAACGTTCAGTAGAAGCTAAAAGTCGCTCTCAGGCATTAATGAGCCAACAAGTAGATTCGTTGCAAACAGAAATTGCAGAACTTAGAGGTATCAGCGAAGAGCATAATTATAAATTATCTCAAATATTAGAAAGACAGAGAGAACTATATCAAGAACTAGATAAGCTAGCTGAATTAACTAAACAAGCTAGTCAAATTAATCGTTCTAGTGGTGTTGATTCTGAACAAGATTTTGGGGTAATTAATAGTGGGCCAAGTTCGAGTCCAACTTCTTCATACTCTAATAGTTTAGATGAAAACCAAGCTTATGATAAAGCTGTTAATTTGGTACTGAAAGATCAAAGATATGATGATGCAATCCCTGAATTTCGGGCTTTCATTCAGCAATATCCAAACTCAGTTTACCAGCCAAATGCTCAATATTGGTTAGGACAATTATTATTTACAAAGGGGCAGTATCAAGAAGCCGCGAGTAGTTTTAATACGGTTGTTCAAAAGTATCCAGATTCAAATAAGCGGGCAGATGCGATATTTAAATTAGGGATGGTTGCGCAAAAAATGAACAAACCTCAACTTGCTAAAGAAAAATACCAGCAAGTGATTAATGAATATGGCGACTCGACCGTGGCTAAATTAGCAAAGTCACGTCTTGCTAATTTAAACTAACCGATACCGATGATAATTTCTTAGATAGTTTATTTTGTAAAATTAACTATCTAATTGATTGATTTTTGAACCTTTTCGGTCTTTTTATAACCGATTAAATAAAAAAAGCGTTTTTTCTAAAAAAAAATGAAATTTTTGTTGCGTTCGCTTCGCATATCAGTATCATACGCCCCCGTTAGCAAGCGGGGCATCAGCCAAGTTTGAAAACAGGTAGGGGTCATTAGCTCAGCTGGTAGAGCAGTGGACTTTTAATCCATTTGTCGCAGGTTCGAATCCTGCATGACCCACCACTTTATTTTTGTTTA